>JAJYCN010000245.1 GCA_021778335.1 Acidobacteriota bacterium | reverse complement strand
TTGCGCCGCGGGCGGTGGTGGCGCGGTGCTGACGGCGTGCGGGGAGATGCTGCCGCCGGGAAGCGGCTATACGCGGCCGTGGGGCGGGATGAGCCTGTGGGTGCGTCTGCCGGGCGGGTTGGACGCCGAGGCGTTGCTGCCGGCGGCGCGGCGCGAGGGCGTGAGTTATTTGCCGGGGCGAGTTTTCGCGGTGACGAACGCGGAGCCGGGCGGGCTGCGGTTGAGTTTCGCGCAGCTTCCGGTGGACAAGATCCGGCTTGGCATGGAGCGGCTGGGACGCGTGTTCGCGCGGGCGGCGGAGCAGGAGGCCGAAGCGCGGGAGTTCGAGCCGGCGGCGGCGCTGGTGTAGCGGCGCGGAGATTTTTGCAGGTTTTTTGAGGAAAGGACTAACGACGATGTTTTTCGATGAGCAGTTCCGGTTGAAGGTTGGCCTGGCGGAGATGCTGAAGGGCGGCGTGATCATGGACGTCACCAACGCCGAGCAGGCGGTGATCGCCGAGAAGGCGGGCGCGGCGGCGGTGATGGCGCTGGAGCGCGTGCCGGCCGACATCCGCAAGGAAGGCGGCGTGGCGCGGATGGCGCCGATTTCGAAGATCCGCGAGATCATGAGCGCGGTGAGCATTCCGGTGATGGCGAAGGCGCGGATCGGCCACTTCGTGGAGGCGCGTGTGCTGGAGGCGCTGGAAGTGGACTACATCGACGAGAGCGAAGTGCTGACGCCGGCCGATGAGGAACATCACATCGCCAAGCGCGATTTCAAGGTGCCGTTCGTGTGCGGGGCGCGCAATCTGGGCGAGGCTCTGCGGCGGATCGCCGAGGGCGCGGCGATGATCCGGACGAAGGGCGAGGCGGGTTCGGGGAACATCGTGGAAGCGGTGCGGCACATCCGGACGATTGTGAAGGAGATGAAGCAGCTCACGGTGCTGGGCAAAGAGGAACTGGTGCATGAGGCGAAGAATTTGCAGGCGCCGCTCGAGCTGGTGGAATGGGTGGCCGAGCACGGGAAGCTGCCGGTGCCGAATTTTTCCGCGGGCGGGATTGCGACGCCGGCCGATGCGGCGCTGGTGATGCAGCTTGGCGCCGAGGCGGTGTTCGTGGGATCGGGGATTTTCAAGTCGTCCGATCCGGACGCGCGGGCGCGGGCGATCGTGAAGGCGGCGACGTATTACAAGGATCCGGTGAAGCTGCTGGAGGCGAGCGAGGGCCTGGGCATTGGAATGCCGGGGCTGGACGTCTCGCAGTTGCCGCGGTCGGAACTGCTGCAGACTCGGGGCTGGTAGGGCATGGCGGTTGCCGGAGTTCTCGCTTTACAGGGCGATTTTGAGGCGCACGCGCGCATTTTGCGGCGGGCGGGCGCGGAGGCGATCGAGGTTCGCACGGCGGCGGACCTCGATGCAGCCGATGGGCTGATTCTTCCGGGCGGCGAGAGCACGACGATGCTGAAGCTGCTGCGGGAAGAGGGCCTGTTCGAGGCGCTGCGGGTGTTCGGCGAGACGCGGCCGATTTTCGGGACGTGCGCGGGCGCGATTCTGCTCGCCAGGCATGTGACGGCGCCGGCGCAGGAGTCGCTCGGGCTGATGGATATCGACGTGCAGCGGAACGCCTATGGGCGGCAGCTTGACAGCCGGATTGCGACAATCGCGGCGCCGGGGCTCGATGGCGGCCAGATCGAAGCGGTGTTTATCCGCGCTCCGATTATCCGGCGCGTGGGGCCGGAGGTTGGCGTGCTGGCGCGGTACGACGGAAACCCGGTGCTGGTGGAGCAGGGCCGGCGTATGGCGGCGACGTTTCATCCGGAGTTGACGGGCGACTTGCGGGTGCATCGGTTCTTTTTGGATAAGGTGGAGGAGAATGCCGCGCAAACGCGTCCTGTTTCTGTGCATCGGTAACTCGTGCCGCAGCCAGATGGCGGAGGGATTCGCGCGCGCCTACGGCAAGGACGTGATCGAGGCGTCGAGCGCGGGGCTGGCGCCGGCTTACGCGGTATCGCGGCTGACGATTGAGGTCATGAAGGCGAAGAATATCGACCTGAGCGATGCGGTTCCGAAGGGTCTGCTCGAGACGGGGGCGAGCGCGCCGGCGGAGCTGATAGTGAACATGAGCGGGCGCCCGGCGCCGGCGGCGCCGGGCGTGCAGGTGGAGGAGTGGCGGGTGCGCGACCCGATCGGGGAGAGCAAGCAGGTGTTTGAAGACGTGGCGGCGAACGTGGAGAGCCTGGTGATGGCGCTGGTGCTGCGGCTTCGGCAGCAGCAGCCGGCGGCGGGTCCGGCTTCCCCGCCCCGCACGGGGTTTGGCATGCGGCGCGAATTTGACAGCCGTCGGGGGCATCCAGGAAAATAGGGATTGCCCGCATCGTGCGGATGTGGCGGAATTGGCAGACGCGCTAGATTCAGGTTCTAGTTCTCGCAAGGGAGTGGAGGTTCAAGTCCTCTCATCCGCACCAAATTCTCAAGAAGACAGAAGTAAAGCAGGGAGTCAAGGAGCCAGAAGGCCCCTGCATTCCCCTGCGCGACAGCTTCCCGCCGGCCGCAGTTAGCGCACTTGCGGCCGGGTTGCTGATTTCGCACTAAGCCTCAGAATCTATGCTCAGGCGGACGCTAGCGTCCAATGGCCGCGGCCGGCGCGAAGCTCACGAAGCGCTTCGAGCCGAGCGGAGGGCATTGCGGGCATTCCGGCGTCGCAGGGGAGCCACAATGCCGCTAAGTGGCCGCCGACGTGACGGCGATCGGTCCGGACAAATAGGAAGAAAACTGGCAAACAGATGCAATGTTTTTCTCACTATAATTCAGAACTACATCGCTCGACATTCGTCAACAAAAGCGGAGTGCTCCGCTCCGTTCGCAATTAGGCCTTCCATTATCAGCAGCTTATAGCTGACGCCGGAGAGCGTGATTCACCCTTGCCGGTGAACCCGCCCCGAAAGACGCGTGGAACGCCAAATGCGCAGAGAACTACGCACTCCGATGCAGGATCTACCAAATCCCGCCATGAAGATCAGCCCAGCGGAAACGGTTTGCGCGCACGATGCCGTTCCGGAGGCGATTCTGTTTGGCGCTACTCCGGCTATGCAGAACCTACGGTCGCGCGTCAACCGCGTCGCAGCCACCGACGTTCCAATCCTGATTGAAGGAGAGAGCGGCACGGGAAAAGATCTCATTGCGAGTTTCGTTCACGCTCGTTCTCCCTGGAATCTCAGCCGTTTCGTCAAAGTAAGTTGTCCCGCAATACCGTCTGCGTTGCTCGAGAGCGAAATGTTCGGCTACGAACGCGGAGCGTTCACGGGCGCTAAGGAAGCCAAACCCGGTTGGGTGGAACTGGCGGACGGCGGGACGCTCTTTCTCGACGAACTTAGCGAACTCGCATTGCCGCTCCAGGCGAAACTCCTACAACTGCTGCAGGACGGACAATTCAGTCGGGTGGGCGGCCAGGCGCAGCAGAAGGCGAACGTCCGCATCATTTGCGCGTCTCCGCAAAGACTGGAGGAGCAGGTCCGGATCGGACGGTTCCGCGAGGACCTGTTTTACCGGGTGAACGTCGTAACTCTGCGCTTGCCTCCTCTGCGGGAAAGACGGCAGGATATTCCCGCATTAACTATGTACTTTCTCGATCGATACAACACCAAGTACGGCCGCGGGTTATCGGGATTGCGGCCGGTCTTTCTCCGGCGCCTCTGCCTGCACGATTGGCCGGGCAACATCCGCGAACTCGAGAACGTGCTGAAGACATACGTAGTCCTGGACGCCGACGAAGCGGTCCTGGACGAAATGCTGGACGGACACAAAGCCTATGAGCCGGAGAGAACGGCAAACACCAGCGGCGTTTCCTTGAAGTCCATGACCCGCGAGGCCGCTCGCGAAGTCGAGCGGAAGGTAATACTGGATGTTCTTCAATCGAACAATTGGAACCGGAAGAAAGCGGCCCGCCAACTGAATATAAGTTACCGGTCGCTCTTCTACAAGTTAAGAGACGCCGGTATCCCATCGAAGCGGGCGCTGCCCCTGACTATTCCTCCCGTCAGCTCAGAAGGCGACTAATCCGGCCATGACGACGAATCTAATGGAAGACGCTCCGAGCGCTCAAACGGAAATTTTCCTCGCCCATTACCGCAAGGTGTTCGCGCGGCGCCGCTGGAGTTTCCTGCTGCCGTGCTGCGTGATCGGCCTCGCCGGGGCCGTTGCCGCCTATGTTTGGCCGCTGAAGTATCAGTCCGACTCGCTGATATTGATCGAACAACAAAAGGTCCCCTCGCAATATGTGAAGCCAAACGTAGTAAGCGATCTCCAGTCGCGGCTCGACACCATGACGCAACAGATTCTGAGCAGGACCAGGCTTCAGAAACTGATTGAGGACTTCCATCTGTATGCCGGCGAGCGGAATAAGGAAACGATGGACGACCTGGTGGATAAGATGCGCGGAAATATCTTTGTCCAACCCGTACAAATCCCCGGCCGGCAGGATCAACTTACGGCATTTCACATCTCCTACATTTCACGTTCTCCCGACACGGCACAGCGCGTCACGAATGAGTTGACGTCGCTGTTCATTGAGTACAACCTGAGGACGCGCGCGGAAGACTCGGCGAGCACGACTGCATTTCTGCGCACGGAGTTGCAGGCCGCCGCGGACGAGCTGTCCACCCAGGAGCACCGCCTTCAGGATTTCAAGATGAAGAATCTGGGCGCATTACCGGAGCAGTTCGAAGCTAACCTTCAGGTTATGGCAAGTCTCGAAAGCCAGCTTCAGGCCGTCACCAATGAGCTTCAGCGCGCCGAACAACAAAAGGTCTACCTGATTTCGATCCGCAGTGAGTACGAAGCAATCGGGCGCGCCGCCGGCGGTCGCGGGATGCTTGTTGCCGGAACGGATGGGACTCACCGCTCTTCCGATTTGGCGAACGCCGAAGCGACTCTGCGGGACCTGAAAAAGCGCTACGAGTCTCTGACCGGACAATACACGAGCGAGTTCCCGGACGTTATCACAACGAAGAAGGAAATCGCTCATTGGGAGTCCGTCGTCGCAGACTTGAAGACCGCGGCTGCCAAATCACCTGCTTCTCCATCCCCAAGTCCGGCGCAGGGTCCGGCGCCCGATCCCGGTGTATCTCCGGCGATTGCGGATGCCACGAGCCATCTCAAGGCGATCGATCTTGAAATCGCCGCCCAGAAGCGGGATCAGATGATGCTGCAGAAGCAGATCGCGCTCATGCAGGACCGGCTGAAGGAAACGCCTTTGCTGGAACAGCAGTTCGCCGAGATCAGCCGGGATTGCGATAACGCGAGGTTGAACTATCAATCGCTACTGCAGAAGCAACAACAGTCGGAACTGGCAACGCAACTCGAACAACGGCAGCAAGGGGAGCAATTTCGCGTGCTTGATCCCGCGAAGCGGCCCGACAAGGCGATGCCTCCGAACCGGCTGCAGATCGTGCTCATCGGGTGGGTGCTCGGCGTGATCGGGGGCTTCGGTTGGGTCGTGCTGCGGGAGTTCCTGGACTCAACCATCCGCGGAAAGAGCGACCTTGAGCTTCGTACTCAGGTCCCAATACTGGCTTGCATCCCGACCCACTTGAATTCGGTGCAGGAGCGGCGGCGGATACGGCGGTCACGTCTGGAGCTCGCCGTTGGAGTTTTGTTGGTCTTGATTGTGATCGGTAGCGGAATTGGGAGTATGCTGCGGGCCTGAACGGCCACGGACGGAGAGCGAACGCGATGGCTGCGGGTGAATGGGGCGGAACTTTGAAGCGGATTTTCCAGAACGGGAACGGCTCGCACGCTGAACAGCCAAGGACTGCGCGGAACGGGCGCGGGCAACCGGAGGACGGTGCGGTGCAACCAACGTTTGCGGACAACTTCTGCGACGCGACTGTCTCTCGAGGAGTGCTGACCGCGTCGACGGGTCCCGAGAGTATGGTCTTTTCACGCAGCGACACCCGGGGACCTGCTGACGAGAGCCTACGCCTATTGGCCCATCGTTTGCAGCGGATTCGCGAACGCCGCCCGATGAAGACGCTTGTGGTCACAAGCGCGTCGCCCAAAGAAGGCAAGACCGTTGTCGCGGTGAATCTGGCAGCCACTCTGGCCGCGAACTCCGGCCGGGTTGCGCTCATCGATGGGGACCTCCGCTGCGCCTACGTGGCGGGCGTGCTCGGCGTTCCAGTGCTTCCCGGGTTTGCGGAGTGTTTGGAAGAGGAGCAGTCCGTCGAGGAAAATCTTCTGCCGGTGTCGCCTCTGTCGTTCGATCTCTTGCAGGCCGGCGCGGCGAAACGCAATCCGGCGGAACTGCTACAGGGCCCCCGGCTTAAGGAAGTGGCCATGACCCTCGGCAGTAAGTACGATTGGATCGTCATCGACACGCCGCCGCTCACGCCGTTTGTCGACGCCCAGTGTCTGGCGGCGGCGGCGGACGCAGTGATTGTCGTGGTCCGTGCTGGGCACACCTCGCGTGACAGCGTCGCGCGCACACTCGAGTCGCTGAAGGACGTGTATGTCGCCGGTATCGTTCTCAACGGCGCTGATGCGGAGCACTCCCCATACTATAAATACTATTCTCAATACCGCTCAAACGGAGCCTTGGCGGCGGCCGCGGTTTCTAACGGGGGACGGGCAGGCCATGATTAAGCTCCTGAGCGTCCACTTTCCCAGCCGGACGCTCCTCCTGGTTGCTTCCGAGGCGTTCCTTACATTTGGGGCGCTTGTCGGGGCTTCCTACATTCGCTTCCAGCGAGATACGCCGATCGTCCTTCTCTACGAACGGAACGGCTGGACAATTCTACTTACGGTGCTGGTGTGCATGCTGAGCATGCACTACTTTGACTTATACGATTCCGGGACACTACGTAACCGCGCCGACGCGATTACGAGGCTGGTCCAATCCATCGGCGCGGTTTCGCTCGTATTGGCCTCGCTGTTCTACCTCTTTCCGGGAATTGAGATCGACCGCACGCTCTTGTTGCTAGGGATTACCTCCATCGGCATTGTTTTAGCCGCCTGGAGGATCCTGTTCGGAGCGCTTCAACAGCATTCGCCGCTCACAGAACGCGTCCTGTTCCTGGGTGATGGGCCCTTGTTGCCGGCGCTGACCCAGGAGTGTTCGGAACGCCCGGAGTTCGGATTGACTCCCGCTGGCTATGCAAACGCGTCCCGTACCACCAGCGAGCTTCCCGCACAAATCCCGTTTCTCGGATTCACCGGGGAATTGCCGGCGCTTGTCGAGAATGAGAACATTCAGCGCATTGTGTTGACAATGGCGGATCGCCGCGGCAGGCTGCCCGTCATGGAGCTATTGAAGCTGAAGGCCAGGGGCGTCCGCGTCGACGATGGCGCCGCGCTTTATGAAGCCATGACAGGACGAATTGCCCTGGACGCGCTTCATCCCAGTTGGCTTCTCTTTTCCCCCGGGTTTCATCTGTCTCCGGCCCTGAAAACGTACAAACGGCTGGCGTCGATCCTCGGTGCGATCGTAGGGCTTTTGATGACTCTGCCCCTGATGTTGCTGGCCGCGATTACAATTCGCCTCGACTCCCCGGGGCCGGTCATTTTCAGGCAGCGCCGCGTCGGAAATGGCGGTCGCGTCTTCACCTGCCTGAAGTTCAGAACGATGCGCGATCACGCCGACACCGGCGGGCGGCCGACACCGGCGGCGGAAAATGACGCACGTATTACTCGCGTTGGCCGTATCCTCCGCCGCTTCCGGATCGACGAGTTGCCACAGTTGATCAACATTCTTCGCGGCGACATGCATTTTGTGGGCCCGAGACCGTTTCCGCCAACACTCGAAACGGAATACGCCGGACAGATACCGTTTTACGAACAAAGATGGAATGTTACGCCCGGGGCTACCGGATGGGCGCAGATCCACAAGGGATACTGTGCTTCCACCGAAGACAATGCCGAGAAACTGGCGTACGACTTGTTTTACATCCGTCATCTGTCTCCCGGCCTGGATCTGGTGATTCTTTTTGAGACGGTAAAGATCCTGCTACTAGGAAGAGGAGCGCGGTGAGACACATGACCAGTGAATGCGCAGAGCGAGGTAATTAGACGCGAGGCGTGTAAGTGAGGAGATAGTACGCACAACCCGTGAGTGTTTTGGCTAGATGACCGCGGGTTGTCGGAATGGCCGCCAGTAAGCGCGGCCGACAGTGAAGTCGCAACGGAGGCGCCGGTCGAGTCATATAGGAATATGACTTGTGGGTGAAAGGGCGAAGCTATGTCTATTGACGCTGAACACGTGGCCGACAATGCCAGGGGGATCCCGCCGGAAGAAGATGTGGGTACGTGCTGGTATGCCGTTCAGACACGATCGAACTTCGAACGTCGCGTGGCGGATGGGCTGCGGGTGCGCGGCCTGGCGAACTATCTGCCGGTATTCTCGGAGATGCACCAGTGGAGCGACCGGAAACGCCGCATCGACACGCCCGTCTTCCCCGGCTATCTGTTTGTCCGGCTTTCGGACGTGGCCGCCGCGCGCTTGCCGATCCTGGAGACTTCCGGCAGCGTCCGAATCGTCGGTTCGGGGCGGGAGCCGGAACCGATCCCTGACCGGGAAATCGAATCGATCCGCCGTATGTTGTCGTCGGGCTGTTCGTGCCACACGGTCCCGTACATCGAGCAGGGCGCGCTGGTGCGCGTGATTCGCGGACCACTGAAAAATCTCGACGGCATGTTCCTTCGAGACAAGGGGAGAGGAAGATTTCTGGTCTCGGTTGAACTCTTGGGCCAGTCCGTCGCCGCCGAGGTCGCGGCCGAAGACGTACAGGCTATCTCGACGGTGTGTTCGGCGGCGCGAACCACGGTCACCGAAACGCTGTCGGGAGGGCGCCTGTCCAGATGTTGACGTTGTTCTTGGCCGGTGTGATCTGGCTCGTCTATGTTTACGCCGGCTATCCCTTGGCGCTCATGGCGATCTCATGCTTCCGAAGAGTCCGCCCACGAAGCGACGAATCCTTCCTGCCGGAAGTGTCGGTTTTGATCTCCGCGCGGAATGAGGAAAAGGACATTGCGTGGAAAATCGAAGAGACGTTTGGGTGGGACTATCCCGAAGAGCGTCTGCACGTACATGTCGCATCGGACGCGTCCACGGATGCGACGGACCAGATACTTGAC
>JAJYCN010000244.1 GCA_021778335.1 Acidobacteriota bacterium | reverse complement strand
CTCCTGCCGTTGACGGTTAGCCGGACGGTGTAGCGGCCGGGGACGACAATCGGGCCTTGCGGCTGGCGCGGGGTGTCGCCGGGGATGGCGGAAATGGGGAAGTCATGTTCGATCGAATCGGGCGGGGCCATGTGAAGGTCCCAAACAAAACGGTGCATTCCTGTTTGAGATGGAAGGGGCTTGGGAATGCGTGCCCAGAACAAAGGGACGGTCATTTGTCTTGCGAGCTCCGCCGGGGTGGGGCGGATCACGTCCGTGCTCGAGAAGCGGCGGAGGACGGCGCCGGAGGAGGAGAGGAATTCAAGAGTGACGGGCCCGCGGGGAGCATCTTTCAACCAGAAGTCGATCACGGCGCCGTCGGGCGGGTTTTGGGCCGCGGGTTCTTCCGGCGGCAGCGGCGTGTCGGTGTTCTGGTCGCGGCGGACGCGGATCGTCGTGGCCGGTTCGTAAAGGTATGCGCCGCCGGCCGCTTCGGCTGAGGCGGCATGGCGAAGCGGAGTGATGTCGTCGAGGATCCAGAAGCCGCGGCCGTGTGTGGCGGCGACAAGATCGTCGCCGTGGATGACGATGTCGCGGACGCTGGTGGCGGGCAGGCTGAAGCGGAGAGGCTGCCAGAAATCCCCGTCGTTGAACGACACGTAGACGCCGCGTTCGGTGGCGGCGAACAGGAGACCTCGCTCGCGCGGGTCCTCGCGGATGGCGTTGACCGGTTCGTTATCCGGGAGGCCATTGACGATTTCGGTCCAGGTGGCCCCGAGGTCGCGGGTGCGGTAGATGTGCGGGCGGAGATCGTCGAGGCGGATGCGGTTGATGGCGGCGTAGGCGGCGCCGGCATCGAAGGGCGAGGCTTCAATCAACGACACTTTGCTCCAGGCGATCAGCGCGGGCGGGGTGACGTTTGCCCAGGAATTGCCCCCGTCGCGAGTAATGTGGATCAAGCCGTCGTCGGTACCAGCCCAGATGAGGTTGCCGTCGAGCGGCGAAGGGGCGACGGTGTAGATGACGCCGCGGCGGCGTTGGTCGTGCGCGGCGGCCTGGGCGCGGAAAACGCCGACGCTGGGCGGGATGTCCCATTTTTCGCGGGTGAGGTCCGGGCTGATGACGGACCAGGAGTGGCCGCCGTCGGTGGTTTTGAACAACACGTTTCCGGCGAGATAGAGCGTGTGAGGATCGGTGGGGGAGAACAGAAGCGGTTCGGTGCGGAGGAAGCGATAGCGCGTATTGCCGGGTGGGTCCGGGCCGACGTCCTGCGTCATGCCGGTGGTTTCGTTGTAGCGCGTGGCTTTGCCGCCAAAGAAGATGCCGGGATGGAGCGGGTCCGGCGCGACGTAGCCGTATTCTTCGGCGCCGACGGGATGCCAATCGCGGAAGGTGATCTGGCCGTCGTTGCCGCGGCTCAAGACGCAGGCGGAGCCGCTTTCCTGCTGGCCACCGCAGACGCGGTAAGGGAAGCGGTTGTCGGTGGAGACATGGTAGAACTGCGCGGTGGGTTGGTTGTACCAGGAACTCCACGTCCGGCCGCCATTGACGCTGATGGTGGCGCCCTGGTCGCTGGCGAGAAGGATGACGCGGGGGTCCAGCGGGTTGATCCAGATGTTGTGGTAGTCGTCGCCGCCGGGCGCGCCTTTGACGGCTTCGAAGGTGACGCCGCCGTCGAGGGAGCGGTAGGTGGAAGTGTTGGCGACGTAGAGCTTGTTTTCGTCGCGCGGGTCGACGCGCACACACGCGAAGTCGTCTCCGCGGCCCCAGACGCGGCGCTCGGTGTTGACTCGTTTCCACGTCGCGCCGGCGTCGTCGGAACGAAACAGGCCGCCGTGATGAGCCTGGACGAGGGCATAGATGCGGTTGGAGTCGCTCGGGGCGATGCCGATGCCGATCCGGCCGAGACCGTCGGCGGGCGTGGGCAAGCCGCCGTGGAGTTGGGTCCAGGTGCCGCCGCCGTCTGTGGAACGGAACAGGCCGCTTCCCTGCCCTTCAAAGTGGCCGTTTTCCCAGGGGCCCTGGCGGGCGGCCCAGAGGACCGCGTAGACGGTGCCAGGGTTGTGAGGATCGAAAGCGAGGTCGACGGCGCCAGTGTTTTCGTCGCGGTAAAGCACTTTGCTCCAATGCTCTCCGCCGTCGAGCGAGCGGAAGACGCCGCGCTCGGGATTGGGGCCGTAGGGGTGGCCGAGGACGGCCGCGAAGACGCGCTGGGGGTTGTGCGGGTCGATGAGCAGCGCGGCGATCTGCTGGCCGTCGCGGAGACCGAGGTGGCGCCAGGTCGCGCCGCCGTCATCGGATTTGTACATGCCGTCGCCGACCGAGAGGTCGGGACGCTGGAGTCCTTCGCCGCTGCCCACGTAAATGATGGCCGGGTTGGAGGGAGCGATGGCGAGGGTGCCGACGGATTGGGTCGGCTGGGAGTCGAACAGAGGCCGCCAGGTGCGGCCCGCGTCGGTGGTTTTCCAGACTCCGCCGTTGTTGGCCCCGATATAGAAGACGTTCGGTTCGGAAGGAACGCCCGCCGCTCCGACGGTGCGCCCGCCTCGGAACGGGCCGATGGAGCGCCAGCGGAGGGCGTCGAAGACGCGCGGCTGGGCGGAAACGGTTCCGGCGGCGAGGGCGGCCAACAGGACGACGCGGAGTTGCATAAGTAGCGGGTTAGTAGCGGTACTCGGCCGGTTTGATTCCTTTGCAGCGGAGGTAGACGACGCACTGGGCGCGGTGGTGAGTGGTGTGGTCCATCGCGAAGTAGATCATTCCGATTCCGGTCATCGTGCCGTCGGGCGTCTTGTACGATTTGCTGAGCTGCGCGGGCGTGGCGCGTTCGATGGCGGAGATGGAGTAGTCGAAAGACTTCGTGAGCAGGGCCAGGACGGTGGCTTTGTCGTAGGAGGCGGGCTTGTCAATCGGAGACTTGCCGCCGGAGAGGAGGGAGAGAAAATAGGCGTTGGCTTGGGCGAGATGCGCCATCTGCTCGCCGAAGCTCATTTCTTCCGGGTTTGGTTTGAAGTTATAGTCCTCGGCGGGCATCTGATTGGCGATATCGAGGGTGTACTGTTTCGAGGTCTTCCAATGGTTGGCCAGAGCCTGGGTTTCGCTGGAGGCGACAACCGTCGGCGCGGCGAGCAGAAATGCGAGGGCGGCTGGGATCAGCAGTTTGACGCGCGAAGTCATGTTTTTCAGGCTAACCGCGGCGGAGCGATTCTGCAACGCGCCCCTCAATTTGTTAGCGTGAAATTGACTCCTTCTAGTATATGAACGTTTCTATCATCGGGACCGGCTACGTCGGTCTTACGACAGGTGTGTGTCTTGCTTATCTAGGACATAAGGTAACGTGTCTGGACAATGATGAGCGCAAGATCGGCCTTTTGCGCGATGGCAAGACACCGATTTACGAGCCGTATCTGACCGATTTGATGGCGGATGCTTCGCCGAACCTGCGATTCACGACCGACCCCGCCGAGGCGATCGCCGGCGCGGAAGTGGTGTTTATCGCCGTGGGCACGCCGCCGACGCCGAGTGGCGCGCCGGACCTGCGTTATCTGCAAAGCGCGGCGGAGAGCGTCGGGAAATATTTCAGCGGCAACTACATGGTGGTGGTCAATAAGTCGACGGTTCCGATCGGCAGCGGGAACTGGGTGGGGACGATCGTCCGCGAGTCGTACTCCAAGCACCACGGCCAGAAGGCGGACCATCAGTTTTCCGTCGCCTCGAATCCGGAGTTCCTGCGCGAGGGAACGGCGCTTCTGGACAGTTTGTATCCGGACCGGGTCGTGATCGGTTCCGACGACGCGCGGACGCTGGAAGTGCTGTATAAACTGTACCGGCCGCTGCTCGATCAGACGTTCGCGGCGCCGCCGTACTTGCCGCGTCCGGAGGCGATGGGCGCCGTGCCGCTGGTTTCAACCGACCTGGCGTCGGCGGAGTTGATCAAATACGCCGCGAATGCGTTTCTGGCGCTGAAGATCAGCTACATCAATGAAATCGGGCATTTGGCGGAACGCGTCGGGGCCGACATCCGGCAGGTGGCGCGCGGCATTGGGCTCGATCAGCGAATCGGGAACCGATTCCTGCAGCCGGGAATCGGCTGGGGTGGTTCGTGCTTCGGAAAAGACACGGCGGCGCTTGTAGCTACCGCGTCGGAATACGCGATCGGGATGCAGATCGTACAAGCGGCCCGATCGGTAAATGCGCGGCAGCGGGATGTGGTGGTCGACAAACTGCTTGCGGAGTTGAAGATTCTGAAGGGCCGGACCATCGGGATCCTGGGCTTGGCATTCAAACCGAACACGGACGATCTGCGGGAGGCGCCGGCGCTGGATATCGCGCGTAACCTCATTGAACGGGGCTGCCGCGTGAAGGCGCACGATCCGGTGGCGATGCCGAATTTCGAGCGCGAGCATGCCGGGCTTGGCGTGACCTGCTGCGCCTCGGCGCTGGAGGTAGCCGAGGGCGCCGATGCGGTGGTGCTTACCACGGAATGGCAGGAGTACCGGGAACTGGACTGGAACGTGATCGGCGAGAAGATGCGGTCGCGGATTCTGCTCGATGGACGGTATGCGCTCGACCGGGCGCGTGTCGCCGTGGCGGGTTTCAAGTACATTTCCGTTGCCGGCTGAGACACATCGGCTCCGAGTTCTGTACCTGGCCGCGCACGGCGGCTTCGCGGGACAAGCAGTTCCACTCGGTGGGGGTGCGGCGGTTTGCGACCGCCTGCTCGCCGAGTGGGCGCGCGCCAATCCGTTTGAGTTCCAACTGATCGGTCCCGCGATCCTCGGAGCGCGTGCACCCGGCTCGCGCGATCTTGTGCGGAGCAGCGAGCGGGAATACGCGCGGTTTTGTTTTGCGTTTTCCGAAGCGGCGACCGAAGAAGTGCTGCGGCACGATCCGGCGCGAACCGCGGTGCTGGTGAACGACGTGAGCGAAGGGCCGGACTTCGCCCGGTTGGCCGCCGCGGGATTCCGCATCGTGACGATTTATCACGTCGATGTCGTCGCGTATGTGGCGGCGATTTATGGGCGAGGGCTGGTTGCGCCTTCGACGCTCGTTCGCTGGCATGAGCGAGTGCGCCGGTCGCCGCTGATTCCCCGCATGGCCAAGTTGGTTTTCGACCAGCAGGCCAATAGCCTGCGGTATTCTCAGGCCGCGGTTGTCCCGTCGGAGAGTATGCGCGAGTTGATGCTCACCTGCTATCCCGATGTACCGGCGGAGCGAATCCATGTGGTTGGTTGGGGGAACGCGGGAGAGCCTCCACGGGAAGACCTGCTTCGGCAGGAAACAGCACGTCTGCGGACTGAGTATGGCGTGCCCGAGGATGCGCTCGTGTTGCTCACTCTCAGCCGGATCTCACCGGAGAAAGGGCAGGACCTCCTGATCGACGCCCTGCGGGAGTGGGAGCGGCGGGGCGATCTGCCTGAACGTCCGTTGTGGCTTTTCCTTTGTGGCGAGGCGGCGTACATGCAGGGGATTCGCTTCGAGCGAAGGCTCCGCAAACTGGCCGCAAAGCTGCGCCGGATTCGCGTGGTGTTCCCAGGTTACGTGATGGGTCTGCGGAAGAGCGCTTTCCTGGCGCTGGGTTCAGTTTATGTGTTTCCGTCGCGGCACGAAAGCTACGGTCTGACTCTGCTGGAAGCGCTGGGCGCCGGGTTGCCCTCGGTTTGCCTGGATCACCACGGAGCGCGGGCGGTGATGCGGGAGGAGTTCGGAGAGCTTGTGCCGATGGGTTCACGGCGCGAGACGCTGGAGCGGCTGCGCGCGGCGATCGCGCGATTGCTGCGAGACGAGGAAGGCCGCAAGCAAATGTCGGAAGCCGCCCGGCGATGGGCGGCGGGGCAGCGGTTTTCCGATTCCGCCGCCTCCGTGGCGCGGCTGCTGACAGGAGAACAGCGCGGAGTTACGGCGCCGGTTCCTTGATCTCGCGGATCCAGATGTTGCGGTAGCGGACCGGATGGTCGTGGTCCTGCAGCAGGAGCGGCGCTTTGTCCGGGCCGGGCTTGTAAGGTGGACGGCTCATGTAGTTGGTGGGGCCGGTGAGGACTGAGTTGTCCTGGACAAGCACGCCGTTCTGCAGCACCGTTTCCGACGCCGGACGGAGAATTTTACCGTCGGGCGAGTACCGCGCGCCGTGGAAGACCACGTCATAGGTCTGCCATTGTCCCGGCGGGCGGCTGACATTGACGAGCGGAGGAAACTGCGCGTAAATCGCGCCGGCCTGGCCGTCGGTGTATGTGGTGCTGTTGTAGGAGTCAAGCACCTGGAGTTCGTAAAGGCTCATCAGATAGATGCCGCTGTTGCCTCGGTCCTGATCCTTGCCATGGGGCGGATTCGGCGTCGCCCATTCGACATGGAGTTGGCAGTCGCCGAAGGATTGTTTGGTGTGGATGTCGCCCTTGCCGGGCTCGGTCGAGAAATAGCCGTTGCCGACATACCAGGGCGCTGGTTCGCCGTGACGGCCCACCCACTGCGAAAGGTCCTTGCCGTCGAAGAGTACGATGGCGTCGGAAGGCGGCCGGCCTGGCTGCTCGTCGGTGCTGGCTGTGCCGGGGGTAACGACGACAGCCATGGGGCGAGACCGGTCGCTGATCTTCCATTTTTTACTGACGTGGGTCGAGTAGGGTTCGCCGGCGTCCTGCGCGGGGGCGCATAGAGGGACGAGCGCGGAGACGAATGCGGTGATGGTAACAAGACGGGTGAAATTCATTCGTGCCGCATTCTATCAAGTGGGGACGCGTATCGGACAGGCGGCTCGGGGCGAATCTAGCGGTTCTGAACAAGGGTGATCTGTTTGACGAGCATGCCCAGCTTGCGAGTGTCGGGAGAAAGACCCAGTTCACGGGGCGACGCGGGGTCGGAGATCTCGAACCGGATCACCGTGACAGGCGAGGCGAGAACGTCCGGCGGCGCTTGCGCCACTCGCTCGTCGTTTTTGTCGGCGGCGGTGAGCGTCCATGCGGCAACCTGGTCGTCATTCACGAGTACGGTTACGCCCACCCGCGGATGCCCGGGGGCGCAGAAGCCGCCGGCGACCATGCGCATCGTGAGGACGCCGTGGGCCGGCGTGAAGCCGGTTAACGCGAGGATGGCCTCCGGTCCATCGGTCCACGTACCGATCGGCTCGGGCGAGGACCATCCGGGTCCTTCGAAGGCTTTTGCGTTCCCTCCGGCCTTGAAATTGATGCCGGCGTTGGCGCCATCGGGAAAGCTCGACTGAAGGAGCGCTTGCGATTGCGAGGAGTTGTACCAGCGCGCTCGCTGGAGGTCCAGAGCGCAGGTCCCATTCCAGATTCTATTTGCGATCAGGTAGTGGGCGACAAGGTTGCGATAGCCGGGGTTGAAGTCAAACATATCAAAGCCGGCGGGATTTTCGCCGCTGTAGCCGTTGATGGTTGCCAGATTGATGCGGCGGGCAAGCACCATGGCGTCCATCTGGCCGATGTAACTCAGTTCCGGCTGCCGGGGATCGAAGACGTAGAATCGCGCGCAGCCTGCCGGGGGCGCCGGGAAGCGGGCAAAGTAAGTGAGTTCGGAGGAGCGCGAGAAACCGGATATGCCCATCCTGCTAATCTGCTCGGCGCAGAGCGAGGCGGCGAAAAGGAGAATGGCAAATCTAACCCATCTTCGATTGGTCGAGGCGAGCAGCCACTCGATCGCGAGGCCGCATACGAGGATCGCATCGAGGACGAGAAGGGTATTGACCCGCCCAGGGACGCGGATCGCCCTGGCGCCGGGCAAGTAGCTGCGTAGGCGCCACCACAAAGAGACCCCTCCAAAGCGCACGGAGATGAGATACAGAGCCGCGGCCGCGAACGCCAGCGGCACGATCGCGCGTTTGTACCATTGGTGGCCGCACGCCGGGGATGGGCGCGGCGTGAAAAGTTGCAGGAACGCCACCGCCGCAACCGCTGCCGCGGCGATGGCCATCAACGGCGAGATCCCGGTTCCGGGTTCGCCGGTTTGCGGAGACGTGCGGGCGTACCAGGCGCCAAGCGTGGAGCCCCAAATGACATTGCCCGGTCCGACGTTGAGGATTTCCCGCCAGTCCCGAGTAAAGTACAGCACGTGAGCGTAATCGAAACCGCCTGTGCGGCGGTACAACCCCCAGTAAACCTCCAGGATTGGCCAGAGCCAAACGAGGAAAAATGGGGCCGCTACGGCGAGATCACGGGGAGCATGCCGTAACCAGTTGCGCAAGCGCTCCGCAAGCCCGCTCCTGTTTGTCAGATACTCGACGGCGAGCCAGAGCGGCGTCAGCGCAATGACCATGAGAGCGCCAAAGAACACCTCGTAGACGTCGGTGAACAGCATCGCGCCGGTGAGGCAGGCCGCGCCGGCCAGCGACATCACGGACCCGCGGCGCAGGTATCTGCCGATGAGCACAGCCTGGAGCGGGACGAACTCAAAATTGAGGAGCTGGACGTGGTTCGACGAGACGGTGTTGATGTTGGCGATTGTGAACAGGCAGGCGCAGAGCAGGGAGACGGGAAACGAAAATTCGAGCGTCTCGCGGCCGAGCCAGTAACAAAATACGAAGCCGAGAGCGCGCAGAACGACGATGGTGAACGCGAAGGCGAGATACGTGTCCAAATGCGCGATGCGGAAGGGAATGTAGATTAACGCGTGGAGAAACAGGGTGACGCTATATCCAAGGATGCCGTGCGTGGGCGCGAGAAAGTTTGGGTCTGTCCAGCGAACAAGGCCGCGGCAGACGGCCCACCAGTGTTCCAGGATCACCATGCAAAACCGGGCGTCGCCCAAATCACCCGGCATGCTGTCGCCGCGGCTCGTCCAAAGGCTCCGGTAAAAATACGCGAGACTAAGGCAGCAAACAGCGGCAGCGCCGGCGAACGCCAGCCATCGATGCCGGGGACCGCCGCCGTGTTTCGCGCCGGTCCGGGCAGCCTGCTTGTGGCGTTGCATTGTTCTCATTCGCCTTCGTGCGGGAACCGCGGCATCAGAATCTTCCGGTGTTGGTAACAGAAGTACCTTTGGCGGGCTGGGCGCCTATGGCTCCGGAAGAACCAGAACGCCGATGCCGGAAGCCTGCCCGGGCTCGTGATAAATGCGCTCGGCGGCCTTCTGAAAATCGGCCGCGGTAGCGTGAGGAATGTCGATGAATTTTTGGGGATTTTTGTCCACGCGGGGATACCAG
>JAJYCN010000243.1 GCA_021778335.1 Acidobacteriota bacterium | reverse complement strand
GGAGGTGCGCTCGATGCAAACGAGGGCGAACCCGGACCGTTCTATATTCAGGGCGACCACACCGGCGGCCTCAGGTTCCGCAACATCACCGTGTCGGTCCCCAAGAGCTAGCCGCACTCCAAGCTTGCGGCTCTCGAGCCTAGCCGCAAGCACGCCTTCCGCAGTCCCATTGTGCCGAGGGCTATCGCAACCCTGGATGTACAATGAGGGCGGAAAATCCTAAGTTGCGTTAGGAGGGGAATGCCCAGGTCTCTTTATTGGCTCCAATGCGGAAGCTGCGGCGGAGACAGCGTGGCTATGCTCAGCATGGAGTCGCCGGACTTCACCGAACTGCTCCGGCTCCTTGATATCGAAGTCCTTTGGCACCCATCGCTCTCCAATGGAAGCCCCACACATCACCGGCGGTTGCTTGAAGAAATTCTTTCCGGAGACCGGCCGCTCGATTTCCTCTGCGTCGAAGGAGCGGTGATCCGGGGGCCGGGAGGCACCGGCATGTATGACACCTTCGATTCCAAGCCCAAAAAGGATCTGGTCGCGGGCCTGGCGAAGCGGGCGCAGTTCGTGATGGCCATGGGCACATGTTCGAGTTACGGCGGAATCGGGGCGGATGGCGAAATCGAAGCGACAGGCCTGCAGTTTCTCAACCGCGCCAAAGGAGGCTTCCTCGGCGCCGGCTTCACGACATCCGGAGGCCATCCGGTAATCAACCTGCCGGGCTGTCCTTGCCACTACGATGTCGTGGGCGGAGTTTTGACGGCGTTGAGCCTTGGCTCGCCACTTCCTCTGAACGAATACAACGCGCCGCTCGAATGGTACGGTCTTCTGATTCATCAGGGTTGCGTCCGCAACGAGTATCACGAGTACCGCATCGAAGAGCGGGATTTCGGCGAGAAAGGCTGCCTGTTTTTCTACCGCGGCTGTCACGGCCCGGTGACCAGCGGGCCGTGCAATAAGCTGCTTTGGAACCGGCGGAGTTCCAAAACGCGAATCGGCGTGCCCTGCCACGGCTGCACGGAGCCGGACTTCCCTCAGCGATTTCCGTTTTTCCGGACGCGAGCGATCGCGGACGTGCCGCTCGAACTGCCCAACGGAGTGGACCGCGCTCACTATCTGGCCTACAAGGCGATGGCCGCGGCGGCCGCGCCCGAGCGGCTGCGAAAACGGAAAACCCGCGTCTAAGGAGCGCAAAGCTCAACGATGAGCAAACAGACCGTAAACGTCCCGCTCAACCGCGTCGAAGGCGATCTCGAAATCCGCGCGGATATCGCTGACGGCCGCGTCTGTCAGGCCTGGGCTTGCGGAACTCTTTACCGCGGATTCGAGCGCATCCTGGTGGGACGCGGCGCGCTGGATGGGCTGGTCATCACCCCGCGCATCTGCGGCATCTGCACAACCGCCCACCTGACGGCGGCAGCCAAAGCGCTGGACGCCATCGCGGGCGCCGAGCCTCCCCCATCGGCCGTCGCCCTCCGGAACGTGGCGTTGATGACAGAGCACGTCCAGAGCGACGTTCGCCAGACATTCCTCATGTTCGCGCCGGACTTCGCAAATCCCACTTACGCCGAAGTTCCGCTCTTTGAAGAAGCGTTGCGGCGGTACGAGCCATTCCGGGGCGAGACGGTGATTGCCACGATTCGGGAAACCAAAAAAATTCTCGAAATCATCGCCATCATCGGCGGACAGTGGCCGCACTCATCGTTCATGGTGCCCGGCGGGCTGGTTTCGGTGTCGAGTCCCGCCGATCTTTTGCAGTGCCGGTTGCTTCTGCGGGGTTTTCGCCAATGGTACGAGAGCCGCGTTCTGGGCTGCTCCCTCGAGCGTTGGGCCAAGGTGCGGAGCGCGGTGGACCTCGAGGTGTGGCTCGAAGAAAGGGATGCACACCGGAACGGCGATCTCGGCTTTTGCCTCCGATTTGGGCGGGCGATCGGGCTGGATAGAATCGGACGCGGTCCGGGATCTTTTCTCAGTTTCGGTTCGCTCGATCTGCCGGCCGGCACTTCCCTCAGGGCCACGGCCGGCGGCGGACAACTTGTTCCGTCCGGTTTCCTGCCACCGCAGAGCGAGGCGCAGGAGTTTCATCAGGAGAAGGTGACCGAGCATGTGGCGTGCTCGTGGTTCGAGGATGGGCTTGGCGCGAAGCATCCGATGCAAGGTGAAACGAAGCCGTATGCCACAGGCCAGGAGAGCGGGAAATATTCCTGGGCAAAGGCGCCTCGCTACGACGGTAGCCCGGCCGAGACCGGTCCTCTGGCCGAGGCGCTGATCGCGCGGAATCCCCTGTTCTCCGATCTCGTGCGAGAAAGCGGCCCAAGCGTTCTGACACGCCAACTCGCGCGCCTGGCGCGGCCGGCCCAATTCATGCCGGCGATGGACACATGGCTCTCGGAAGCCGCGGAAGACCCGGCCTTCTACAAGAAACCGGAAGAGATCACCGAAGGGGAAGGATTCGGATTGATTCAGGCTCCCCGCGGAGCCCTCGGCCACTGGGTGCGAATCGAGCAAGGAACGATCAGCCACTACCAGATCGTCACGCCTACGGCATGGAATGCCTCGCCGCGCGATGCTGCCGGGATGCCGGGCCCGATCGAGCAAGCCCTTTCCGGGACGCCGGTGCGCGACGCCGGGAACCCGGTGGAACTGGGGCATGTAGTGCGGTCCTTCGATCCCTGTTTGGTCTGCACGGTGCACGCCCTCGTGCGTGGGCGGCCAGCCGGCCGGGCGAGTGTGTTTGGCCTATGACGCGGATCGTCTGCATCGGCAATCGGCATCATCCGATGGATGACGCGGGGCCGAGGTTGTACAGATTGCTCCAGGCCGGCGTCCTGCCACCAGGCGTCGAACTCATCGACGGCGGCCTGAACGGCCTCAATCTCCTGCGGTGCCTCGAGGGCGCCGATCGCGTGGTGTTTGTCGACAACGTCTCGGGATTTGCAGAGCCCGGCGAAGTGGTCGTTCTGGACCGGGAGGAGGGAGCAGATGCCTCCTCGCTCGCCTACGGCCATGCCTCCGGACTTGCGTATCTATTGCGCGTGTTTCCAGCGGTCTGTGATAGCCCGGCGCCCGAGGTAAGAATTGTCGGGATCGAAGCGCCGGCTGAGGCGGCGGCGATCTCCGCGGCGGCAGAATTTGTGCTGAGGCTCGCGATCGAGACGCCCATGCACGGAGGCGCCCGATGACACCGGCCAACGGTGGAAGCTCCCACAACTCCACGGCGGCGGATACGGACCTCCTTACACGCGAAATCTGGGTCTCGCGGCGCGCCGCCGCCATCACGGCGGAACTTGTCGTCGAGCAGTTCGAAAAAATGGAGGAGGTCCAGCAGCGCCTTGAGCAGAAGGCCGCCGCCGAAAGCGCGCTGAACGCGGTTCTGAGTCTTTCGCTGGCAGACCTGCCTCAGGACGAGCTGCTGAGAAGAGCCCTCGATCAGGTGCTTTCGACCCCGTGGCTCGCGCCGCGCGCGCAAGGAACCATACTGCTCGCCGAGGAGGGCTCGGATACGCTCGTCATGCGGGCACAGCGTTCCATGCCGGAATCCGTACAACGCGAGTGCGCGCACGTGCGCCTGGGTTCCTGCCTGTGCGGCTGCGCGGCTTCGGTTCGGGACCTGGTGTTTGCCGACGACCTCGGCGAGCCAGGCCGTTCCGCCTCCTCGGAACTTCACGGGGCGTACTGCGTTCCTTTACTGTCCTCGAGCATTCTGTTGGGAGTCCTGACCGTCTATGTCGAGCCGGGACACCGCCGTGACAGCGCCGAAGAAGTGTTTCTGCGCGCGGCAGCCGGCATCCTGGCCGGCGTGATCGAGCGCGGGCTCATTGTCGAAAGGTTACGGCAGGCCACAAGGGCGGCGGACGCCGCGAACCGCGCCAAGAGCGCCTTCCTCGCCAACATGAGCCACGAACTCCGGACGCCGCTCAACGCCATCATCGGCTACAGCGAAATGCTTCAGGAGGAGGCTACGGACGCCGGACAGGACGATTTCATCCCGGACCTCAGAAAGGTCCAAACGGCCGGCCGGCACCTGCTCGAGCTGATAAACGCCGTGCTGGATCTGTCGAAGGTCGAGGCCGGCAAGATGGAGCTTTATCTGGAAACCTTCGACATCGGCGAGATGGTACGGGCCGTCGTCGAGGTAGCCCAGCCGCTGGTGAAGAAGAATGCGAATACACTCGAGGTGACAGGCGCCGCCGAGGCCGGGCGGATGCGTGCCGACCTGACGAAGCTGCGGCAAGCCCTGCTCAATCTCCTCGGCAATGCCTGCAAGTTCACCAATCACGGGAAAATCCGGCTGCGCGTGGATCGAGAGGCCGCGCCGGAGCAGGAAAGCGGCGGCCAGGTCCTGTTCACAGTCGAGGATACGGGCATCGGCATGACAGCCGAGCAGTCCGCGAAAGTCTTCCTGCCGTTCACGCAGGCCGACGCCAGTACTGCAAGCCAGTTCGGCGGCACCGGCCTCGGGCTGACAATTACCGAACGTTTTTGCCGGATGATGGGCGGCGACATCACGGTCGAGAGCACTCCAGGCATTGGTACCCGCTTCACCATGCGCATACCCGCGGACGTCGCGCAGGCTGGCCTAGCCGAACGCGCGGCGGCGAGCGCAACGCGAGCACCGGAAACGGACACGACGGGCACGCGGGTGCTCATCATCGACGACGAAGAAAACGCGCGGGATCTGGTACGGCGCTTCCTCGCGAAAGATGGGTTCAACGTCATCACGGCTTCGAGCGGCGCAGAAGGACTGAGGCTCGCCAAGGCCTCCCGGCCGGATGTGATCACGTTGGACGTAATGATGCCGGGCATGGACGGCTGGGCCGTGCTGAAAGAACTGAAATCCGCCCCCGGCCTGGCCGATATTCCGGTAATCATGCTCACGATGATCGACAGCATGAACCTCGGTTACGCGCTCGGGGCGGTCGAATATATGACCAAGCCCGTGGACCGCGACAGGCTGATGGCCGTGATGGAGAAATACCGGCGCGAACGCACGTCCGCCACGGCTCTGATTGTCGAGGACGACAGAAGCATTCGAGAGATGCTGCGGCGCAGGCTGGAACGGGCAGCCTGGACTGTCGGCGAGGCCGAAAACGGCCGGCTTGCGTTGGATTGGCTGAAGGAAAACCACGCCGATATCATCGTGCTGGATTTGATGATGCCCGAGATGGATGGCTTTGAGTTCGTGGAACGTTGGCGGAAGCGCGAGGAGGGCCGCTCGACACCGATCCTCGTAGTGACAGCAAAGGACCTCACCGAGGAGGACCGGCTGCGTCTGGATGGATACGTGCAAAAAATCGTTCAAAAGGGCGCCTACGGGCGCGAGCAGTTCTTGAACGAAGTCCGGAGCCTGGTGGAAACGTGCGCCCGCCGCAAAGGACCGCGGGAACACGCGAACAGGGGGTAGGATGCCGATGGCCAAAATTCTGTTGGTCGAAGATAACGAGATGAACCGCGATATGCTCTCGCGGCGGCTTCTGCGAAAAGGTTACGCTGTTGTTCTTGCCGTGGACGGCGGCGACGGTGTGCAGAAAGCCGCGGCGGACATGCCGGATCTTATCCTGTTAGACATGAGCCTTCCCATTCTGGACGGATGGGAAGCCGCCCGGCAGCTCAAGGCATCGCCCCAAACCGGATCCATCCCAATCATTGCGTTGACCGCGCACGCGATGAGCGGCGATAAAGAGGCTGCTCTTGAAGCCGGTTGCGACGACTACGACACGAAGCCGATCGACTTTCCGCGGTTGCTGGAGAAAATGGAAGCGCTTCTGCGCGGCGGCGCCGCATCCGTATAGCCCGGCTACACAACCTTCAACACAACCAGCGTCACATCGTCCGACTGCGGCGCCTCGCCTCGCCACTCGCGCACTTCGGCCGTAATGGCTTCCTCAATTCCAGCAGCGGACTTGTCCCTATGCCGCAGTACCGCGGCGGCCAGACGTTTTTCACCGAAGTCCTCGTCCCGGGCGTTAAACGCTTCCGTTACGCCGTCCGTGTAGGCTACCAGCACATCGCCCTTGTCAAGGTCGAGGACGCCTTCTTCATACCGGGCGCCGGGCAGAACGCCCAGCACCGGACCTCCGGCGTCGCCGATGGCCACGGCTTTACGCGCGCGGGCGCGCGCCAGCAGCGGCAAATTGTGACCGGCGTTCACGTAGCGCAGCCGACGGCTGGGGAGTTCCAGACACCCGTAGAACAGCGTCACAAATTTGCCCGTATCGGTCCAAGCGTGCATCTGGGCGTTCAGCGCTTCGGCTAAAGGAGCGGCGCGGCCTTCACACCGGTGTGCCTGGCTGCGCAGGCTGGCAACGAGCGCCGCCATCACGAGGGCGGCGGGCAATCCCTTGCCGGCGACGTCGGCAGCCACCAGCCCGAGATGGCACTCGTCCAGCGGAAGGAAGTCGAAATAGTCGCCGCCCACCTCGCGCATCGGATCGCAACTACCGGCCAAGTCCAGTCCTTCAATATGGGGGATGCTCTCGGGAAGCAGCCTGCGCTGAACGCGAGCGGCCATTTCCAGATCCTGCCGCAGCCGCTGCTGTTCGGCTCTCTCACGTGCGGCGCGTTCGCCCCGCAAGCGCTTCCTCTCCACGCACGCGCCCGCTCTTGCCCGCAGCAGAACCGGATCGAAAGGTTTGGGCAGATAATCCTCGGCGCCCATTTCGATGCAGCGGATGACGCCGTCCATCTCGTCGAGCGAGGAGATCATGATCACGGGCAGGTCGGACCAACGCGCATCCGAGCGGATCCGGTCCAGAGTTTCGTAGCCGTTCATCACCGGCATCATGATATCGAGCAGCAACAGATCATAGGATCGGTTCTCGATCGCGGCGAGCGCCTCGGCGCCGTTTTCTGCCAGATCCACCACGTAGCCGTCCCGCTCAAGACGGCGCGAGAGCAGGTCGCGGTTGACCTCGTTGTCGTCGACCACGAGCACCCGGCCGCGTTCAGCCTGAGCGGCGCGGCTATGCGTTTTCCTTGGCGTCAGTCGCGCCGCGCCGGCATAGGCGGGAGCGATGCCGTCCACGTTGGCGAGCATGTTCTCCAGGCGGTGGCCTGCCGCCTCGATCTTGCGCAGATCGTCGGCCAGTTGCTCCGATCCGGGCCCGCACGCCGCGGACAGTTCGCCGGCTTTCGCCGACGCGTCCCGCACCATGACGCCGAGTTCGGCGCGCAGCCGTTCGCCCAGCAAGGCCGTGTAGCGGGAATCGGCTAACCGCGAGTCGGCAAGCAGTTCGTTCACCTGTTCCAGGATCTTTTGGCCCAGGGTCTGGATCTGCGCCAGACTTTCGGCGAGATGTGGGTCTACATGCCGTGGGATGTCTTCGAGCCACAGCGCCGCGTAGCCGAGGATCGCGTTGAGCAGCGTCCGCATGTCGTGGCGGAGGCCGGCCAGCGCCCGTATATCCGCTCCCGGAGTCGCAGAGGTGGGTCGTGGCAGGTCGGGCATCAAAGTCGCCGCCAGTATAGCGCCAATGCGGGAAAACCATCGGACACGCCAGGGACCGGGAGACAGTGCGGCCGGGACGGGCGCTCTCGGATAAAGGCTCTTCGGCACGTGGCCGCGGCTAGGAGAAGCAGCCCCGGCGGGCCGTACTAATGCACGAAATAGAGATTCAATGCCCGGTCGGCGTTCTTCCGATCGAGCATCGGGTCGCGTTCCTCGAAGCGGGCCATGCCCACGATAATATCCATTAGGTCGCCCGGATAACAGGCCCGGAGTCCGTCCGGGGAACGGCGCCGGCATTCGGTCACTAGTAAGTCTTCAATCTCCGGGCTGCAAGATATACCCTTGGCGCTCGAAACCCGTTCCAAGAGTTGCCGGAAAAGATCGTCGTGCAGCGGTTCTACTTTGATCTTGTTTTTTAACCGCCGCAAGAACGCTTCCTCGGCCAGATCGCTGAGCGCCAGGTTGGTAGCGAACACTACCAGGACATGAAATGGGATCTCGAAATTCACGCCGGACCAAAGGGACAGGATGTCCGAATGACGGTCGAGAGGAACAATCCACCGGTTCAACAGTTCGCGCGGCGAGATCCTTTGGCGGCCAAAATCGTCGATGAGCAGGATGCCGTTGTTCGACTTCATCTGGATCGGGGCGATTCCGATTCGGGTCACCTCATCCACCCTCGGATCCAACATCTCCAGGCGGAGTTCTCCGCCGACCTTAACCATCGGCCGGCGGCAAAGCACCCAGCGTTCATCTTCGGGCTGATCGTCCGGTTCGGCATGATGAATCAGCGGATCGTAGACGCTGATGATCTCCCCGGAAATCTCCACGGCGTGAGGGATGTAGACCGGAGTGTCCCAGATGCGATGGAGCCTCTCACCTAGACTGGTCTTGCCATTGCCGGTCGACCCATACAGCACGATCGCGCCCCCGGAGGCCATGGCGGTTCCCAAATCCTCAACGATGTTCGTGGGGACGACCAAATCGCTCAGGCACGATCTCAACTTCGCCGCGGTAACGTGGATGGGGGAGGACTGCCGCCTCACGGAGTACGCGTAGTCGCCGAGTGGCACTGGCGCGGCTCCGGCATAGTGGCTTTTTTTCAAGGCCAGTTCGGCCATCTCCCGGCCTCTGGTCGAAAGGAATATCTCGTAGTCGTCACCCACCATCGTCCGCGTTTCGCAGAGATGTTCCTTCTGAAAATACCGGTATAGGGAGAGGACGATCGAATGCGAAAGCTTACATCGCCGGGCAAGCCTTTCGAGCGTGACGGTACCCTCGAAATAGGCGTGCTTCAATACGAGGTCTAAAACGAGGCTTGGAGAGAGACCTGTCTCCTCAACCGTGTGAGCTTGCGCCGGCCGAAACAAACGGTCCGCGACTGCGTTCATGTCACGACACATTAGCACGTTTCTGCCCTCCGCAGCTATCGCGGACCGAGAAACTCGAGCTTCAAGTGGTGAAACCACTTGAAGATCGCGGTGTGCCAGAAGATGGCGGCCCAGAACGCTAAACCAAAAACGACGACCCAAAAGATCTGCGTATCGGTTTCGCGGCGCATCTACGCCTAATTCTCTACGTATGCCGCTTCAATTGCAATAGACCGGCCTAGGGTGCTGTCATGGTAAGCCTAGTGCTTAATTGCATAAGTTAACAATCGTATTACGGAGCTGGCTTCCCTTGACTTCGCGTTTGCGCCAGTGGAAC
>JAJYCN010000242.1 GCA_021778335.1 Acidobacteriota bacterium | reverse complement strand
CTCCCAGATCCCGCCCCAGAAGCTCGCCGATCAGCCCGCCCTGTAGTGAAGACCTACGGGTAGGCCCTACTGATTCTGAAAGACTTGGCTCCTGTGAAGCCCGCGAACTGCGAAAGTTGGGCTAGCCTTGCGCGCCCGCGGACACACCGTCGGTTTCCTGGGCGACGGCATCAACGACGCGCCATCTCTTCGAGCCGCCGATGTTGGCATCTCCGTGGCCAGCGCGGTGGACGTAGCCCGCGACGCAGCCGACATCATTCTCACCAAGCGTAGTCTGCACGTGCTCCACCTTGGGATCCGCGAGGGCAGAAAAGCCTTCGCCAATGTCATGAAGTATCTGTTCATGGGCACGAGCTCAAACTTTGGAAACATGCTCAGCATGGCCGCGGCGTCATTGTTCCTTCCCTTTCTTCCCATGCTGCCCACGCAGATCCTGCTGAACAACCTTCTTTACGACCTCGCTCAAATCAGCATTCCCTCCGACAACGTCGATGCGGGCTACCTGAAGCGCCCCCACCGATGGAACTTCTCCCTCATCCGCAGCTTCATGATCTTCATCGGACCGGTGAGTTCGATCTACGATTTCCTGACGTTCTACGTGCTGTTGCGTGTCTTTCATGCCACTGAGGTGCAGTTCCACACCGGCTGGTTCGTCGAGTCGCTCGCCACGCAGACGCTGGTGCTTTTCGTCATCCGTACCATGGGCAACCCCCTGCGGAGCCGTCCCGGCAAATTTCTGGCAGCAACCACCTCCGCCGTGGCCGCCGTGGCACTCGTGTTTCCGTACCTGCCCTTTGCCGGAGTATTCGGTTTTTCGACCCTACCGATCAGCTATCTTGGGTACGTTTTGGGCGCCACACTGACCTACCTCGTCCTGGTCGAAGTCGTAAAGCGGACCATCTTCCGCGCCCACCTCGCCGATCTCTAACCAGCCGCCCGCTCCGCCGCCCGAATGGCCAGCCAAATGCAGCAAAACACATTGCATGGACCGGCCGCAGAAACATCGCTGGATCTTCACCGCCGCTAACCTGTTCCTGATTGCAGCGATGCTGTATCTGAGCACCCGGTTCTACTCAAGCACCACTCCGAAAGTGGTCTCCTACAGCGAGTTCCTCAACGAGATCCGCGCCGGCCACCTCAGCGACGTGCAGATCACCGAGCGCGAACTCATCGGCACACTCAAGGGGGATCCTTCAAAGCCTCAGGCACACCCGCCGACAATCAAAGCTACTCGCCTGCCAGGAGTAGATGAATCGGAGCTTCCAAAAGAACTCGAAGCCCACCCTGTGAAATTTGGCGGCCGCATCGAGCAGGGTTCGTGGTTCTGGAACATGCTCGCCTGGCTGTTTCCGTTGCTGTTCATCCTGGTGATCTACGGCATTGGGATGCGCCGGCTCGCCCAAGGCGCCGGGCCGCTGACATTCGGTAAAAACAGGGCGGAAATCCACGACGAATCCGCCCGCGCACAAGTGACCTTCGATGATGTCGCCGGCGTCGATGAGGCCAAGTTCGAACTCGAAGAGATCGTCGACTTTCTCCGTCAACCCGCGAAGTATCAGAAGCTTGGTGGCCGCATTCCGAAGGGGGTTCTACTGGTCGGTCCGCCGGGCACGGGCAAGACCCTGCTCGCCAAGGCCGTAGCCGTGCAGGCGAAGGTGGCGTTCTTTTCGATTTCCGGCTCGGAATTTGTCGAGATGTTCGTCGGTGTCGGCGCTGCGCGCGTACGCGACTTGTTTGAGCAGGCAAAGCTTAGAGCGCCTTGCATTGTCTTCATTGACGAACTCGACGCCATCGGCAAGTCACGAAGCACTGGCCGCGCGATCGGTTTCAGCAACGACGAGCGCGAGCAGACCTTGAACCAGTTGCTCGCCGAAATGGACGGCTTCGACTCCTCCGACGGCGTTATCATCATGGCCGCGACGAATACACCCGAGGTGCTCGACCCCGCTCTGCTGCGTGCCGGCCGTTTCGACCGCCAGGTGCTGGTCGACCGCCCCGATCTGCGGGATCGCATCGAGATCCTGAAGGTCCACGCGCGAAAGATCCGCCTGGCCCCTGAAACCGACCTTGCCGCGGTTGCCGCCCGGACACCGGGCATGGTCGGCGCCGACCTTGCCAATATCGTCAACGAGGCGGCTCTGCTCGCGGTGCGGCGCGGCGGAGACGCCGTCGAAATGCGCGATCTCGAAGAAGCCACCGACCGTGTCATGCTTGGCCTGGAGAAAAAGAGCCGCGTCATGAGCCCGGAGGAGAAGGAACGCGTTTCGGTTCACGAAGCCGGCCACGCGCTGGTAGCGCTCTCTGTACAGCACGCCGATCCGCTGCATCGTGTCTCGATCATTCCCCGCTCAATCGGCGCCTTGGGCTACACGCTGCAATTGCCCACGCAGGAGCGGTTTCTGATGACCAATCCGCAGTTAGAAGACCAGATTGCCGTGCTGCTCGGCGGGCGTACGGCGGAGGAGATCCACTATGGCGGAGTAGTTTCAACCGGCGCCGCGGACGACCTCGAGCGCGCCAGTGCCCTCGTTCGCCAGATGATCACACGGTTCGGCATGAGCGAACCGCTCGGGCCGATTACTTATGGCCGCTCGCTCGCCGGTCCGTTCCTGCGCACGCCCTTCGACATGGAGGAGCGCAACTACAGCGAGCAAACCGCCGAGCGAATTGACAATGAGTCCCGGCCATCATCGATGAGATTCACACGCGCGTCGCCGGGATCCTCGCGCAACGCCCGCGAACCGATAGAGCGCATCGCGGCGGAGCTGATGCGCAAGGAGACGCTGGAACGCGCCGAACTGGATGAACTGCTGGCGGACGTGCCGGCGGGCACAGCCGCACTGAGGCAGTAACAGGCCGGGCGCGGAAAATCAGCGTGGGCGGGTTCGCTTAGGAGCGCCCGCCGGCTGAGGCTGGTAGTGCTCGCCGAGCCACTTTTCGATCTTTTCTCTCTGAGCAGCGGCCACGACGCGGCGCCACTTCACCTCGCCTGTCCGTTCACTATATTCGGCCATCACGTAGGAACCCTCGTTGAGAACCTCGATCAGGCCATCCGTCTTTGCCCGCTTAAAGCGGAACGAGGAAAGGGCGGGATGGTGGTCTTGCATCTACTACCAGGGTAGCAGCCGCGACGGCCTTATTTTCTGACCCCTACGGATACGCCCTAAGGATACCCCCCCGGGAAGCGTTCCCTGCTGCGCCTATCATGTAGGAAGGCCACGTGGTGCCAGATCTCCGCTCGATGCTCCAAAACCCGGACGAAATGAACGGCGTTCGCCTCAGGCTGAAGTTCTTTGGTGTGCGCGGGTCCATTCCAACGCCGGTGGCCGCTAACCTCGGTTTTGGGGGCAACACTACTTGCCTGGAGATCCAGTCGGGCGACGGCGGCCGGTTAGTGATCGATGCCGGCAGCGGCGTGCGCGGCCTCGGCCTTGAGAGGATCGCGCAGGGCCACCTTGCAGTCGACTTCTGGCTCACCCATTTTCACTGGGACCATATTCAGGGCCTGCCGTTCTTCGCGCCTCTGTTCGCCTCCGGCGCCCGTGTCCGTTTCCACGCACGGAAACCGGCTTCAGCAACTCGCCAACATCTCGAGCGGCAGTTTCAGGAGCCATATTTCCCGGGCCGCGACGGCATCTCCGCGGTGCAGGAGTTTCTGGAAATCGACACCAATACCTCAAAACACGGCAACATCACGATTCATCCGTTCGAACTCAACCATCCGCAGGGCGCCTTTGGATTCCGGATCGAGGCTGGCGGGGCCGTGATCGTCCATGCTTCCGATTGCGAGCACGGCGACCCACGATATGACGCGAGGCTTCGGGACTACGCCCAGAATGCCGACGTGCTTATCTACGACGCGCAATACACGCCCGAAGAGTATGCGGCCAAGGCCGGCTGGGGTCACAGCACGTGGCTCGAAGCGACGCGCGCCGCTCGCGAGTCAAACGCGAAGCATCTCATCCTGTTTCACCACGATCCTTCCCGCGCCGACAGGGATCTCGAAGCTATCGTCGAAAGCGCGCGCCGCGAGTTTTCGAACACCGATGCGGCCAGGGAAGGTTGGGAAATTCGGTTGTAAGGGGGCGAAGGTGCTCCCGGGACGGATGCGATACTGGAAGGGAAGCCCTACACCTCGACTCGCTTCGTCATTCTGTCAAGCACATCCCGATCGAGAGGATAGGCCGGCCCTGGAGCCGTGGGCGCGTGTACGTACCCGTCCGCGTCGATGCGGAATTTGTCTCGGTGGTAAGGCCGGTCCGTGTACTCCGCCGGGAACGGCATCTCGAACCAGTACGCGTTGGGCAATGCGAGTTCCAGATGAAAGTGGACCGCCAGGTCGAATACATTCCCCCAGTTGTGGGGCGTGCACTCCAGGCCGAAGGCATCGGCCAAAAGGCCCACCGCATCGATCCGCTGATGCCGTCCACGTTATCGGCAATGAGCCGCACTACGTCGACGGCGCCGCGCCGGATGTATTCGGCGAAGTCGGAAATCGACGCGAGAAATTCGCCGACAGGGAGCGGCACGTCCAGTGCGCTCGCGAGTTGGACGAGTCCGTCCACATCCGTCGTCAGAATCGGATCTTCGAACCATAGATAGTCGAGTTCATCCAGCAGCCGTCCCACTGCCATAGCTTCATAACGGTTGTACGCCTGCACCGGGTCGTGCGCAAGAACGTATTCATCACCCACGGCCTTGCGAACTTCCCGAATCTCCTCCATGTGGCCCACGTACGAGGGGATCGGCTTACCGTTCCTATGCTGTCCGGCGCCCGGGTGGATCTTATAGCCCTTGTATCCTTGCTCCTTCGCTTTAAGTACGTCGGGGACATAGTCTTCGATAGCGGGCAGGTGCGGCGAACTCGCATGGGCCATCATGCGGTCCTTGGAACCGCCCAGTAATTTATAGATCGGCTGGCCGACTGCTTTCCCGAGAATGTCCCAAAGACACAAGTCGGCGGCAGCAGCCCGATAATCGGGCCATGCCCCGCCGCTTCTGTCGGGAACCGCAACGAAGCCGCCCGCAGCATGCCGTTGAACTGTGTCCTCGACCCGCTGCACGGGCCTCGCCGCGCTACCCCCTGGCCGCGGGTGGGCGTCGAATCCTCCTCTGCCTTTCATGCCGGAAGTCGCGTTCAACGTCGGCAGCAAGTCGAGCACGCTCTTGCCTGGAATCGTAGCCTTTGCCCATTCCAGCCAACCAGTGGTGCGCTCGCGATTGCCGAGCGAGTAGTTTCCTTCGATGCCGCTGTTTGTGACGACGGCGACGATCTCGCCGGTCTCTGATCCATTCAGCCAATGGAGGTTTGCCGTGCTGGTGACGTAGACCTTGACCTGTTTGACCGTCAGGTCGGGCAGGTCAGCCTTCTTGACACCCACAGACTGCGCGGCCGCCAGTCCCCGGGTCAACCAGCGCGGAAACGCCGGCCGCGGTCCCCGCCGTCGCCGCGAGGAAGTTCCGGCGCGTGACCGGGCCCTCCATCACTCGCTTTCGTCTCTTGGCGAACATGCCTCAGCCTCTCAGATACGGCTTCAGGTAGGTGGTCAGGGCATTCCGGATCTCGCGCTTTGCGTCCTCATCGAGCGGCGTGTGTGCACGGCCATCCGCAGCCCTGCCATTTCCGGGCAGCGACATGGGGCGCGTGATTGTGGTTTCTTTGAAAACGCCGCGGGCGATGAGGAGATAAGACTCGGCGTGGGGAATGCTTTCAAAGGCCAGCACGCGTCCAAACATGTCGAATCCCTCGCGCTTCTTGCCCGTGTGCCACAGATCGAACGCCTGCTCGTAAATGTCCGACATCCCCGTCGTAGGGCAGTGGCCCAGAAAGCCCCGCTCCATCTCCGTAATCATTGTTTTCACGCCCTTGCCGGAAAAAACGTTGAGTTTCCCACCAGTCCGATTCCGGATCTCGGCGACGCGCTCCAGCGGATTTCCGGCCTCGTCCTTTACCACCCGCATGGTCGGAACTGTCTTGAATATCCGCACAATGAGGTCGACACTCATGTCGCCCGTGCTCTGCACGAAAAGCGGGAGATCGGTGGCTCGGCCGACGGCCCGGTAGTAATCGAGCATCCCATCGTCGTCCGCTTTCTCGGGAGGAAGAGAGATGATCGCGTCGGCCCCGTTTTTCGCCGCATGCTTTGCATACTCAATGGGCCCATTGACGCCGCCCCCCAATGTCTGGACTCCGATGACGAGCGCGGTCTTTCCGCCTTTGCCGGCCGCGAGAATGGCTTCGGCGCCTTCAAGCCGTTCCTTACGAGTCAGGCTGGCCCACCCGCTCGCGATCTGTGGCCAGACAAAACCGTGTACCCCGCCTCGATTGCAGAACTCCACTTCCGCCGCGAGAGCGTCGAGATCTATCTTGTTGTCGGGCGTGCAGGGCGTCTGCCCGATGGGGAACAGTCCCCGCAGCGGCTTCCCGTTCCGCGGCCCATCGTCCGCGGGCCAGCCATTCTCCGGCAACGCTCCCATCAGGGCGCACGCGCCGATCCGGCTCAAAAATTCGCGTCTAGGGTACTCTTCGGGCTTCTTCTTCACGGGGAACCACCTCCGATACCGTGAAGCATATATTGATGGCTAGCCTGTGTCAAAAGAAAGAATCTGGCGCTTGCGGAGATCGAGGTGGCGCGCCAGCGGACGATACGGGGCGGGGAGTGATTGCTTGGGCGCCGACCGGTTGGTTGCGGGGGAAGGATTTGAACCTTCGACCTTTGGGTTATGAGCCCAACGAGCTACCAGACTGCTCCACCCCGCACTTCTATGCTAACAAGCAGGGTCGAAGCCGTCAAACTTCTGTCACATACGGGTTATTCCGGCCTTATCACGGGGGCAAAACCTGGCCAGTGCCGCCGTCGCGCGCGTCCCAGACGCGGATCGCGTGGCCGTCCGTCCGGACGGTGATCAGGCCGAGCCGGTCTGTCCGCAGAGCCTCGGCGTGGTGTGCGGCCAGCCGGGTAATCACGTCTGGGTGCGGATGGTGAAACGGGTTGTTGACGCCGTCGGAAATGATGGCGAAGGCAGGATGCACCGCGTCGAGGAAATCCTCCGTCGTCGAAGTCCGGCTGCCATGGTGGCCCACTTTGAGCACGTCGGCGCGAAGCCCGTCGCCGTTAGCGAGCATCTCGGACTCAACCGGCGCTTCGGCATCGCCGGTCAGCAGAAACGCACGCTGACGGTAGACGATACGCAGGACGAGCGAATCGTCGTTTCCGGGAGCATCCGCCGGCTGATAGTCGAGTGCGGGTGCCAGCACCGATACGTGCGCGCGCCCGAATGTGTACGAGCATCCGGCGCGCGGGTGCAGCACCCGGACGCCCAGCCGCCGGGCGTGCGCGACAAGCATCCGGCTGAGCGGATTCGCCGGGCTCGCCCCCATCCACAACTCGCGCGGATGAAAATCGTCCATCAACGCCACCAGGCCGCTCGCGTGATCGGCGTGTGCGTGGGTCATCACCATCACGTCGATGGAGCGGATCCCCCGCTTCCACAGGTACGGCGCCACCACCTCCTCCCCCACGTCGAACTGCGGCGTACTCGCGCCGCGAAACGAAGCCAACCCGCCTCCGTCCACCAGCATCAGACGGCCGTCGGGAAACGCCACCAGCAGGCTGTCGCCCTGCCCAACGTCTATCGCGGTAAGCTCCAGCACGCCGCGCCGCACCGCCGGCCGCATCGGGTGCCATAGCAACAGCACCAGGCAGAAAGCCACACCCGCCGCAGCCCCCCACTTCGGCGCGCGGCGCGTCCGCAACGGTTCCCATCCCAACGCAAGCGCCATGGCTGCAAGCGAAGCAGCGAATGCGACGGCGAGCCACAGTGGCGGGTCCGGCACACGCCAGTCCGGCCCGACATGCGCGTGCCACACGCTGATGCGCGCCGCCGCGGTCACCAGCCATCCCGCCGGCGCAGCGGCCCATCGCCCGCCGGTCACAACCGCCAGCAGTCCGAACGGAACCACCAGCGACATCAGCGGAACCACCAGCACGTTCGCCGAAACACCCGACACCGATACGCGGTGGAAATACAACGTCATCGGCAACGCCAGCCCGGCCTGCATCGCCGCCGACACCACGAACAACTCCCAGCCCACCAGCGGCGGGCGAAGCAGGAACTCAAGCGCGCGCTCGGCCGCGTGACGCGGAGCCTTCCAACAAAGAGATGCAGTCAGCGCAAGCAGCCGCAACTCCACGCGCCAGGACGCGACTTTCGGCGCCACATGGAAATCCCGCGAAACCGACCTGAGATCGCGCAATCCGTCGAGATATGGACCGCTTGTCCTCTCGATCGCCGGCGCCGCCAGTACCGCGATCGAAGCCACCGCCAGGAACGAGAGCTGGAATGCCGGCTCGGACAACTGCGTGGGGTCAAATACGAGAAACGCCAAGGCGATTGCAGATATCAGATTCAGCAATCGCGTTCGGCGCGACAGATAGCGCGCGGCGGCGTACAGCGTGAAACCTGCAGCGGCCCGAACGACCGGCGTATGAAAGCCCGACACCGCCGCGTAAGCCCATGCCGCAGCCGTCGTGATCGCCAGCGCCTGCATCCGAGGGACAAAGAAGAGCCTCAGCAGCAGCAACAGAAATCCCGTGAACGCAGCCAGGTGCAGCCCCGCAATCACAAGCACGTGGTAAGTCCCCGCGCGGCGGAAGTCGTCCTGCCAGACGCGGTCCAGTTGCTGACGCTGGCCTAGCAGGATCGCTTCCAGCAGCCCCTGCGCCAACTCGTCATGCGCGTAGAGCTTCTCCAGCCGTTCCATCGTGAATCCGCGCACTGCGAAGATCGCCTGGTAGAATCGGCTCCCGCAACCGCCGCCAAGCAGTTTCGGCTTAGTGCCCGTAACCATCGCGGCGTTCCAGTAGATTTGCTGGCGCGCCAAAAATCCGGCGAAGTCGAAACCGCCGGGGTTGTCGAAATTACGCGGCACTCTGGCCTTGGCTTCGATTTCGACGCGCTGGCCGTAGTGCAGCTCCAGTGGCGGCGCTCCGGGCGCCGCAGCGAGGGACACCCGCGCCCGCGCGCCCCTGGCAAGCTCGAGCGTGAACTGATCGCGCCCAGCCGAAAGCACAGGCGGATCTACTACACACCCGTCCAGCAGCACAACCTCCTCCGGCCCGGCATCGAGATGCGGGGGCGGCGCGGCGTGGCGCATT
>JAJYCN010000010.1 GCA_021778335.1 Acidobacteriota bacterium | reverse complement strand
TCACTCGGCTCCGGCACCTCGGGCGGCGTGCTGGCTCCGCTGCTAATGATCGGCGGCGCGCTCGGCTCCATCGAAGCGCTGTTCTTCCCCGCCGAACCCATTGGCTTTTGGGCCATCGTCAGCATGGGAGCCATGATCGCCGGCGCCATGCGCGCGCCGATGGCCGCCGTCATCTTCGCCGTTGAACTCACTCACAGCATGAACATGCTGCTTCCGTTGCTGGTTACCTGCGCGGTTGCCTACAGCGTCAGCGTGCTGCTGATGAAGCGATCCATCCTCACCGAAAAGATCGCCCGCCGCGGCCTGCACTTGAGCCAGGAATACGCGGTGGATCCGCTCGAGCTCCTTTTCGTCCGCGAGGTGATGCGCGACGAGGACGCGGCGCTCGCTCCCGCGCTTGACGTCACCGCGTTCCCCGATGAGCCTCTCCGCGCCGTCGTCTACCGCATGGCCGAATCCGGACGCACCACCATCGCCGTGGTTTCGCGCGGCGAGCCGCGTACCGTCATGGGAGCGCTCACGCTGCAAGCCATGCTGCAGGCCCGCACGCGCCACATGGAGGAAGAGCGGGAAAAAGAACGCGTCCTTCGCCTCCCGCTTCCCTTCGCGCGCAACGAGGCATGAGCGGACCTTTTACCACCCGAACCCGTAATCGTCCTCTCCGATGGGCTGTCCCGGCGGCGGCTCATGCAGCACCGGAACTTCTACAGTCTCCGGCCGCGCCAGGAACCGTCCGATCAAATCGGAAGCATAGGTGTCGTGCGCCAGGTCCTTCTGCTTGAGGTTATCGAGCCACGTCTTCAGCGCCTTCAGGTGGTAATAGACCAGGGCCCGCGCCCCTTCCGAGGTTTCCTTGTTCCGCTCGAGTTCCATCAGGTCGATGAGAACCACGTGCGAAACGACCCGCTGAATCTCCGCCCGCCGGGCGTCCGGTCCGCGCTCTGCGTACACCGTCGCCCGGAGCAGCGACCGGATGACGCCGTCCAGTCCATCGATCGACGGGTCCGCCGCGTGTTGCTGCTGCAGCCGCGAGGCCCGCTCCGGGTCGAGGATCTGATCTACGGTGATGTCCGCCGCCGCCTCGGCCGCTCCGAGCGGATCGAACGTCACCCCACTGTGCCGGTGGAAATCCTCGCGTGTCAGCGGATACCCCGGAGGCCTCGGCGGGATGCTCAGGATCAGCGGCCGCGGCAGCAGCAGAAACTCCGGCGTAAGTGTCTTCAGTAACTCGGCCAGAGCCTGCTTTTGCTCGGCCGCGGGCACGGGGCGGCTTGTAACCTGCCCGTCGCCGCGCATCGCGTACGAGTAAGTGACGCCGCCCACCAGCTTTGACACGGCTACCGTTTCGTACCGGTGCATGAGATACGCCGGCACGAGAACATCTTCGAGCGCCGCCATCGGCGCGCCCATCGGAATGTTATTCTCGCCAAACCGCTCGATCACCCGCTGCCGCACCGCGATGACACGGTCCAGCTCCTTCACCGGGTCCGAGCCGTTGTCCCACAAGTGCGCCACCGGCGAGGCGCTGCCTTCCGGCCCCGCATCCGCATCGCTCAGATAGAGCAGCCCGGAGTGAATCGCCTTCATCACCATCGCGTCGAGCGCCTGCTTCTCGTCCGTTCCGGGGGGAAAGTCCTGGTACCCGTACGCGATCGCCGCCTTATCCCATTCGCCGATGCCCGCCGCGTAAGCGTGCGACAGATCCGGCGCACCCGGCCCGTTCAGCTCCGCCACCGGCGGCGGATAATCCATCACGGAGGCCCGGTTGTTCACGCTCGAGGCGAAGTTATGCATCAGCCCCAGCGTATGTCCCGTCTCGTGCGCGGCAAGCTGCCGCATCCGCGCCAGCACTAACTGCTCCATCGCGTCCGATGGTTTGGCTCCGGCCGCGTACGGCGCCAGCAGCGCCTCGGCAATCAGAAAATCCTGCCGCGGCCGCAGCGAACCCAGCGTCACGTGCCCCTTGATGATCTCGCCCGTCCGCGGGTCCATGATCGGACTCCCATACGACCACCCGCGCGTCGCCCGGTTCACCCATTCGATGACGTTGTATCTAACGTCCATCGGGTCCGCGCCTTCGGGGAGTAACTCCACCCGGAAGGCGTTGATGTAGCCCGCCGCCTCGAACGCCTGGTTCCACCACCGCGCGCCTTCGAGCAGCGCGGTTCGCAATGGCTCCGGCGCGCCCCGGTCGAGATAGTAAATGATCGGCGCCACGGGCTCGCTCCGCGCGGCCGACGGATTGCGTTTCTTCAGCCGGCGCCGAGCGATGTACATCTTCTCCTGCGGCTCGTCCAAAGGCGCCGCGAAATCCCGGAACCCAATCCCAAAGTATCCCGCCCGAGGATCGAATACCCTCGGCGTGTAACCCGGCCCCGGCAGAGCGACGAACGACTGGTGCTCACGCACCGTAACCGCATCGGCCGATGGAGTAACTTCCCGGACGTAGTTTCCCGCCTCGCCGCCCGCCAGCGCGAAGGTCAGCATGGCCTCGACTTCCGTGTTGTGCGGGAAATTCTTCGTCCGATCGAGATATATCGTAGAGCGCTTCTCGTCCAGGTTGTAACTTCCCTGCTTCCTCTCGCGCAGCGTGGCGCTTACATGATGCGCGTCATGAAGAAAGAAGGGCGTCGCGTCCACTAATACTCGCCCGTTGTCTTCGGCCGCGACCTCGAATCCCCAGAGCACCGACTGTGCGAACGACTCCTCGACCGCCCGCCTCTGATCCGGATCTTCCGTGATCGCCCGGTAGCGCTGGTTCGGCTCGATGAGCAGTATCTTCGGGCCGATCCGCTCGAACTTCACCACCCGCGCCCGCCCCGGCTGCCCGCGGTCTAACCCGATGTCGTTCGATCCCACGCCGCCGGCCAGCGATTCGATATAGAGGAACTCGTGGCCGAACTGCGGAATCTCCATCCACAGCTTTCCGCCGCGCTCATCCCAGTACAGCGGAAACAGGCCCTCCATCTTCCGCATCCCTTCGGTCTTCGCCGCTATCGAAGGAACCGGCTTCTCCTGCGCCCAGACAACGCTCAGCGCCGCGAGAATACACAACAACCAACGCCCAACGCACATGCAACGATTATCCTACGGTCTCGGTCCGTCGGAGTCCTGCTGACCACCCACATGCCCCGGGGCGATACTTTGAACATGCGCACTTTGGACCTTCAGAGCCTGCAACAGCGCTATCCCGAAGGCACAAACCCCACCGAATTCGACGCACTGAAGGCGCTTGGAATCGAGCTTCCCGGCTGGGCAACCCTCGAGGAGCAGATCTACAACGACCTGGTCGAAACTGTGCCCTACGGCATAGGTTGGTGGACGCCCGAGCCCGGCACAAAGCGCCGCATACTCATCTCGGACCAGCTATACGCCTGCGCCATCAGCGTCACGCAGAACATGACCGAATCCGCGCTGCACTGGCTTGAATTCCAGGATGCGTCGGAGCGGGATCGCAACAGCTACCTCGACTCCGTGCGTATCGCCAACGGGCGGCTGACCGACGCCGATCGACGCCCGGCTGATCCGCACGAACAACTCATCCCCGCGATCGCCGGCATCCACCGCGTCGGCCTGGTCCGTGCCCTCGCCTCCGCCCTCGACTGTCTGGCGGGCGTCATCATCGGCGTCGCGGCCCTGCCCGTAAATATCCTTCGGGCAGACTTCCAACGTACGCGCAGGGCCCTCGCAGACCCGAGCCTCACGCAAACGCAGAAGGACTTCGCGTCCAATCTCGATGGCAAGATCGTCGCGGCCGGCCCTACAGGCTGGCTGGACTGGACCCTCGACTACCGCAACATGGTCGTCCACCGTGGCCGCCGCCTCGAACTAGGCCAGCGTATACCGGGCCGCGTCTATAAACCGGACGGTGTGCCTTCCGCCCGCCGCGTAACCCAGATCCCGCGCGACCCGGCCCGAAGCGAAGTCCAGGTATTTCTCGACAGCCCCCAGGCGTTGAGCCTTACCGAGGAGGAGGAAGCAACCCTTAGCGGCCTTCTCGACAGCACAACATCCCTTCTCGAAGCCACGGCCAGGGACTTATTCAAACTCTGGCGCTGGCGCAAACAAAATCCGACGGCACTGCCCCAGCGAAAAGAACAGTGGGAGGAACCCTCCAAAGCGGCCACGGCCTTCAACGGCTACGCTCCAGGAACCCATCCCCTCGATGCAAGCGCCGCGATGGTTCTGCACCCGACCCTGAAACGCCGCTTCGGCGCCGCCTCGCTCCTCGATCCTGACCGCGCCAACTGGAAAACCTTCGACTAAATCGCTTTACCCGTCGCCCTTGACTCCACCCCAGCCAGTCCCTACGCTGAGAAAGGAATGGAAGTTGAGCTCACGCCCGATCAGCAAGCATTTGTCCGCGAAGCGATTGCGAGCGGACGCATCCACAGGGAATCAGACGCGGTGAGAGAAGCGCTTTCGCTCTGGGAGGAGCGCGAACGCACTCGTGCCGAGATCCTCGCGGCCGTCGAGGAGGCCGAGGCTTCCCTGGCCCGCGGCGAGGGGCGCATCATCACAGAAGACTCGATGCGCGAGCTGGCTGAAAGTGTCAAGCAGCGCGGACGAGCAAGGCTCGCCGCCGAGCAAAATCCGCCCCTCTGACTGAATGGGCCACCTCCGCACACCCCAGGCCGAGTCCGATCTTGACGAAATCTGGCTCTACATTGCTAATAACAGCGGCAGCCCGGAGCTTGCCGACCGCCTGATCGATTCGATCACCAGCCGCTTCGTCCTCCTCGCGAGTCATCCCAGTCCCGGCCGCCCGCGCGATCAGGACTTGCGCCCCGGCCTACGCAGCTTCGCCGTGGGCAATTACCTCATCGTCTACCGCATTGAGAATGGCGATGTGCGAATTCTCCGCATCCTGCGCGGCAGCCGGAACATCGAAGCGCTCTTCCAGCATTGACCCCCCGTGTTGCGTAGAGGGCTGCGAGTTACCTGCACGAATCTCACCCACGGCGCATCATAATAGACGAAAAGCGAGGGAATATGACGGAAGTTCGTCGACTCTCTGCGCCGCCGCTCGCCGCGGCGTTCGCCATGCTGGCGTGCCACGTTGGACCGCTACTGGCCCAAACCCCGATCCGCTCGGTTCTTCTCTCCCCCAGTCCGCCCAACGGCGGCGAACCGATTGGCGCCTGGAGCGGCGGAGCCCTCCTGATGATCGAGGGGCACATGAGCGGCGCGCCGCTGTTGCGGATCTACGATTCTTCCGGCTCCGAAGCGCAGGAGATCGTCCTTCAGAGCGAAGGCGGTGGGGGCGTTAACATCGGGAGTCATCAGTTCGCCCGAAGCGTTGAAGGCTATGTGGTGTACGCCGGAACCTCCGACGAAGCCGGAGGCTTCCTGACCATCGTCTCCCCCGGCGGAGAAGGCCAGCGAGTCGTGCGGACGGAGCCCTACGTCCCGTTCGCGGCCACCATCGCCCATGATGGAACCATCTGGACGGCAGGTCTTCTGAAGGACGACTCTGGCAGAGACCTGGGCGACGCCGCGAGTTACTTGATGATCCAGCGCTTCGACATACAGGGAAGACCGCTCCGCGGCGCGGTCCCGCGAAGCACATTTCCCGGATTGGAAACGCCTGTTGGCGGTTCCTTCTTCGTCAGCTCGAAAGACCGCGTCGGCTGGGGCTCCCCTCTGGCGCACCGCTACATGGAATTTTCCCTCGACGGGACGCTACTCGCCAGCTATCCGTTTCCCTTCTCGCTCGCGGATGTAAGCGGAGTGGCGCTCTGCGATGACGACAGACTCTGGATGTCCGTCAAATCACAGCCGGACCCGAAATCAGCCCTCGCCGGCCAGCAGAACACGCTCGCCACTTTCGACCGCGCCACCGGCGCCTGGCACAAAGGCCCCACGCAACCCTACTTCTACCTCTACGGCTGCAGCGGAAACACGCTCATTACCACCACTACCTGGAGCAATCTGAACTGGCTCGCCGAGAAGTAACCTCTTACCCCGCCACCACGCGATGATCCGGACAACCCAAATGCACTGCCTCCGCGATCTTACCCACTAACTCTGGCCCATGCTCCGCGTAAAAGGGCAAGAACGAGTAATACCGCTCCTGTAAGTGGCGCTCAGGATACACTAACTTAAGCAGCTTACTCACCCCCGCCCCGGCCCGCTCGGCCCGCAGCAGAGCCTCCCGCGCCACCTTCTTCTCCATCTTTTCGAGCTGGTAACTCATCTTCGCCCCGCTGCGACGCAGGGCTTTCACTAGCGTCGGATCCAGCCCGAGCGTCGCCGCCTCGAGCTTCGCGATCAGCTCCCCTTGCCGCCGCCGCGCCACCGCGTACTCCTCCTTCAATCCCGCCGGCACAAGCGTCCGCGCCGCCGCCTCCCGCACCTCCGCTTCCGGCCGAAGCAGACCTGGCACGCTCAGCCCGAACTTCTCCATCCGCTCCGCTTCCGCCGCCGGCACAAACGTAAACGAAGCCCGCGGCACAGCCACCGGCATCCGCCCGAGTAACTCGCGGTAAATCACTTCCGCCTGCGCGAAGTAAGCCGTCTCCGCCGGACCGCCCGCATAGGCAATCGTCGGCAGTAAGTAATCCTGCATCACCGGCCGCAGCACCGCGTTCGGCGACAGCTTCTCCGCCTCCCCGGCTAACTCGTCCGTCCCAAACTCGCGCTCGCCCGCGCTGTATCGCCTGTCCCGCACGCGCAGCGTGTGCCGGTTGTTCCCCTCGATCCGGAAAAACAGCGACGTCTCGGGCTCGATCAGCACCTGCGCATGATATCCGGCCGCTTCCAGCTCCCGCGCCCGCTCCCGCAGCTTCGCGTTCAGCCCCGGCGCCACTTCCACCGCCGCCCGCAAGAACGGCGCAGCCAGCTCCCGGATTCCTTGTTCGAGAGGGTCCACGTAGAGGAACTCATACGGACGCAGCATCTCGGCGAGCATCTGCCGGAAAGCCGCCATCAGCGTCACGCCCGGCCGGTAGGCCCGCCGCGCCATCTCCCGTGCTTCCTCGCCAAACGGCATCCGCCCGATCGCTCGGGCCAACTCGTCATCCGGAACCCGCCGGACAACGCGAGTTCCCACCATCTGTCGCGGCCCGCCCTCGGCCTCCATCCGCAGACTCACCGGCTCGTGCCCGCCGCCGAATACATGACAGTGGTCGACCTCGGCGAAATCGTGGTCCTCCGACGGCGCCCAAAACACCGGCACCGCCCGTATTCCTCCATCGCGCAGCGCTTCCGCGAGTTTCACCACCGTCAGCGCCTTGTAAACCGTGTAGGCCGGCCCCGTGTACAGACCCAACTGCTGGCCGGTCACAACCGCTACTGTCCCCGGCTTCGCCAACTCCTCCAGCAGCGGCGAACCCGCGTTCGTCTTCCGCAGCGCCTCTACCAGCGCCGCCCGCCGCGCCTCGGGAAAATCCATCCCTTCCGCCGCCCGCTTGTACGATTCGAAATCGTGCGGGTTGAACGCATAGAACCGGCTAACCCGATCGAAATGATACTGATAGTCGGCGAACAGCCGCGATGTGCCGGGAATTTCGGTGTATCGGAGACAGTGCGTTTCCATGAATGGCCGTTGTGCGGTTCTCTCCGGGCGCCGCAACCGCGCACACGCCCTTTCAATCGATGAACGAAACCCGTCCAAAGTTCCGAACAATTCCTCCGGCCCAATCTGACAAAATGAAGAAAACCATGGACGACCAGGAGTTCCAACGCCAAGCCGGCGCGGCGCTCGAAGCGCTCCACCGCCGCCTGACCGATGCTTCGGAAAACGCGGACTTCGAACCCGATTTTAACGCAGGCGCGCTCACGGTTGAATTCGATGATCCACCCGCGAAGTTCGTCGTCAGCCCCAACTCGCCGGTCCACCAGATCTGGCTGTCGGCGCAGTCGAAGAGTTTCAAGTTCTCCTGGGACGCCGCCCGCGGCGCGTTCACTCTGCCCGAAACCGGCGAAACGCTCGACGAAGTTATCGCGGCGGCTATCTCGCGCCAGCTTGGAGTAGCCATCGAGTTGTAATGCCCGGCGTCTACATCGCCTATCCTTTCTGCGCGCAAAAATGCACTTACTGTAACTTCGCCTCCGGCGTCCTGCCTCGCGACTTGGAAGCCCCGTACGTCAACGCCCTCCTCCGCGAACTCCGCGCAACCGCGTGGCCGTGGACGCCCGAAACCGTTTATTTCGGCGGCGGCACGCCGAGCCGTCTCGACCCCGGCTCGCTCGGCGCGGTGCTTGCCGCCATTCCCGGCCGGCCCTATCTGGAAGCCACGCTCGAAGCCGCCCCCGCCACCTTCCCCCACTCCCACGCCGCCCTCTGGCGCGAAGCCGGCATCAACCGTGTCAGCCTCGGCGTCCAGTCTTTCGTCGAAAGCGAATCCCGCCGCTCAGGCCGCCGCCACACCGCGCAAAACGTCGCCGAAGACGTCGCTGCCCTCCGCCGCGCCGGCATCGAAAACTTCAATATCGACTTGATCGCCGGACTCCCCGGCCAAACCGCCTCTTCCTGGCGCGCGTCGCTCGAACAAACAGCCCGCCTCGCCGCGCCTCACGTCTCCGTCTACATGCTCGAAATCGACGAGGACAGCCGCCTCGGCCGCGAAGTCCTGTTCAACGGCGAACGCTACGGCGCGCCGGACGTTCCCTCCGACTCCGCCATCGCGGATTTCTACGAAACCGCCGTCGCCTTCCTCCACGCCGAAGGCATCGAGCGCTACGAGATCTCGAACTTCGCCCGCCCAGGCTTTGCCTCGCTCCACAACCTGAAATACTGGCAGCTCGCGCCGTACCTCGGCTTCGGCGCCGACGCCCATTCCTTCGACGGCATCTCGCGCTGGGCCAATGTCGAAGATGCGGCCGAATATGTCCGCCTCGTTGAAGCCGGCCTTACCCCGCGCACCGCCCCCGAACCCGCTCACTTGAGCGAAGAGAAATTCTTCGTCAGCCTGCGCCTGGCCTCCGGCATCCGTCCCACGCCCGACGAACGCGAAAGATACTCGGCGCCGCTCCACCGCTTCCTCGCCGAAGGACTGCTCGAAGAACGCGACGGCGCGCTCCGCCTGACCAACCGCGGCGTTTTACTATCGAACGAAGTCTTCCAGGAGTTTCTCCAACCATGTCAGCTCTGATCGATCTCCGCAGCGACACCGTCACCCGGCCCTCGCCCGAAATGCGCCGCGCCATGATGGAGGCCGAAGTCGGAGACGACGTATATCGCGAAGACCCGACCGTCAACCGCCTCGAGCAGCGCGCCGCCGAAATCCTCGGCAAAGAAGCCGCTGTCTTCGTGCCCACCGGCACCATGGGCAACACCATGGGCATCAAGGTGAACACCCATCATGGCCAGGAAGTCATCTGCGAAGCTCGCGCCCACGTGATGGACTGGGAACTCGCCATGATGGCCTGGTTCGCCGGCTGCCTCGCCCGCCCCATCCGCGCCGAAGACGGCATCCTCCGCTGGTCCGCCATCCAGGACCACCTCCGTCCCAACGGCCCCAACTGCGCCGGTACCGGATGCATCGTCATCGAAAACACCCACAACATGGCGGGCGGCGCTGTCACGCCTATCGACGTTGTCGAGGAAATCTGCCACGAAGCCCACGCGCGCGGGCTACGCGTTCACATGGACGGCGCGCGCATCTTCAACGCCGCCACGGCGCTCGAATGCAGCGCCGCCGGCATCGCCCGCCACGCCGACACCGTCATGTTCTGTTTATCGAAAGGTCTCGGCGCGCCCGCCGGTTCCCTGCTCTGCGGCCGCGCGGCCGACATCGCGCAGGCCCGCCTCTACCGCAAGCGCCTCGGCGGAGGCATGAGGCAAGCCGGAGTCCTCGCCGCCGCCGGCCTCATCGCGCTGGAAAAAATGCCCGCCCGCCTCCACGAGGACCACTCGAACGCCGGCCATCTCGCCGAGCGCATCTCGCGCATCCCCGGCCTCCGCATCGACCCCAAGCGCGTCGAGACCAACATCGTCATCTTCGAAGTGGCCACAGACGATCTAACGCCCGCCGCCGTCAGCGCCAAACTCAAAGAGCGCGGCGTCCTCATCAACCCCGTCGGAGGCGCGCGCCTCCGCGCCGTCACCCACTGCGACGTCACCCGCGAAAACTGCGGCCAGGCCGCCGGGGCGCTCGAAGAAATTCTGGCGGCAACAGGGCTCGGCAAATAGCCGTCGGCGATCGGCAATCGGCGCTTGGGGCCCCAAGCAGGCCGTCCGCTGCCGGTAGCAATTGGCCACTCTTCCAGCAAATTCTCCATCAGTCCCATCCGTGCCGCTCCAGATGGCGGATGAGATCCGAGCGCTTCACGCCGGAACGGTCAGAGTCTCCCGAATGACCTCGGCCCCTTTGAGAGACTACTCGGAAAGTACACGATTCGCTTCCAGAACCATCCTGACCGCTTCCTCCTGCGTCTCGCCCTGGGCGTTCGCCCCCGGCAATCCCTCCACGAAGGCGACATACCCTTCGGGAACCTTCATCTACACAGCCGTAAAAGTCGCCTGGGCCATACGCTGTAGCGATACCAATTCACCGCTATTCTTCCCGCAACACCTCCATCGGATCCAGCCGCGACGCCCGCACCGCCGGAATCGCCGTCGCCCCTAAAGCCACGCCCATCATCGCCAACACCGCCCAGCCGAACGCCACCGGGTCGTCCGGCATCACCCCGTACAACATCCCCGCCATCAGCCGCACCGCCCAAGCCGCCAACCCCAGCCCCGCCGCCATCCCGATGCCCGCCACCGCCATCCCACGGCTCGCGAATCGAAGCGCAACTTGCGCCCTCCCGGCCCCCAACGCAATCCGCAGCCCGATCTCCTTCCGCCGCCGCTGCACAACGTACGTCAAAGTCCCGTACATCCCCACGCACGCCAGCATGAGCGCCGTCAGCGCGAACAACCCCAGCAGTTCCGCCCGCAGACGCACGTCCCCATACGCCTCGCGCAAGTCCCGCTCGAGCGGCGCTACATCATACGCCGCCCGCGCCGGCTCGATTTCCTTCAACTTCCGCCGCACCTCCGGAGCCAACGCCGCAGGTTCCCCCGCACTCCGCACCAGGTAAAACCGCCCCGGATCGATCGGCGCCCCGCACCAGTACACTACCGGCTCCGGCGCGCGGTCCAACCCCGCCTCCCGCGCATCTCCCACCACCCCCACAATCGCCCTCGGCCCAAATCCATACGGATCCACGCGTTCCGCCAGGTGCCGCCCGATCGCCGTCCTCCCGTCGTAGTAGGCCGACACAAAACTTCGGTTCACCACCACGCCTGTCCCCTCCGGCCGCACATCGCACCCGCTTCCCACCAGCACCGGAATCCGCATGGTCTCGAAATATCCGCTCGAAACATATCGCGCCTCCGCCGTCACGCGCCGCTCCGGCTCAAATCCCGAGTCCGGGCTCGTCAGCTCCAACGGATACTCGACCGGCACACCCGGCAAAAACGCCGACGCCGACGCCGCCTCCACCCCCGGCATCGCTCGCAGCGCATCAAGCGTCTGGTTCACGCGGCTCATTAGCCGGGCAACGTCGCCAGTCTCCCCATACCCTCCCGTCAGACGGAACGCCAGCACATGCCCAGCCTCGAACCCCGGTGACACCTCCGTCATCGCCACAAGACTTCTCACCAAGAGCCCCGCTCCCGCAAGTAGGCACACCGCCAGCGCCACCTGCACCCCGACCAGCACCCCCTGCGCCCGCCCGCCGCGCGAAACCTCCGCCCGCCGTCCCTGCGCAAGCCGTCCCGCCGGAGCCGCAAACCCCGACCGCACCGCCGGATACAGCCCCGAAATCAGCGTCACCCCCACCGCGCACGTCGCCGCGTAGGCAAACACGCGCCAGTCGAGCCCGATCTCGCCAATCCGGGGAATCGACGCCGCCATCGACTTGAGCCCCCGCCCGCACCCGAGTGCTACCACCAGCGCCGCCGCGCTTCCCGCCAAAGCCAATATCAGACTCTCCACCATCACCTGCATCGCCACCGCCGCTCGCGACGCGCCCAATGAATATCGCAGCGAAAACTCGTGGCCTCGCTCTAGACACCGCGCCAGCAAGAGCGACGAAACATTCACGCAGGCAATCAGCAGCAGCAGCGTCACTCCCGTGAACAGCAGCCAAAGCGAAGCCCGCTCGCCGCCGATCGCCGTCTCCCGTAGCGACTCCATCTTCACGCTCAGGTCCGCGTCCGTCACCGGGTATTCCCGCCCCAGGCGCTTCTGCACCAAGCGAAGATCCGTCCTCGCCTGCCCCTCCGTCACGCCTCGCTTCCTCCGTCCGATCGCCGTGAACCACGTCTCCCGCCGGTCCTTCGCGTACGGCGCGTCCGGCGCGTTCACGAACCACAGGTCTACGCTCTCATCGGGAAAGGCGAACCCCGGCGGCATCACCCCGATCACCCGCGCCGACTTCCGGTCCTTCATCAACGGCTGCCCGATCACCCCCGGGTCCCCGCGATAATGCGTCCGCCAGTACCGGTCGCTGATCAACACGCTCATGGCCGTGGACCCGTGAAAGTGCTCGTCCGCCGGCGCGAAATCGTGGCCGATCTCCGGCTCCACGCCCATCACTTCGAGAAACCGGGGCGCCACGATCGCCCGCTTCAGCCGCACCGGCAGCGGGCCCGTCGCGTCCACCGCATCCTCGACGTAATACCCGCTGATCGCCTGGAACGTCCGGTTCATCCGGTTCCAGTCTTCCAGCCTTGACGGCGCCACCGGCCGTTGCGGATTCTTCAGCTTCGCCCGCCACTCATGGAGCACTTCCAGCCGGTCCGGCGCCGGATACGGCAGCGGCCGCAGCAGCACCGCGTCAATCGCCGAAAACACCGCCGTGTTCGCCCCGATCCCCAGCGTCAGCGTCGCAATGACGGCAAGGGAAAACGTCCAGGCAGCCCGCGGCGTGCGCACCGCGTATCTCGTGTGCGTCCACGCCGCGTCCCACACCGGGATCCGGTGCACGTCCCGCACTTCTTCCTTTACTCGTTCCGCGCCGCCGAACTCGAGCCTCGCTTCGCGCCGCGCCTCCGCCTCGCCCATCCCGCCCGCCATCTTCTCTCGGGCTAGCTCTTCCAGATGAAACTCGATCTCCCGGTCCAACTCCGCCGCCCTGGGCTTCCGCAGTGCCCGCAACCACCAGCGCATCGCCGCCTCCTACTTCCCGGCTTCGAGAATCAACTGCACCGCCCCGGCCAGCCGGCCCCAGTTCGTCTCCTCGGCCGCAAGCTGCTTCCGCCCCTTCGCCGACAGCTTGTAGAACTTCGCCTGCCGCCCGCTCTCGCTCTCGCCCCACTCCGATTCGAGCCACCCCTTCTTCTCCAACCGGTGCAGCGCCGGATACAACGACCCCTGTTGTACCTGCAGCACCTCGCGCGAAATCTGCCGGATCCGCACCGAAATCCCATACCCATGCACGGGCCCCAGCGCCACCACCTTCAGGACCAGCATGTCCAGCGTCCCCTGTAACAGATCCGATTTTCCGTTCCCCATGTCTCTCTCTATGACATTCTACATATACGCCTCACATAGGTAGAATGTCAAGGAGAAAGGAGATGCCCCTACCGCGTCAGCCGGACCATCGCCACCCCGTGCGCCGGAACCGTCGCGCCATACCCGCTCCACAAACGCCCCCTGTCCGCGTGCGCCCATAAATCCCGCACATAAAACGCCCCGGTCTCGTGGAGGTCGTCCCAGGAGACCGAAACTTGCGCCTCCGCCTCGCTGGGATTAAACAGCGCCACCGCGTACGAGCCGTCCGCCAGCGGCCTCGCCCACACCTGCGTCGTGCGGGTCGACGAAACGACGCTTGCCACCCTCCCCAGCCGGTCCTGGTCCACCGCGATCGCTTCTTTATTCAGCAGAATCGCCCGCGTCTCGGGCGCCATCTCCCGCACATCGGTTCCCGCAATCAGCGGCGCCGCCAGCATCGCCCACAAACTGAACTGCGTCCGGTACTCCACCTCTGTCATCCCGCCCTTGCCCACCTCCAGCAGATCCGGATCGTTCCAGTGTCCCGGTCCCGCGAAGCCCGCCATCTCGCTCTCCGCAATCGCAGCCGCCGCCATCGACTCCCACCGGTCGCCGATGTTCACGCCCGTCCGCCACAAATTCCCTCCCGCCAGCGGTCCCCACTCTGCCACGTTCCCGCGGCCGTACTGGCAAATGCTGTAAACCATCGGACGCCCGGTCTTCCGAATCGCCGCGCCCAAGATCTGGTAAACCGCCCGCATGTCGTCGTCGCTCCAGATGCGCGCCGCGCTGCACCAGTCGTACTTCACCAAATCGATGCCCCACCCGGCCCACGTCCAGGCGTCCAGTTCCTCGTGCCCGTAACTGCCCTCGAATCCCCCACACGTGCGCGGACCGGGCGAAGAATAAATCCCCAGCTTCAAACCCTTGCTGTGAACATAGTCCGCCAGCGCCTTCATATTCGGAAAACCCGGGTTCGGCCGAAGCACGCCGTTCGCATCCCGCTGCCCCTGCCAGCCGTCGTCGAGGTTCAAATACACGTATCCCGCATCCCGCATCCCGCTCGCAACCATCGCATCGGCCGCTTCCCGCACCGTCTTGCCGTCCATCTGTGTGTGGAACGCATCCCGGCTGCTCCAGCCCATCGGCGGCGTCGGCGCCATCCCGTTGTCCGCCAGATCTTGCGCCGGCGGCAGCCCGAACTGCGGCAGCGAACTGTAGTCCACCATCGGCGCCCGATATGTCGGCGACGGCGTCCCGCGATGCAGAATCACCGGGCCGTCGATCCATCCGGCGGACGCTCCCGGATCGTGTTTGCGCAACAGGCCGGGCGGCGCCGGCACAGCCGGCTCAAGCTCCAGCGTGTCCCCCACAATCCGGCCCCTCACCTCGCGCTTCTCCAAAGTCCCGAAGTAGTCCGGCGCCACCGTCGTCCGGAACTTCTTCCCCTCCACCTTCCCGTCAAGAATCGGAGAGTCGCCGAACGGCATCCGCTGCATGCCCGTGATATGCCCACCCAGGATTTGGAGCTGGTAGATAATCTCCTGCTCGTCCATCGGAGGCGGATATTTCGCCACCCAAGTCCCCGAGATGTCCTTCATCTGCCCCACCAGCGTCACCGCCGCGAAGCAGAAGCCGAGCAAGATTCTCATTCCGTGTCCACCTTGTGCGCGTCCGTCCCATCTTATCCGCCCTCACCCGGCTCCTCGCACGCCAAACCGAGCCGCGCCGGCAAGGAAGCGGCACTCGAGGTATCGGATCCCCTTCGCTTGCGATGGCGCACGGCTGCCCAGTGACGAAAGCCGGATCCGGCCCACGTCCGATTGCCGCGTTCTATTCAGCCCGCAGCGCTTCCGTTGGATCGATCGCCGACGCCCGCCGCGCCGGCAGGTAGCACCCCGCAAGAGCCGCCGCCGCAAACCCAACCGCAGCCGCCAGCAGCGCCGCCGCATCCGTCGTGCTCACCTCATATAGCAGGGACTGCAAGACGCGCGTCACAACCACCGATCCCGCCATTCCCACCGCAATCCCCACACCCACCAGCACGCTCCCCTGCCACAGCACATGCCGGGTGATCGTACCCCGGCCCGCTCCCAGCGCCATCCGCACGCCGATCTCGCTCATCCGCCGCGTCACCGTGTAGGAAAGCAACCCATAGATCCCCACCACCGCCAGCAGCAACGCGCACGCCGCGAACAAGCCGAGCAGCGCCGTCTGAAACCGTTCCCGCGTCACAGTCCCCGAAATCAGGCTGTCCATGCTCGCGAAACTCACCGCCGTGTCCCGATTCAAAAACATGACAATCTGTTTTATCCGCGCCGCCGCGCTCGCCGGCCCGCGCACCACCAGCGTCGAATCCATCGCGCTATCAGCATGCTGGAAGTAGTCGGCATAAACCTCCGCCGCTACCGGCCGCCGCAGCCCTTCATTGCGCACATCCGGAACAACCCCCACAATCGTCAGGAACCGCGGTTTCCGGTCGAAGCCGAAAAACCGGATGCGCTTGCCCACCGCGTCCCCGTTCGGAAAGTATTTTTTCTCGAACGTCACGTTCACCACCGCCACTTGCGTCGCCGAACGCTCGTCACCTTGCGTGAATCCGCGGCCTTGCAGAACCGGCAGCCCAAAAACGCCAAAATAATCCGGCGTGACCATCGAATAGTCGGAGTCGGGATACATATGAGGGTCCGCCGGCAGCGGCCGCCCTTCGATTTCGAATCCCCCATCCGGCGCGCCTTCAAACGGCAATCCGTGCACGAACGCCGCCGCACGAACGCCCCGCAGATTCGCAATTTGCTCGAGCATCTGCCCGCCGGTCCGCCGCACAAAAGCCCCATCCACCGAGTTGCCGTCCGCCGAAGCCGGCCACGTGACGTCGGCAATAAACACGCCGCCCGAATTGAGTCCCGTCTCCACATGCGCCAGCCGCCAGTAGCTCTTCACGAGCAGTGACGCCCCGCTGAGCAGCACAATCGCCAGCGTCACCTGCCCCACCACCAGCACCTCGCTCCACCGCTTCTGCGTTCGCCCTTCGCCCCGCCCCGCGCCCTGCCGCAGCGCGTCGTTGAGGTCGGCATTGGAACTTTCGATCGCCGGCAGCACGCCGAACAAAATCCCCGCCACGAGCGATAGCCCCGCTGAAAACGCAAGCACCCCGCCGTCGATCGCCAGATTCTGCAGCCGCGGTATCCCCTCCGGCGCCGTCGCCCGCAGGATCTTCACGCCAACTTCCGCAAGCGCCAGTCCCGCCAATCCCCCCGCCGCCGCCAGCATCACGCTCTCGGTCAGAAGTTGACGGATCAACCGCCCTCCGCCCGCACCCAGCGCCCGCCGCATCGCCATCTCCCTCCGCCGCGCCGCCGCGTGCACCAGCAGCAGGTTCGACACGTTCACGCACGCAATCAGCAGCACCACGCCAACCGCCGCCAGCAAAATCCAAAGCGCCGGCCGCACGCTGCCGACTAAAGCATCGTACAGCGTCGTGACGCGGATCCCCTCGTTCCGGTCGTCCACGTACTCCTTCGCCAGCCGCGCGGCGACCACGTCCATGTCCGCCTGCGCCTGCCTCACCGTCAGACCAGCCTTCAGCCGCCCCACAATGCGATAGTTGTGCGCCGATCTTGTCGAATCGTCCGGAAAAAGATCGTTCGGAAGCCACAGCTCGGCGTTCCCCGGAAAAGTGAACCTCGCCGGCATCACCCCGATCACCGTAAACACCATCCCGTTCAACCGCACACGCTTCCCGATCGCGTTGCCCGGCGCGCCAAACACCGCCTCCGCCAACTCGTATCCGAACACCAGCGTCGCCGGCCCGCCCGGCTTCTCTTCCCCCGCGCTGAACGTCCGCCCGATCGCCGCCCCCGTCGCCATCACGCGAAAGAACCCCGCGCCCACCGCCGCCATCCGCGCGCGCCGCGCCGCAAAATCCCCCGCAATCGTCACATCGTCGAGGCCGTACGCGGCCATCGCTTCCACCGCCCGGCTCTGCGCCCGCCAGTCGCGAAAGTCGAGGTTCGAGACGTTCATCGGGTGCCCGTCCTCCGCGGTCTGGTTGAGTTGCACCATCCGCTCCGGCGCCGGATAAGGAAGCGCGCTCAGCAGCACCGCCTTCACCGCGCTGAACATCGCCGTATTCATCCCCATGCCCAGCGCCAGCACCGCGATCGCCGTCGCCGTAAACCCCGGCGTCTTCGTGAGCATCCGCCACCCGAACCGGATGTCCTGCCAGATCTCCTCCACCCCGTTCCATCCCCACGCCGCCCGGCTGTCTTCCTCGGCCACCGCCACGCTGCCGAACTGCACCCGCGCCAGCCGCGCCGCCGCCTCCTCGCTATAGCCCTCCTCCCGAAGCCGCTCGATTTTTTCCGCCAGATGCTCCGCCATCTCCGCGGCCAGTTCCCGCTCCACCCTCCGCCGCTCGATCCACCGCGATACCGGGTTCATGACTCCGCCGGCCTCATCACCCGGCCGATCCCTTCGAGCAGCCGCTCGAATCCCGCAATCTCCCGATCAAGCTGCTTCCGCCCCGCCGGCGTCAGCCTGTACGTCCGCACCTTCCGGTTCCGCGCCGACATTCCCCAACTCGCCGTCACCCACCCCTCGCGCAAAAGCCGCTGCAACGCCGGATAGAGCGATCCCTCCTCCACCTGCAACACCTCCTGCGAAGTCTGCTGAATGTGCTGTGCGATCGCGTACCCGTGCAGAGCGCCCACGCGCAGCGTCTGCAGAATCAGCATTTCAAGCGTTCCTGGAAGCAGGTCCTTCTGGTCTCGACTGCGTTTCATATCTCAGGGCCACCTCGTGGCATAGACTGTCTTTACAAAGTTAATCTATGCCTATGCCCGGGTCAAGCCCCCGCCGCGCGTCACCCCCAACGCCGCCAGCCCGAGCGCCGTAATTCCCGCCCCGCACAAAAACGTCGCCGAAGGCCCGATCTGCTCCCACAGCCAACCCGCCATCAGACTCGCCGCCAGCAGCGCAACACCGCCTGCGAAGTTGAACACGCCGAATGCCGTGGCGCGCAAAGCCTGCGGCGCCGCATCGGCCACCAGCGTCGAAAGAAGTCCCTGCGTCAGCCCCAGGTGCAGTCCCCACAACGCCACGCCGCCCATCACGATCCACAAATTCGCCGTCGCCGCCAGCACGAGGTCGGCCGCGATCAGCGTGGCAAAACCAATCGCGAGCATCCGCGTGCGGCTCATCCGGTCGCTAAGCGCCCCAAGCGGATACGCCGACAGCGCGTACACCACGTTCATCGTCACCAGCACCACCGGCGCCAACGCAATCGCCAAACCCGCGTTCTGCGCACGCAAAATCAGGAACGCCTCGCTGAACCGCGCCAGCGTCAGCACCGCCCCCACGCCGACGACCAGCCAATACCCCGTCCCAACCGTCTTCAAGTCCCGCAACCGAAGCTTCGATTTTCCGCCCGCTCCCTGGTGCGGCGCTTCGTGAACGCCCAGGATCAGCACCAGCACGGAGACGAGCCCCGGAATCGCCGCCAGCCAGAAAATCAGCCGGAAATTGTCGTGCAGCGCCGCCATCAGCCCGATCGCCAGCAACGGTCCGGCGAAAGCGCCCACCGTGTCGAGCGACTGCCGCAGCCCATACGCCGCGCCCCGCCGCCCCTCCGGCGCCATGTCGCCCAGCATCGCGTCGCGCGGCGCCCCGCGGATGCCCTTGCCCACGCGATCGGAAAACCGCGCCGCCAGCACCACCGTTGCGCTCGGCGCCACCGCGAACAGCGGCTTCGAACACGCCCCAAGCCCATAGCCCAGAATCGTCAGCGCCTTGCGCTTGCCAATCCTGTCGCTGATCCATCCGGAGAACAGCTTCGATATCGACGCCGTCGCTTCCCCGACGCCCTCGATCAGCCCAACCATCTCCGCGCTCGCCCCCAGCACCGAGACAAGAAACACCGGCAGCAGCCCGTGGATCATCTCCGACGAAATGTCCATGAACAGACTGACGAAGCCGAGCGCCCAAACTCCGGCCGGCATCGCGCGGAGTCCGCTTCCGCGCTCGCCGCCCGCACCCCCGCCCATCAGGGCTCGATGCGCGTCCCAAGCACCCGCAGGAATTGCGCCAGCCACGCCGCCTGCGCGGGCCACGCCGGCGCCGTCACCAGGTTGCCATCCGTGTACGCCTCATCCATCGCAATATCCTTATATGTCCCGCCCGCCAGGGCCACCTCCGGACTCACCGGCGGATAGCAACTGCACGACTTCCCTCCCAGCACGCCCGCCGCCGCCAGGATCTGCGCCCCGTGGCAAATCGCCGCAATCGGCTTCCCCGCGCCCGCGAAATGCCGCGCGATCTCCAGCACCCTCGCGTTCATCCGCAGATATTCCGGCGCGCGCCCGCCCGGAATCACCAGCGCGTCGTAATCCTCCGGCCGGATCTCATCGAACGTCGCGTTCAGCGCGAAGTTGTGCCCAGGCTTCTCGCTGTACGTCTGATCGCCCTCGAAATCGTGGATCGACGTTCTCACCGTCTCGCCCGCCCCCTTGTTCGGACAAACCGCGTGAACCGTGTGCCCCACCATCCGCAGCGCCTGGAACGGGGTCATCACCTCGTAATCTTCCACGTAGTCGCCAACCAGCATCAATAGTTTTTTCGCAGCCATACCGTGTCTCTCCTCTTCCCGTATCGTCGCGCACGCCGCAGGCTCACATCTGCTGAAGGTACTTGTACGAAGTCGCGATACTCTCCATCGGCGAATGGGCCATCTTCCCCTCGTGCTCCACAAACCAACGCTTCACCTCCGCCGCCCGCGCCGCTTGGAACAGCCGCTTCCAGTCGATCACCCCCGCGCCAATCTCCGCGTCCGTGTCCTTGTCCTCCGTATCGAGCGTCGTCGAAATCGAGTAACCCGCCATCAGGTCCTTCACATGAATCATCCGGATTCTGGCCGGATACTTATGCAGATACGCTATCGGATCCTGGCCCGCATGAATCACGTGTCCGCAGTCCATCTCGAAAACCACTAAGTTCGCCTCCGTCCCGTGTATCAGCGTGTCCAACCCACGTGCGCCCCCGGCAAGCATCTTTAGGTCGATCGCATGATTGTGGTAGCCAAGCTGCATCCCCGCCTTCTTCACCCGCTCACCTAGCGCATTCAACTGCTCGGCGTTCCACTTGTAATCGTCGAGCGAGATCTTCTCGTACATCGTGCTCACCTTGTGGAAGTCCATGCGCTCGATGTCCATGCCCCGCAAAGACCGCATCGTGGGAAACACAACCACCATGTACTGCAACCCCATCTCGCGCGCGCCGTCAATCGTCTTCGCGCCGCCGAACTCCTCCATCGGCATATCGAAGTGCGAACTTACTAACTTCAACCCCGCGCCCTCGCACCGCTTCCGGAACTCGGCCGGCCGCCGCGGCATCTGGTAATGCTCCAGATCCCGGTACCCGATCTTGGCGACCTGCCGGAGCGTCCCCTCCTCGTCCCGCTTGAGATCCTCCCGCACGCTCCAAAGCTGCAGACCCGGCGGAAGCCCCAGCGGAAACGCCCGCAAAGCCCCCGCCGCCGAAAGCCACGCCGCCCCGCTTCCAACCCCTCCCAGAAACTCTCTTCTCGTAGCCGCCACGTCTCCGCTCCTTAGTCCGGTTCCAGTCCCATCTCCCGGTAAATCGGCTGCACCATCCGGTTCAGCCCGCTCCGATGCGTGGTAAACCACAGCGCTCCGGCCAGGCACAGGACACCGGAAATGATAACCGTATCCGGAGCCCCGATGTGGCTCGCCACCACCCCCGCCATCAGGCTGCCCAAAGGCGCCGCGCCGAAAAACGCCATAGTGTAATAACTCATCACCCGCGCGCGCTTATCTTCCGTCACCAGCGACTGCACCACCGTGTTCGCCCCCGCCGCCGATTGCATCAGCCCGAATCCGGCCACAACCATCAGCCCCAGCGAAAGCCAGAACGATTCCGACAACCCAAAAAGAATCAGCGCCACGCCCAGCAGCGCCGCGGCCACCTGCAGCATCCGCGTGAGCCCCATCACGGACTTTCTGAGCGTCAGCGAAATCCCCGAAGCCAGCGCCCCGACGCCCGTCGCTCCCGACAGCCACCCCAGTGTCGTCGCGTTCCCGTGCAGCACCTGCGCCGCGAACACCGGCATCAGCACCAGATACGGATAGCCCATCAGGCTCACCAGCGCGAACAGCAGCAGCACCGTCCGTATCGGTAGAAACGCGCGCACATAATCCCAACCCTCCCGCATCTGTGCGAACAGCCCGCCCGCGCCCCGCCGTCTCGCCTCCTGCCCCATCCCCTGCGGCCGGATCCGCATCAGCAGCAGGCTCGCGATCACGGCAAAATAGCTGATGCCGTCGATCAGAAAGCACCAGCCTTCCCCGAAAGCCGCCACGATCACCCCGGCGATCGCAGGTCCCGCCAGCCTCGCCCCATTCGCCATCGAAGAGTTGATCGCGATCGCATTTTGAAGGTCAGCGCGGTCCTCCACCATCCGCACCAGAAACGACTGCCGCCCCGGCATATCGAAAGCATTGATCAAACCCTGCAGAACAGCCAGCGCAATGATTTCTTTGAGCGTGATAACGCCCGCCAGCGTCAGCGCCGCCAACGCCAGCGATTGCACGGCCGACGCCACCTGCGTCCAGATTAATAGCCGCCGCGGTAGCCGCTCCACCCAAACCCCCGCGAACGGCGCCAGCAAAAACGAAACGATCTGTCCCGCGAAGCTCACCACCCCCAGCAGCAGCGCCGAATGCGTCAGCCGGTACACCAGCCAGCTCGTAGCCAGCCGGGTCATCCACGTGCCAAGCAGTGAGATGGACTGCCCCGCAAAATACAACCGGAAATTCGGCGACTTCAGCGCCCGCCAGGCATGGGAAACTGCCCTGAACCGCGGCCGCTTACCGGCTCCGAGCTTCCAAACCAGACGCACCGCTTATCAGCTTATCTGTTGTTCTCCCCGGCCACGCATCTCTCCTCCTGGCTACCGCCGCTCGCCACACCCTCCCCGGAAAATTTACGACAATGGACCCGTCTCATGTTCTTTCTAGATATCCTTTTCGCCTATTACTTCACTACAGCGCTGAGACGAATCCGGGAGCACCGGAGCCGTGACTGGCCACTTACTCGGGCGACGGTATACTCATCTCGCGCCTCGGGCAAAAAAGCATACATCGTCTATACCTATGCCGTCGGCGGCGAGCACGACACGTGCGAACACGAACGACTCTTCTGGTTCAACGAGTCCGCCAACACGTACGCGGAGTGGTTTCGACCCGGAACCACCGTGGGTATACGTTACAAGCCCGAGCAACCCGGCAAGTCCATCATGAGAGCGGAGGACCAGGGCAAGCACGGAACCCAATTGGACGGCCTTTAGAACATCGTCGGACAACGGCCACCTCCAAGCCCCCTCCCCGCTTCTTCCTTCTGGCTTCCTGCTTCCTGCTTCTTGCTTCTTGTTCCTTCCCCCTACCGCGCCGCAAGCACCAACGCCTGCGTCGCCCAATTCGTAGCCGCAGCCGAAACGAACTGATCCCGCCCGTGCGGAAACCCGCTCTCAAAATAAGGTTGAAGCCGAAGCGCATGCGAGTGCACGTACCACGACCCATCGGCAAGCTGCGTGTCGAGCAGGAACCTCACCCCCCGCTGATAAGCCGCATCCGTTGCCCCAACCGCCCCGGACTCCTTCAGCGCCACCAGCACTTCCCCCGTCGCATACGCATCGCTGCTCAACGACGGCAACTGCGCCCATCCCCCGTCCGCTCTCTGCAACGCAAGCAACCCCTCCGCCGCGCGCCGGATCGCCTCGTTATCCGCGCCCACCCACCCCATTCCCAGCAGTTGAAACGCCCAGTCATCGGTAGTTACAGGCCGTGCCTGCGCAAGCCACCGCCCCGCGCGCCGCACCGAGCTTTCCCTCTCCTCGTCCTTCCGCCCGTAAATCTGAATCGCGCGCATCGAAGCCGCGGTAACTTCAAAGTCGCTCGCCTCGATCGGCGGCCGGCGCGCAAAGATCCGCCAGTGCCCGTCGGCCTGTTGGTGATTTTCCAGATAGCGCGCGATCGCATCCGTGGAATCATTCGGCGGAAAGTTCGCCGCGGCCAGGTCGAGCAGAATATAGCTCATTGTGTCCGCATCTCCCGGAATCCCAACCCCCAACAGCACGCGGTCCCGCCAGCCGTCAATGTACTTGGCGATCGTACTCACGTTGAACCGCTCGCTCTCACGGTTCCACGCGAACCCGTTCTCCCGCGCCGCCGCCACCGTCATTTCCGTAAGAGTGTCCTGGTGGCACGAAATGCAGCCGGACTTCTTCAGAAACACGACATCGCTCGCCTGAAGCAGCGGAAGGCTCCGCTCCACCGCGGCGCGCAGCGTAGGCGCCGGCGCGAGCGTCACGTTCTCGACGGCAAACGGACTCCCAGCCTTCCCGCCCGCATGAATCAGCGCTTCCGCCAGCGCGTTCTCGCCGCGGCTCTGCGCAAAGTCAAGCGCCGTGTGCCCCTGTGGATCTTTCGCGTTTACCTCCGCCCCGCGCCGGAGCAAGTCCTGAATCAACGGCGGCGCAACGTCGTCCGAAGCCGAGGCAAGCATCAACAGCGAGTGACCGTCGGAATCCTTCGCCCCCGGATCCGCGCCATTCCCAACCAGCATTCCCACCGGCCGCCCGTCGCCCCGCGGCGGTGCGAGCGCCACGGCCACGCCGCTCAATTCGTTCTTGCCCACGCGGCTCACCAGTAGGTCCGTGCACTCCTTACAGCCGGATACAATGGCGAAAAGCAACGCGCCGCCGCCCGACGCTTTCGCATCCGCCCCGTGCTCCAGCAGCAACTGGATAATCTCCGCATCACCCACGTAGGCGGCCTCGCTCAAAGCCGTCATGTCCGGGCCAAGACTCGGCGAATGGGCCGAAACATCGGCGCCGCGCTCGAGCAACAGCTTCACCACCGCCGCATTCCCATACTTGCCACAAGCCGCCAGCAGCGCCGTCCGGTTCTCGCTCGAACGCGCGTTCACCTGCGCGCCGTGCTCAATCAGCAGTTTCGTCTTCTCCGCGTCGTACGCCGCCCACATCAACGCCGTCGCGCCTTCCTCATTCGCAAGGTTCGGATCCGCCCCGCCCGCAAGCAGTCTCGCAACCATCCCGGCGTCCCCGTACAGCGCCGCGTACATAAGCGGCGTCGTCCCGCCGTCACCCCGCGGATTCCCGATCTTCGGATCGGCCTCGACCATCCGCCGGAACGCCGCATCATCTCCCTTCCGGATCGCCGCCATCACTCGCACGGCTGCCGGATTCGGCGGCGGCGCAGGCTTTTCCCCCGCATACTTATCCGGCCACAGCGCGTCCTGGTCGATCCACTCTTTAATCGTTCCGATCTGCGCCGGAGTAAGTGTCCCCATCATCGGCATCTTCGGACCGTACTCGCTCCCGATCAGCCGCAGATACAGCCGGCTGGCCTCGCCCGCCCCCGGCGCGATCACGGCAATCGTTCCGCCGCGCATCGCATCGCTCCGCCGGTCCAGCCGGAATCCGGCCATCTGCTGCGACGGCCCGTGGCATCCATAGCAATAAGTCTTGAAAATCGGTTGCACGTCGCGCCCGAAGTCAACCCCAGCCGGCGTCCCCGCCAACGGCAGTCCCGCCGCTCCGAACGCCAGCGCGCCGGCCGCAACCAGCTCCTTAACCATAGGATTCCTCCGGCCTTGGTATTTGAGCTAGTTTACACGGAACCGGCGATGATTTGAACCGGCTATTCCTCGTCGTCGAAAGCCGGCAGCACCAGGATGTCCGGTCCCGCCGCCACCGCGGCCACCGGCTTCGCGCGCCAGCGCGTCAAAAGCCAGCCCCCGAAAACGAGCACTCCAATCCCGAACGCCCACGGCGCCCACATCATCCACGTCCCCAGCTTCGTGCTCGGGTCCACCAGCACCCGCGCGCCGTACCGCGCCGCGTAAGTGTCCAGGATCTCCTGGTCGCTCTTGCCCGCCACGACCCAATTCGCAATCTCCAGCCGCATCTTGATCGCGATGTCGCTCTGATGCCGCGAAACCGGTTCCGTATAGCAGCACGGCGCCAGCACCGAGTCCTCCAGCCGCAATATGCGCGCCTGTTGCGCGGGCGTCGTTGCCGCCTCAGCCCGCGCCAGCATTCCCCCAAACGCGGAACAAAATACGAAACTAATTACCGCCGCCCGCCGGAAAGTGCCAGGCCTGCTATCCATCATTTACCGCGATACGCCTCTGCCTTCACTTTCCCACGTCTGCCGTCACGCTGTCCGGCCGCCGCCCGTCAAAGCCCGAAACATAAAATATTCGGGCCCGCCGCCACCGCAACATACTGCTTCCCGCCCAACAAAAACGTCATCGGCGAAGCCTTCATCCGCACATTCGTCGGAAACTCCCACAGCGCCTTGCCGTCCCTCTGATCCACCGCCGCAAATCCCCCATTCGGCCGGCCATAGAAAATCACTCCGCCGGCCGTCGCCAGCACCCCCGACCACGTCTTCGCCCGCGCAAGTCCGGGCTGCGGAACCTCCCACACAATCTTGCCCGTTTCAATATCCAGCGCCCGCAGGAACCGCTGCCCGGTCTCTTCCGGGTACCCCGTCGGCTCGCCCGTGCATTCTTCGAGCGCAATCACATAATAAAGATGCGTCAGCGGCGAGTACGCCGTCGCGTCCCAGTTCGCCGCATCCGACGGGCACCCGCGCGGGTCGCTCACCTCCGGCTTGCCGTCCCGCCCAACCCTCGATGCCCAGTCGTCCCGCCGCAGGAACGGTTTCCCCAGCAAAACCTCGCCCGTGTTCCGGTCCAGCACATAGAACAACCCGTTCCGGTCCGCGTGCAGCAGCAGTTTCGACGGCGCACCTTTATAAACCGTGTCCACCAGCACGTTCGGCTCCGTGGCGTCCCGGTCCAACACATCATGCGGCGTGAACTGGTAATACCACTTCAGTTTCCCCGTCCTTGCATCGAGCGCCAGAACGCAGTTGGTATACAGGTTGTCTCCCGGACGGTCGCGGTCGTCGTCGTCCGGAAATGGATTTCCCGTCGCCCAATACAGCGTGTCCGTCGACGCATCGTAGGATCCCGTCAGCCAAGTCGAGCCGCCTCCGGTCACCGGCTCGCCCGCCTTCCACGTTTCGCTCCCGGGCTCGCCCTTAGCGGGCACCGTCCAATGCCGCCACACCAACTCGCCATTCTCGGGCTTGAACGCGGCCACGAACCCGCGAATCCCCTGATCCGCCCCGGCCACCCCGGCGATAACCATATCGTCGACAATCAGCGGCGCCATCGTCCCGCCGTAATGGAACTTCCCCGCCGGAGTCATCTCCGGCGCCATCGACGTCTCCCACACCAGCTTCCCCGTCGCCCGGTCCAACGCCACCAGGTGCGCGTTGTCCGTCTCGACGAACACCTTATCCCGCAGAATCGCAACGCCGCGGTTCGTCCCCAGCCTCCCATCGCCCACCAACCCTAGCGTCGCCGGGCGGGAATAGCGCCAAAGCGCCTCGCCCGTCCGCGCGTCCAGCGCGAAAACCTGGTTCTGCCCCGTCACATACATCACGCCGTCCGCCTCGAGCGGCGTCGTCTCCAGCCCGAAGTACGGAATCGGGAACACCCACTTCAGCTTCAGCGACCCCACATTCGATGCGCGGATCTGGCTGAGCGGGCTATAGCGATTCCCCGAGTTACTCCCGTTGTAAGTCAGCCAGTCGCCCGCCTGAGGTTCGCCCCACGTGATCTTCCGCCCCGTCCCGGCCGCCTCCGGCGCCACGATCGTCTCCCGGTTCAGTCGCCGCAGGTATTTCGTGATCGCGTCCATGTCCGCCGCCGGTAAATCGGCAAACGACGGCATCCCCGCGCCCGGATTTCCTTGCTCGAGGAACGCCCTGAGCTGCTCCGCCGTCTGAACCGCCACCCTCGGATTCATCGCCAGCCCCGGCCCTTTCGCCGAACCGTGCGCATACTCGCCGTGACATCCGGCGCAGTTGGCCGCAAACGGAGGCGGCGCCGTCACCTGCTGCCCCATCGCCGCGCCCGCCATCACAATTAAATTAAGTCCCCATGAAACTCGCATCACTGCTCCTGAATGTTCGCTTCTCTCGCTCATCCTAACGAACCAGTCTATTCATCCGCCCGAACTAGTGTACTAGCACTTCCGTCACAGCGGCTTTCTAAGTAGTCTCTATCTAAATTCCAGCTTGTAACTTACCTGAATCCCGAGTACAATCGAAAAACTTACGCTGTTTTTCTCCTCAGGAGGCTGTCTATGAAAAAACGATTTCTGAATTCGCCCGTTCCAGGATTCCTGCCCGTCGCCTTGGGACTCCTGCTCGCCGGCCCCTCGTCGCTTGTCTTCGCGCAGGGCGCAGCCGGAGGCATGAGAGTCCTCGAACCCGGCCAGCCCCCGGTGGCGATCCATGCCACCGTCTGGGCCGTGGAAGCCGCCCACTCCGCCAGGCCCACCAAATCCAAGAATCTCTATTACCACGGAGGCACCAACGACGGGGGCACAACCATCGGCGTCGAAACCGCTCCCAAAGTCTATCTCGTGTTCTGGGGCTCGCAGTGGAATAACAACGATCCGAGCGGCGAAGCGGCTCTTCTCGAGTCCTTCCTCAGCAACGTCGGCAATACCCAATGGCTATCCACCGTCACCCAGTATTGCCAGGGCGTGGCGAGCGGCACCTATTTCTGCAACGGCGCTGGTACCGCCGCCGGTAACCAGTCCGGCATGTTGGCCGGCTACTGGTACGACAACGCATCCACCGCCCCGACGTCGCCGACGCAGTCGCAACTCGCCGCCGAAGCCGTGAACGCCGCGGGACACTTCGGGAATACGTCCGTCGCCAAGAATGCGAGCGTCCAGTACGTCATCGCCACCGCCACCGGCAACAGCTCGAGCGGCTTCGGAACCCAGTACTGCGCCTGGCACAGCTCCACCAGCTCGTCCTCCACCGGCGACGTCGCCTACACCAACCTGCCCTACATCACCGACGCCGGCACAAGCTGCGGCGCCAACTTCAATGGCTTGGGCTACAACGCTGGCATCACCATCGTCGAAGGCCACGAGTTCGCCGAAACCATCACCGACCAGTTCCCCAGCTCCGGCTGGCTCGACGGCAGCGGCTCCGAGATCGGCGACAAATGCGCCTGGACCTCCGCCACGGCCGACGAAACGCTCAACGGCGTCTCCTACCCCGTCCAGCCCCTCTGGAGCAACCTCGCCAACAGCGACGCCGGCGGCTGCGTCCAGTAGCTTTTCAACTCTGGCAGCGGCGTGACCCCCACGCCACTGCCATTCGCCGGGGAAGCCCACCCCTTCCCCGGCGCCCCCTACATTGAACTCCCGCGCCGCCCTGGAATAAACTTGTATCGCTTTGGCGGCACAAATCCCAACCTCGTTCCAGGACCGGAGTTTATCCATGCAGAAAACTTTCAGAATCGCGGGTTCCATCGGACTCATGCTCGTCGGCGGACTCCTCTTCGCCCAGCAGCCCTCCTCCAGACCCTGCCCCCCAGACGGCTTCAGCGGCGGATTCAGCCGCGGTTGCCCGCAAAAAGAGTTCGCCAACCCGGTCGACGTCTCGACCATGATGGCCGCTCTCCCCGATAAGCCCTACGCCACCCCGCAGCACCTTCGCCGCGTCCTCGTCCTCTGCCGCGCCGTCGGCTTTGTCCACTCTTCCATCCCGCTCGCCGCCAAAATGGTCGAATACCTCGGCGATAAGACCGGCGCCTGGATGACCGACATCACCTACGATTCCGCCTCCATCAACCCCGAAAACCTCAAACGCTACGACGCCATCTTCCTCGACAGCACCACCGGCCAGTTCCTCGACGACCCCAATGACCCGGCCATCACCGCCGCCCGCCGCCAGGCCCTCCTCGATTTCGTCAAAAGCGGCAAGGGCCTCGCCGGCATCCACGCCGCCACCGATTCCTACCACACCACCGGCCGCCCCCCCGCGCCTGGCGAACCTCCCGCCCAGGTCACCGGCACCTGGCCCGAATTCAACGAAATGATCGGCGGCTTCTTCAAATTCCACTGGACGTACCCGACCCTGATCCAGGTCAAAATCGACGATCCCAACAGCCCGCTCACCGCCATGTTCCCGGCTCACGGCTACGTGATCGTCGACGAGACTTACACCTTCGCCCAAAACTCGTTCAGCCGCAAACGCGTCCACGTGCTCACCAGCATCAACTACGCGAAAATGAACGCCGAAGACAAAGCCAAGGAACCCGCCGCCACCCGCCGCACCGATGGCGACTACGCCCTCAGCTACATACAGCGCGTCGGCAACGGCCGCGTCTTTTACGAAGCCCACGGCCACCAGGAGAACGTCTACTACATGCGCCCCTTCGTCGCCCACATGCTCGCCGGCATCCAATACGCCCTCGGCGATCTGCAGGCCGACGACAGCCCCAGCGAAAAATAACCGTCACGCCGGTCAGGCGTCGTAGCCTCGCAAGCGGCGGATCCAGATGTTCCGGAACCGCGCCGGACCGGCGTGCCCCTGCAACACCAGCGGAAGCTCGGCCGGATGCGGCGTGTACGCCGCGATCGGTTCGCGCGATGTCGTGCCCAGCAGCGCCATCCGGTTGTGCACCAGCACGCCGTTGAAGAACAAAGTAACGTAAGCCGGCTTGACTAACTTACTCTCCTCGAACCTCGGCGCCTCGAATCCGATGTCGTAGCTGTTCCACTGCCCCTCCGGCAGGCACGGATTCACCATCGGCGGATACAGCCCGTAAATCGCGCCCGCGCTCCCGTCCGGGTAAGTCGGATTGTTATAGCTCGATAGCACTTGTATCTCGTAGTGCCCCATCAATATGACGCCGCTGTTGCCCCGGAACTGTCCCACCCGCGACGCATCCTCGCCCGCCGGCGTCATCCACTCGAGGTGTAACTGCACGTCGCCGAAGCTATCCTTCGTAACCAGACTCCCCGTCCGCGGAACTAACTCGATATACCCGTTCTCTACCTTCCATCCCGGCGGCCCGGCCACGCCTCCACGCCCGCGCCCGTTCCACTGCGAAAGATCCTTCCCATCGAACAGCACCATGGCATCCGACGGCGCCGAAGACGTCGGAATCGGCTCTCCCGGCGTCACCTTCCGCGGCTGCGTCCGGTTCCTGTCGTGGACCCGCCACTTCTGCCCCGGCAGCATGTCCCCCACCGGACTCCCATCCATCGGACCTCGTCCCGGCGGAGGCGTCGCCGTCCCGCCCGCCTGCCCTCCTTCCACCATCGAAGCCAGCGCCGGAAGCACCGGTACCGTAGCGGCCATCCGCCGCGCAAACCCTCGCCGATTCACCATCGCTTCTCCTCTCCTCCCACAAGCCAGTCCGCGCACCCCGCCAACTCGTAGCCGAGCCGCGACCGCAAGGGAGCGTCACCCACACGGACTCAGCTAGATTATCAACAGCGCATAACCCAATCGAGACCCCCATGAACCAACCCACCATCCTCTGCCCCAACTGCAAAACCGAAATCCCGCTCACCGAATCTCTCGCCGCCCCGCTGATCGAGGCAACGCGCCGCCAATACGAACAGCGCCTCGCGGCCAAAGACGACGAGATCACGAAACGCGAATCAACCCTTCGCGACAAAGAAAAGGCGCTGGCCGACGCGAAGCGCGAAATGGACCACCAGATCGCGGACCGCGTCGGAAAAGAACTCGCGGCCGAACGCGTCAAACTCGCCGCCGAAGAAGCCCAAAAAGCCAAGGCCGCCAGCGCCGCCGATATCGAGCAGAAGGACCGCGCCCTCCGCGACCTCCAGGACGTCCTCGCCGCCCGCGAAAAGAAACTCGCCGAAGCCCAGCAGGCCCAGGCCGCCCTGCTCAAAAAGCAGCGCGAACTCGACGACGCCAAACGCGAACTCGACTTGACCATCGAAAAACGCGTGCAGGCCGGCCTCACCGACGTCCGCGAAAAAGCCAGGCGCGAAGCCGAGGAGACCCTCAAACTCAAGGTCGCCGAAAAGGACCAGACCATCGCCTCCATGGAGAAGACCATCGACGAACTGAAGCGCAAAGCCGAGCAGGGTTCACAGCAGCTTCAGGGCGAAGTCCAGGAGCTACAGTTGGAGTCCCTCCTCCGCGCGAAGTTCCCCTGTGACACCATCGAGCCCGTCCCGAAAGGCGAATTCGGCGGCGACACGCTGCAGCGCGTCGTCAGCCCCGCCGGAGTCGTGGCCGGCACGATCCTATGGGAGTCCAAGCGCACCAAGAACTGGAGCAACGGCTGGCTCGCCAAGCTCCGCGACGATCAGCGCGCCGCCAAGGCCGAAATCTCCGTCATCGTCTCCCAGGCCCTCCCGGCCGAAGTCGAAACCTTCGACGTCATCGACGGAGTCTGGGTCGCCCACCCCCGCGTCATCGTCCCGCTCGCCACCATCCTGCGAAGCTCGCTCCTCGAAGTCAGCACCGCCCGCCTCATCACCCAGGGCCAGCAGACCAAGGCCGAAATGGTCTACCAGTACCTCACCGGCACTCGCTTCCGCCAGCGCGTCGAAGCCATCGTCGAAGCCTTCTCCTCCATGCAGGAAGACCTCGACAAAGAGCGCAAGGCCATCCAGAAACAATGGGCCAAGCGCGACCAGCAGATCGAACGCGTCATGGCCGCCACCGCCGGCATGTACGGCGACCTCCAGGGCATCGCCGGCAAATCCATCCAACAAGTCGATGGCCTCGAACTCCCCGCCCTCGACGCCGGCGTCTCAACCGTGGGATAAGCGTCGCGCCAACCCAATACCGCCGCCCGCGCTCGGCCCGGCCGCGGCCATTTCTTCCTCCCTGCGCATTTCGCGTGCCGCCGGATACACATAAGCCCCCAAACGCAGCATCGGCAGGCTCGCCAGCGCCAGAGCGAACGCGAAGCACACCAGCATCAGCTTGTAAGAGCCCGTCCTGTCGTACGACACCCCCATGGCGAATGGACCCAGACCCGCCCCCAGCATGAAGACCGAGAAAAAATACCCATAGATCTCCCCGAACGCCCGCATCCCCAAATACCGCGACAATAGGAACGCGATCAGATCCACCTCGGCGCCCACGCCAATCCCGGTCAGCACAATCCCAAGCGCCGCCCATTCCAGCCCCGGCGTCGACAACAACACCGCGATCCCGGCCAGCGGAGCCAGGAAAAACACAGCCGCCACATAGGGCGCGTGCATACGGTCCAGCAGAAAGCCCGCAAGCAATCGGCCTCCGATTAAAGCCGCTCCCGCCATGCCCAACATCGCGGTCGCTGTCTGCGCGGAAACGCCACGGTCCCCCAGAAGCAGCACCAGATGCGAGATAACACCCCCGGTCGTCCCGGCCACAATGAAAAAGCTGAACGCGAGTGACCAGAATCGGGCGGTCAGCAAAGCCTCAAACCCCGTGAGTCCCGGCATCCTCGCGGCCGCGGCCCTCCGCGCCGCAACCTCCACGTCCCCGGCCGGCCTGCCAACGAACAAAGCCACCGCCGGAAACGCAAGAACAAAGGTCAGCGCCCCAAGGCCCGCATAGGCCGCCCGCCAGCCCGCGGCCGCAATCATCTTCTGCGCAAACTGCGGAACCACAGAGGCGCCCAATCCGACTCCCGCCATGGCGATGCCAAGCGCAAGCCCGCGCTGACGATCAAACCGCACCGAGATCGCCTTCGCGTAAATCAACGGAGTCTGCCCGGCCGCCCCAAGCCCCATCAGCGCGTACAGCGCGGTAAACGCCGCCGGAGACGCGGGCACCCACGCAACCGCTGCCGTAGCCAGAGAAAACATCGCGATCGCCGGCAGCGCCACCGCGCGAATCCCGAACCGGTCCACCAGACGGCCCACCGCCGGTGTTGCGATTCCCGTCATCCAGAGCCCTGCGACAATCGCCGAAGACACCAGCCCGCGGCTCCACCCGAACTCATGGGTGATCGGCGGCAACAACGTCCCGAACGTGAACTGCATCACCGGACCGTTCCCAACCAGCAGCCCCACCATCGACGCAATGACGATCCACCATCGGCTCTTCACATCCATGCCGCGCTCTCCTCGCTGCCGTACCCTTCTCCGCACCCGGCGGCCAGTCCGAGCAGTCTTTCCGCACCGCGGAAGCAGACATCCGTCCGCTCCTCCTCGCCAAGCGGAGCATTTTCGATAAAGCTCGCGGCCTCGCCGGCTGACTCGAACGGATAATCGACGGAAAACATCACGTGCCCGGCGCCGAGCGCGCTCATCGCGCACCGCAGCGGCTCTTTCGCGCACATCCCCGACGTCGTCACAAACAAGTGCTCCCGGATATACTCCGACGGACGCCCCTGCAATTTCATCCCGTAAATCCGCGCCCGGCTGTCGAAGCGCCAAAGCAGGTAGGGCAGCGTCTCTCCTAAATGCCCCAGCACCAGCCTCACTCCCGGAAAGCGGTCGAAGACCCCGCCGAACACCAGCCGCAGCGCATGGGAGCCCGTCTCGACCGTCCATTCCCACATCGCCCGCTTCAGCGCCGGGCATCCCGCAATGCCGGGATAACTTGAAACCGGATCCGCCGGATGCAGGTAGATCGGAGCCCCGATCTCCTCCACACGCTCCCAGAACGCGTCGAACCTCGCCTCATCCAGATACTCGCCGTTGGTATGGCCGTTGATCATCGCTCCGCAAAAGCCGAGGCCGCGGACGCACCGTTCCAGTTCGTCCGCGGCCGCTACCGGATCCTGCATCGGAAGATGCGCAAAGCCCGAGTACCGGCCCGGCCGCTTCTCGATCTCCCGGGCCAGGGCATCGTTCCCTTCGCTGGCCTTGCGCCGGGCAACCGCCGTGTCGGGCTCTCTCTGCACGCCGGGTCCGGACAGGCTGAGTACGGACCGCTCGATGCCCGCCCGGTCCATCGCATCCAGACGCAAGCCGCCAAAGTCGGTGAGTTGGGCGTGTAGCCGGCCGTAAATCGCCGGATCGACGTTGGCGACGCTCGGAGCCCAGTACTCCTCGAAATCGGGAGTCAGGAAGTGCTCCTCGAGGGCAATCTTCTTCATCGCCAACTCCGTCACGCCCACTCCACTTTTACTGTTGCGTCGCGTTGGCCAGACGCGTGGCCGCGTGCGTGACGCAGCCGGTCGAGATCAGGTTGCCGCTAGCGTCGAAATCCTGTATCACGCCCGACGAGGTGAACTGATTGTTATCGCCCAGCACGATCGTTTCCGTAGCCTTGGCAAGGGAGGCAAACGTCCCACTCGTCGTATAGCGGTAGAACCAGTAATTGGCGTTGTACGTCTGCCCGCCGGCATTGGACCAAACGCCTACGCTGATTCCGCGCGATGCCGTATTGGCCGTCTCCGTCACTGAGCCGTCGCGTCCAAACATCTGGAGGGAATTAACGACCCGGATAACGTCGCCGGTCGAGCAATTCCTCACGGTCACGGCAACGTTCCAAACACCCAGAAGTCCGCTGCCCTCCTGCGCCCGCAGCATCGCCGGCGACACCGCCAGCGCCAACGCGAGAATCATGCAGATCCGAAACAAACTCGTCTTCATATCGATCTCCTCTTCGCTTTGAAATCGGGCGGTGAACCGGAGGATCTGACCGCCTTCAGCCCCTTAGTCGCGATTCAAGGAGAAAAACTGTCACGCGCGGAAAATTTTTTTGAGAGAGGAGATTAACTCTTGCTCAACTCAGCCTGCAGCCACGACCGCGAAAACTTCCAATCGCGCATCACTGTTTCCGGGGAGATCGCCAGCACCGTAGCGGTTTCTTCCACACTGAGCCCGCCGAAAAACCGCAGCTCCACCACGCGCGCCTTCCGCGCATCGATCCCGGCCAGCGCATTCAGCGCATCTTCGAGCGCGATCAGCTCCCGCGCCCGGCCCTCGCCCAGGTCGGGCAGCTCATCCAGATTGACCCGCTCCGCCTTGCCGCCCCGCTTCCCGGTCATGCGCCGCCGCGCCCGGTCCAGCAGAATGTGGCGCATAATCTGCGCTGACACGGCAAAGAAATGCGCCCGGTGCTGCCAGTCCACGTTCTTGACGTCAATCAGTTCCAGGTACGCCTCATGCACCAAAGCTGTGGCCTGCAGCGTTTGTCCGGGGACGTCGTGCTGCAACTGGTACGCGGCGATGCGCCGCAGCGTTCGATACACACGAGGAGTCAACCGGTCGAGCGCCGCACGGTCGCCGTCAGCCCAAGCGCGAAGAAGCTGCGTCGTCTCTGAGATCTGTGCGTCCATTTCCCCCGGTGCGAAGCTTGCGCCACTGGCCGCCTCGAAGGGCGCGGCCGGTAAGTTGCAATGCTTTGGCCGCCATAATACCATTTGTTCATTTCCGAGGTAAGCCTTGACTTCGCAGCGCTGGCGCCGCATCGAAGAACTCTACCACGCCGCCCGCGAACACGGCCCGGCGGCTCTCGAAGGAGCCGATCCCGGCATCCGGGCGGAAGTGGAGCGCCTTCTCAAGCAGGACTCCGAAAGCGGCGGCAAGCTGCTCGATCAAAGCGCCGCGGACCTGGTCACCGGCCTCGCGGAAACGCCCATCACGCCCGGCGCCCAGCTCGGCCCCTACAAGATCGAGGCGATGCTCGGCCAAGGCGGCATGGGCCGCGTGTTCCGCGCCACCGACACGCGCCTGAACCGCCCGGTTGCCATCAAAATCTGCAAGGACCAGTTCAGCGGCCGCTTCGAACAGGAATCGCGCTCCATCGCCGCCATCAACCATCCCTACGTCTGCACGCTCTATGACGTCGGCCCCAACTACCTGGTCATGGAACTGATCGAAGGCGAAACCCTCACCGCCCGCCTCAAGCGCGGCAAGCTGCCGCTCGACCAGACCATCCGCTACGGAGCCCAGATCGCCGAAGCCCTCGCCGTCGCCCACGCGAAAGGCATCGTTCACCGCGATCTGAAACCCGGCAACATCATGCTCACCAGGTCCGGCGTAAAGGTGCTGGACTTCGGACTCGCCAAATCAATCGAAGACCCATCCCTCACCAACACCGGCGTCCTGGGCACGCCCGCCTATCTCGCCCCGGAGCGCCTCGAGGGAAAGGAAGCCGGCGCCCGGACAGATATCTACACTCTCGGCCTCGTGCTGCTCGAAATGGCGGCCGGCAAACGTTCCAAGTCCCCGGAAGATCTGCCGCCCCCTCTGGTCCGCGTCGTGAAGCGCTGCCTGGAAACCGACCCCGACGACCGTTGGCAGTCCGCGCGCGACCTGAAATGGGAGTTGGAGTCGATCCCGTCCGTCCCCACGCCCGCTTCGCCGCCTTCCCGCGCCGCCTTTTTCGTCTTCGCGCTGGCAATCGTCGCGCTGCTTCTGGCGGTGCTCGCCGTCCTCTACTTCCGCCAGCAGCCCCCTTCGCCGCCCATCGCGCGATTGAATGTTTCCCTCCCCGCGAACGCGCACGTCAGATCCCTTGCGGTTTCTCCGGACGGGCGGACCATCGCCATAGTCTTGGTCAAAGACGGAATTCAGCAGATCTGGCTTCGTCCCCTCGATGCGCCCGACGCGGCGCCGCTCCCTGGCACCGAGAACGCTTCCAATCCGTTGTGGTCGCCAGACAGCCGGTCCATCGCTTTCTTTGCGGACGCCAGGCTGAAGAAAATCGACCGTTCCGGAGGGCCGGTGCAAGCGCTCTGCGACGCGCTCGGCGTGCTGGGTGGGACCTGGAATCGCAGCGGCGACATCTTGATCGGCGCCTTGACCCGGGTCCAACGCGTGCCCGACTCGGGAGGACCGGTCTCCGATCTTCCCGGCCGCGCCGTCACCCAGCTCTATCCCGCTCTCCTGCCCGACGGACGCCACTTTGTGGCCACGCGCAACACTTGGTCGGACCCGGCGCAGAACGGGATCTGGCTCAGTTCGATGGACAGCCCCGAAACGCGGCGCATCCTGCCCGATGTTTCCGACGCCGCGGTCGTCGGCCCACGCGCCGGCGGCAGCGTCGGAGCCATCTTGTTCACGCGCGCCGCCGGCCTCATGGCGTTGCCGTTCGATATGAAGCGGCTGGAAGCGGCCGGCGACCCATTCCCGGTCGCCCAAGGACTTGTGAGCGACGGCAACGGGCGCTGGCTGGCCTCTGCGTCCAGTCACGGAGTGCTGGCGTATGTCTCGGGCCAAAGCAGCACCTGGCAGTACACGTGGAAAGATCGGCAAGGCAAGGATCTCGGCGTCTTCGGTTCCGCGGGCGGCGTCGTCATGATCTCTCCGGATGGAAAGCGTCTCGTCGGGGACCCCCACGGCGACATAACCGTCGTCGATTTCGCGCACGGCGTCGCGACCCAGGTCGCCTTCAAGCCGCATGGCGGCATGAATCCCGTCTGGTCGCCCGACGGCCGGTATGTCGCGTATTACTGCGGCGCCGGCATCTGCCGGAAACGCGCCGACGGAGCCGGCGCCGAACAGCTTCTGATTAAAACCAATTCACTGGCCGTTCCCAAAAGCTGGTCGCCGGATGGACGATACCTGATTTATGCGCAGATCTTTCCTGACCGCGGGGCCGACCTGTTAGCTCTTCCGGTCGAGCCCCTCGCGGCGAATCCACAGCCAATGGTTCTTTCGCAGACGACGGGCAACGAAGACCAGGGGCAATTTTCGCCCGACGGCCATTGGGTCGCCTACACCTCGAACGAGTCCGGCCTGAGCGAGATCTATGTGATTCCGTTCCCGCCCACCCCAAACGGAGGGAAATGGTTGGTGTCGAAAGGCGGCGGCGTCATGCCCCGCTGGCGCCGCGATGGCAAAGAGCTGTTCTACGTTTCCCCCGACTGGAAAATGATGGAGGTCAACGTGACCGCCAGGCCCGTCTTCCAGTCCGGCGCCCCGCGCGCGCTCTTCGACACCCACATGGTGGACACCGGCATCCGCACCGGCCCCCTAAGTTGGGACCTCGCCCCCGACGGCAACCGCTTCCTCATCATCACCGACAACGCCGCCGGCGCCCCGTCGCTAAACGTAATCCTGAACTGGTGCCCAACCCAACAAAACTGATCCGCGGCGTCACACCAACAACACGGCCCGCCACCGATTCTTCTCAGCCCGCCAATTGCCACGCTCCGCGCAAGCGCTTCCCTTACTTCAGTCCCCGAAATACTCATGCCATGACATTAGCAACCCATCGGGGGTTTCCAAGCCACTGGCGTTGCCCGCCCGCCGCCTACGCCGCTCAACTCGCCTCCCGGCATCGAATGCGATCATACTCGACGATCCATAACTCGCCGGCCGGGCTTCGGCGGGCCACGGCGGTTGAGATTCTGCGCATATATGAAGTCACTGTGACTTTGTCCTGATGTTTGAGCCTCAAAACAATGATCCCAGGATGCTCGCGCGGCGCGTAAGACCGGATATCGGCAAAGTCTAAATCCAGCGTTACCAAGATCCGGCCTTCGACTCGCGTTCGGGCCGCGATCACTTCGTCGGCGGCACCAGATAGGCTCTCATCCCAAACCGTCTCCGCGTCGAGACCGGACTCGCGCAGCACGGCGGCCGCCTCAGCCGGAAGGTTCTCATCGGTCTTGAACTTCATGCGCTGAGCGTACAGCGCGGGGTGCGCTCAATTTCGCCATTCCACGCCAGCAACCCGCTGCATCGTGCGCGATCCTAATGGAACACCTCAAGTGGAAGATCGACCGTGCCCTCGCGCGCCAATTCAGCGGCATACGAGAGTGCGGCATCGATGTCCTCTGGCTTCAAAGAAGGATAGCTGGAAAGAATCTCGGCCCGCTCAACCCCGGCGGCGATGTTATCCAGGATCACCGACACCATGATCCGAGTGCCCCGAATGCACGCCTTGCCGTGGCAAACGGCGGGATTCACGCTCACACGCTCCCTCCAGTTTTCCATCACCCCGATTCTACCTCGCAGCCACGCGCGCCAGCACGACACGACAATGTCTCCCTACGCGCAGAAGCCACAAGCGGCGCCCATATGGACAAAGCACAAGCCCGCTGGCGGTTACTTAGTACCCCAATTCGGAATTACGGTGACGTATTCTTCGGGGGGTCAAGCAGCGGCGCGCAGCGCGTTTGGCTTGAGGCGCTGCATGAGGTTGGCAAGGGCAGCCCGCGTAAACGTCCAGCGAAA
>JAJYCN010000009.1 GCA_021778335.1 Acidobacteriota bacterium | reverse complement strand
CGCGCTCTCGCTCGCCGACGGCACGCCGTTCTTCGTCCTCGGCGATACTTGGTATGCCGCCGGAACGAACCGCTTCAAGTGGTACGACGGCGACACCGAGCGGCCCATCGGCCCCACCGCGGGCTTGAAGGATTACGTCCGCTACCGCCAAGCCAGGGGTTCAACTGGGTCAACATCATCGCGGCGTTTCCCAACTGGATGACCGACGGCCAGCCCTGGAACGTCCGCATGAACGACGCCGATCACACCACGGTCCGCTCCGCGTGGCTCGAATTTGGCACCGGCAGCGCCAAGAACATGGACAATGAAGGCGGCCGCCCGTTTCTGTTCCCCGGCAAAGTTCCCGGCTTCGAGAACATGTTCCCGGACGTCGACCGCATCAACCCGGCTTACTTCCAGTATATCGACCGCAAAATCGACTATCTCAACGCCCACGGCTTCGTCCCCTTTATTGAAGTTTCCCGCCGCGACGCCAGTATGTGCTGGATGAAATACTACAAGTGGCCGGACTCCTACGCCCGGTTTATCCAGTATGTCTGGTCGCGTTATCAGGCCAATAACACTGTACTTAGTCCCATCCACTTAGACATCATCAGCGAGTCCGTCTCGCCGAATGACTTTCTGAAGGCCATCGGCGCTGTCATGTCGAAGTACGGCCCGCCGCCTTTCGGAAACTTACTCTCGGCCAACGCAAATCCGTCGACGCTTGAAAACTGGGGCGACCCCTCCTGGGTGACGCTCGAGCAGACCGGCAACATGCGCGAGCACAATAACTACTGGTATCTCACGGAAATCTTCCACATGCCCGCGCCCAAGCCGGGTCTCGACGGCGAACCGTATTACTCCGGTTACAAGGACGCCCGCTCGCTCGGCGGCGGCAAAGGCTATCAGTACGGCGCGCCGGGTGGCTCGGACCAGGACGCCCAGTTCGTGCGTTCCGCCATGTACGGCAACTTCCTTTCCGGCGGTCTCGCCGGCCACGTCTACGGCGCGGAAGGCATCTGGGGCGCCGACATTGAACCTACCGCGCCGGCCAAGATGTGGGATGCGTTCCAGTGGCAGTCCGCCGCCCAAATGCAGTATCTCCGCACCTTCGCGTTCTCCATCGGCAGGCGCTATCAGGATCTGGCGCCCGACGCGAACCTCGTCTCGCCGCACGAGAATGCGAACCTCCGTGCCTACGAAGGCTGGGCCTACTGCGCCCGCACCGCGGACAAAGAAGTCTTCCTGGCTTACTTCGAGAAGGACGCCCCGCAGGCGCAGATCCGCGGCGCCCGCCTCAACAGCCTGTACAAGACCGACTGGTTCGATCCCCGCACCGGCAGCTACTCGAGCGCCGGCACGCTCCGCTCCAGCGTCATCGGCATCATCCAGCTACCCGCCGTCCCGAGCGACAGTGACTGGGCTCTCCGCCTCGTCTATCTGAAGCCTGCCGGCGCCCCGTAGCGGTCCACCGGTCTGTCCGGCGTCTCGCTGCCCCGGCATTGTAAAATCCGTTCAGGGTGTCCATGCGCTCGCTGCCCCGTCTCGCGCTCGCGAGCCTTGTGCTCGCTTCGTGCGCCGCCGGCCAATCTTTCGTCGACAGCGCTCCGGAAGCGATCATTCAAGCCAACCCGGAACTCCGCGGCCTTGAACCCGCGCAAGACCAGACCGCTCTCGAACCGATCCTCCGTCTCATGGGCCAGCACCTGGAATCCATGTTCAATGACTTCATCAACGTCTCCATCGCCGAACAGGTCCACGAACTCCGCTACGAGCCGGCGAGATCCCTCTGGGCCGATCACGCCGATAGCTACCGCTACATCGTGCGCGTCCACCCGTTCGAAGAACTGCGCGCTCCGGCGCCAACGAAAAGCTCCTTCCTCCTGGCCAACGGTTTTGTCTCGATGCTCGCCGACCTGCTTCCGGATTCGCAATCCCGCTCCCGCTTCCGCCTCCTTGGCCGCATCCCCGAGCCGGACCGCCCCGCTCACCTGCTCGCTTTCCTCACGAACGACGGCCGGCGCCAGGGACTTGTGTGGGTAGACGTGGAAACCAAGCGCATTCTCCGCCTCCGCGTCGACAGCCTCAAGCCGCCGGCGGGCGAGGATTACACCCTCTTCACCCGCGATGTGCGGTTCCTCGAAGTCAATTTCCCCGAGCTTGACTCCACCGTCTGGCTCCCGTCTGTTGCAACCGTTGACTTACGGATCCCGAACGCCGACCTCCACTCCGTCCATCGCTTTTCCGAGTACATGCTGGAGGGCTCGGTCGACGACGCGGACGCCTCGCGCCGGAAGATGGGCGCCGGCAATCCTTCCTCGCCGCCGCCGCTTCCCGACGATCCTTACGAACTTCTGTACAAAGGCTTCGCCGAGCTCGCCTCCGGCAATCCGGCCAAAGCGATCCCGCTGCTGGACGCCGCCCGTCAACTGCTCCCCGAGCGGTCCGAGATTCCGAGTTACCTGGCCGCGGCCCGAAACCAACTGAAAGCCGGCCCATCCGCGGGCGTGCTGAAACTCGACGCTCCGGGGTCAATCAAAGTAAATGTCCGCCAGGTACTGGTTCCCGTGATCGTAACTTATAAGGATGGGCACCATGTCTTCGGACTTACTAAGTCGGACTTCCATGTATTTGAGGATGGCGTCGAGCAGAGGATCACCGCCTTTTCGGGCGAACGCTCGGATACGCCAGAGGGAGCCAATCCAGACGTGCCCGAAGCACGGGTGACTCATGGCGCGTCGGCTTCCCCTGCCCCCGCGTCCGCGGCGCCGCGGATAAGCCACTCGTATCTGATATGCCTCGACCTTCTCCACGCCTCATTTGGAAATTTCGTCTATGTGCGTGACGCCCTGGAGAAACTCTTCCGGCAGGAGCAGCCGGGTAACTCCGAGTACGCCGTGATCGCCGTGGGAGAATCGACGGAAATCGTTCAGAATGTCACGACGAACCCGGGCGACGTGCTCGAATCCCTCGGCGGCAAGAACTTCCGTTCCATCTTCCGGAAAAGCGCCAAGTCGATGTCCGATGCCCAGGTCACAAACTACGAGCATCACCTTGTCGACGTCCGCGTCGCTTGCGACAGCCATGAGCCGGACTGCGACGCGCTGAAACAGGGCCTTCCCGGGCAGGCCAACGCCTTCACCGAATACGAGCAGTTTTCCGCGACGCAGTTCCTTACCCAGCTCCGGTCTCTGGTCGAGCAACTCGGCCACACGCCCGGCCGCCGGACGCTCGTGCTCGTCTCCGACGGCTTCTTGCTTACTCCCGGCGAAGTCCCGTTCGATCTGCTTCACGCTTACTTCCCCGAATTTACTTCGCTGCGCTCCATCGAGCGGGTAACTAACCTCATTGATCCCATTTACCGGATCGCGGCCCAGGCCAACGTCATGATTTACACCATCGACTCCCGCGGCCTGTACACCCCGCCGGCCCTCGACGCCTCCCGCTCCGGCGGCGGTTCGGCCACCACGCGGGTCAACACCACCTGGGACAGCATCGCCCAAGACCAGCAGCTTACGCTCTCCGAACTCGCCGCCACCACCGGGGGCATCTCGTTCTTGAATCGCAACGACATCCTCACCGGCCTGGAGCGCGCCTTCGCCGACGGCCGCGACTACTACATGCTCGCCTACGTCCCCACCAACCCCGCTAGCGACGGCAAATTCCGGAAAATCGACGTCCGCGTGCGGGACTCGAAAGCCCAGGTGAACGCCAAGCGCGGCTACTGGGCCACGGCTGAGTGACCGCGGCCGGCCCGCGGCACGGTAATAATTGCTTGTTGTGCGGGAGAATCCTACCGGCGGAGCCCAGCGCGGCTGCATTGCGCGCGGTTTGGACGTGAGACGCTATCTTCGGAAAGATGAATAGGATAGGTCGCATATCTACCGGGCTCAAGCTCCCGCCCGCGGGTCCGGCAAGGTGATTGCTCACGGTCAGACACGGAGGCACGAAATGCGCAAGACTCTGATCGGATTTGTAATTCTCACTCTTCCCGCGTTAGCCATGGGCCAAGGACGCGGCCGCGCGCCTGCCCCGAACATGAACCAAGGTTCGATGCACAGCAATGCGCCCATGAATTCGCCCGCCGCGTCCCCTAACCGGGAATTCGGCAAGCAGCGCGCCTCGGACGTAGGCAAGGGCAAGAAAAAGGGTGTGACCAAGCCGAAAAACCCAAAGGCGAACAGCCACGCGAAATCGAAGTAACGCCGCCGCCTTAACAAGCCCGAGCCTTCAGCGCGACAGTAGCTTGGCCGGCCGGCGCGTGCCGAGTCAGGCTGGGAAACGGCGCCAACCACAATCGGCGATAGCTGAAGATCTTATCGTCATGCGGCCCGTAAATTACGTCGCCCGGTCCGCGCCCGAACCGGTGACCCCGGTGCGCCGTAGATGTTTCCTCATTCTGCCGGTCTTGTTCCGGTACTGGAACTACAAATCGCGAAACCCCATGACGCTCGATGCCCGAATCGAGCATAATGGGGGCAGAGTTCCATGACTCTAGCGTCTGGCATCGAGATTCCATTGGAAAAGATCGCCGATCTCTGCCGCCGATATCACGTTCGGGAGATGGCGATTTTTGGATCGGCTGCCCGGGGCGAGTTGCGTCCCGACTCGGACATAGACATCATGGTCGAGTTCGAGCCGGACGCCTCGATCGGGTGGGAGTTCTTTGAACTCGAGGAAGAATTGACGCGGATCTTCGGACGGAGGATCGACCTCGGGACTAAACGGTCGTTAAAGCCCTGGATTAAGCCCGGAGCCCTTCGCGACGCACTCGTGATATATGCGGCGTGAGGCCGCTTTCCTGCGCGAGGCCCTTCAGGCGATCGCCGAGTTGAAAGAGTTTGTCTCGCAGACTAGCCAGGAGAAATTCCTCGCCGACCGTATGCAACAATCCTTCGTATTTCATCGGTTGGTCATTCTGGGCGAGGCCGCGGTATCCCTCTCGAAGGCCTTTCAATCCAAGTACCCGGAGGTCCCGTGGCCCGGCCACATCTCGTTGCGTAATCGGTTGGTCCACGCATAATTCGACCTGGACATGGCTCTGCTCTGGGGTCTGGCCAGTAGCCGCCTGGATGATCTGCGCCGGCAGTTGGAACACATTTTGGACGCCGAGTTCAGGCGCGGCAACGAATCATAGGCCGTGCCGCAGGCTGCGCAAAACCTCAGTCCGCCGGCTCTGTGTGTGCCGGCGTAACGGTATGCTCCGCGCCTACCTCTGCGCCAGGTCGTGAGCAAGCTCCATCCGCCGCCACGTCCCTTCGCTACTTCTAAACGCCTTCTCCAGCCGGACCGCCGTACGGTCTGCCGGGATCCGTTGCCCAGTTGCTTGGCAGTTAATGGACTGCGATCGTGACGGTATTGCTGGTAGCTCCACCAGTCGAAATCTGAAGGTCTTGAGCGCCGGGCGGGGTGGTTACCGGAACTTGTACGTTGACCTGGTAGAGTCCCGCGAATCCGGGCGCCACGCCGGCGTAAGTAACCTCGGCGGGCGAACCGCCGATATTTACCGACACCGGAGAAACCGCGCGCGAGGGCGGGACCGGCGCAGGGGCGCCCGTAGCCACGGCCGGGTTTACGGCGCCCAAACCGGTGCAGTAGACGGAAACGATCTCTCCGCGGGAAGCAGGGTTGGTATCGGTTACTAACTGCCCTGTGACGCCATGTTCGATGGCTCCGGGACCGCTGATAGTGGAGTTTAAGGTAAAGATGGCAGGAGCGGTAAGTGCGACTTGTAAGGGTAACGAAGCCGTCCCGGCGGTGGAGGTTACTTGAACCGTGGCCGTTCCGGTCGAGGTTTCAAACGGGACCTGGGCATTGATCTGGAGCGGCGAGACATACAATAACGGCGCCGGAACGCCGTTTATCTTGACTGTCACGTCGGAGAGCTTTAACGGCAGCGGAGGCGAGCCGGCCGAGGCAGGTACGAGCGCGAGAGCGTACCCGAAGATGCTGATGAGCTCGCCGGGTGAGACGACGGATTCGGCGCCGGCGGCACTGATGATTCCTCCGAGAGTAATGCCGGGCCCGGCGGTCTGCGAGGCGATCTTGGCCAGAAAAGCGTCCGTAAGGCCGCCGTAAGTAGATTGGAACGGGTATTTTACGGGAAAATCCGATGAGGTTGTCGAGCCCGCGATATACGCGTTGCCTGCCGGATCCGCCGCGATAGCAGATGCTCTGTCCAGTCCGCTGCCACCGAGGTAAGTCGCGTATTGCAGGGCGCCGGTCTGGCCGTTCCAGGCGGCGGCAAAGACATTCGAAATTCCGGTGAGCGACGGCTGGATCGGATTCAGCGTTGGGAAATCCTTGGAGATCGTGTCGCCGGCAACATACGTGTTACCCGCGGGATCGGTGGCGACGGCTTGCGCTCCATCCCCAGAGCTTCCGCCGACATAGGTGGAGAAAATCAGCCCGGAGCCATCGCTTTTGAGCTTTGTGGCGAACCCGGTCGAGTTCGCAGCGGCTGGGTTGCCGGGGAAAGCCGGCTCCGACGCATGCCAAAGCGGAAAGTCGGGCGAAGACGTCGAACCAGCCAAATGTACGTTGTCCGCGGGGTCGACGGCGATCGCCCACGGAACGTCGTCATTCGTACCTCCGAGATACGTGGACCAGAGCAGATGGGAGCCGGTGGGATCGAGCACGGAAACGAACGCATCTTTCATGCCGGCGTCGTGAGCTTGCAGTGGATTCGCGACGGGAAAGTCGAAAGAGGAAGTGAAACCAGTGATGTATGCGCGTCCCGCGCTGTCTACGGCGATGCTCTGCCCTAAGTCCGGGCCGGTGCCACCGAGATAAGTCGAGTAGAGGATCTTTGATCCGGTGGGATCCAGTTTGAGCGCGAAAGCATCGGGGTTGAAGTTACTCGCGATTGCGTAGATCGACCCGTCGGAGCTACCCGCTAATTGCTGAACGCCGTAGTAGGCCAGAGCGGTAGGAGGTGCGGTCCAGGTGGCGCCCTCGTCGCGGCTCACCAGCAGTTCGTTGCTCGTCGCAGCCCAAACGGTGGTGTGAACAAGGGGATCAATGAGAAACGACATTACGTAGCCGGCAGGCGGCGGCCATTGACCTTGGGTCCAGTGGGCGCCGCCATCGGTGGTAAGGTAGGGCGGGAAGGTGATGGGGGTGTTTGCATAGAGCACCTCAGGGTTAACTGGATCAATGACCAGGTTCGAAATATCGGTGGTCGCTGTGAAGCCGTTGGTCATAGCCGTAAATGTAATCCCTCCATCTAAGCTCTTCATGACCCCGTTGGCTGTTCCGGCGTAGATGGTTGTGGGAGTAGAGTGGTCGATAACGACGTTGTGAACGGGATAAGGCTGGGCTGGAGACGGCGCCGCCGTCAACGATGTTGGGTTCCATGTGGCTGCGCCGTCGGTACTCTTGTACAAGCCCTCTCCCGTTACCGCATAGAGAATCTGCGTATTCGAAGGATCGATCGCAATCATGACGGTAAACCTGCTGGCGCCGGTCCAGGCCGGGGACCATGTCGCTCCGCCGTCTGTGCTCTTGTAGATCCCATTGATTCCTGTGACGAGATAGATGGTTTGGGAATTCGAAGGGTCGACGACAATCGAGGAAGGATCAAGCTGGGTACTGGGGTAAGGAGCCTGCGGCGGAGTACCTTCGAGCAGCGTGGTCCAATCGGCGCCGCCATCCGTGCTCTTGTAGAGACCCTGCCACATTCCCAGATAGAGGGTTTGAGGATTGCTGGGGTCTACAGTAATGGCGTTGACCAGGTCCCTCCGGAGCCCGTTCCCTAGTCCTTGCCAAGTCGTGGCAGAATCGTTCGTTTTGAACACCTGCGGCTTGCTGATGGTGCTCTGAAACGGATTCACGAGGGGAAGCCCCCCTGAGCTGGCTCCAGTTACGTAGACAGAACCGGAAGTGTCCACTGCCAGCGCCGTGAGGAAGTCTTGCGGCGCGTAGCGCGGCAGCATCGTAGAGTAGATCAGCGAAGTGCCGTCGGCGCTCAGTTTGGCGGCAAAGTAGCCGAGCGCCATACCCGTTGTGCCAGGCAGGGGCGTAAGTTTCGGGAAATCGGAGGAACCGGGGGTTCCGGCAAGATAGATATTGCCCGCCGCATCCAGCGCCATGCCCACCAGGCTGTTCTGTCCGCTACCGCCGAGAAAAGTTGAATAGAGAAGCGTGGCGCCGTCGTTGCTGAACTTACTGACGAAAATGTCCGGGCACGGGTAAGGAGAACCCAGTCCACAACTATCGCCGCCCAATAATGTGGACTGAAATGCGTTCGTCGAGACGGGAAAGTCCGAAGAGGCCGTCAGACCCGCAACAAGAATGTTCCCCTCGCGGTCGAGCGCGACCGACGTGGCTCCGTCGTTCTGGTCTCCGCCGAGGAAGGTGGAAAAGCTCAAGACCGGATCGATGGTCAATGGCTCCGACCGATTGTAGGGGCCAAGCCGGAAGCCGATGCGGCTGCCGTGGAGGACGTAGCGGCACGCGATCTGTTTGGCGCCCTGATAGGCGCGTGGCCTGAGCATCCGGACATCACCTACACTCAAATCTCCGCCGGCGGTGATCACGGGACGATCGCCCGTAACGGTGAACCTGATGCGCTGGGGATCGCCTCCCGGCGCTATCTCAAAATCATGTTCGATTTCCCGCCCCCTGGCGTGCCAGACCAGATCGATTCGCGGGTAGGCGTGCGGATAGCGAACCTCTTCGAAATTGGGAATGCCGGTGCGCCAGCGGGCTGGGTCCGCGCCGATCAGGTAGTTGGATTTAGCCGCCGCTCGATGACGCCCTACCGGAGGGGACGGGTGGCTGCCGGTTAAATCAAAACGGACAGTTTCGTTGGGACCTACAACCTGCAGAGAGCCGTTGTGAGCGAGAAAAATGCGCGCGGCGCCGGCGCGGGCGATGAAGGCGACATCGGGCGGTGACTGACCTTGATTTTGTTCGAATAGAACCGGGGAGTGCGGCCTGGGAGCACGAGCGTCGCCGGCAAAGAGCTTCACGGATATTGAGAGTGCCAGCCATGTTGTCAGTCGCCGCATGGAGTGCCCCCCGGTGCCGTCAGCGCCGTTGCTTGACAGCGGTGCTGCGATTCGAGTCTCACTTGTAATCCTACCGCGACGGCGCCGCCAATCTCCCCGGCCCGCGATTACGGTAACGTGGAAAGAATCGAAAAGGGAAAGGAAGGACTCCATGGGGGAACCAAACCAGAGCGGGCCGATCACGCGCCGGGGACTTTTGCAGACGGGTTCGGCGGCTTTGACAGCCGCGGCCGCCGTCGCCGCCGTATCGGCGCAGGAGGCGGCCACCGCGCCGGTCCGTTCGCCGGATCATCACTTGCCGAATGAAACCGAGCCGGGGCCGAAGAACGCCGGGCTCGACGCGGCGAATCCTGACTCGGTCTGGCCGCCGGAGACCGACCACGGCACCGTGGCTCCGTTCAAGTATTCCTTCGGGCTGTCCCGCAAACGGATCGAGAACGGAGGGTGGACGCGGCAGGTAACCATGCGGGAACTGCCGATCTCGAAGACCATCGCCGGCGTCGAAATGCGGCTGACGGCGGGGGGCGTCCGCGAGTTGCACTGGCACGTCGAGGCCGAATGGGCCATCATGCTGTACGGCAACGCGCGCATCACGGCGGTGGATCAGCAGGGCCGTAGCTTCGTCAGCGACGTGAGCGAAGGCGACCTGTGGCTCTTCCCGAAGGGCATCCCACACTCGATTCAAGGGCTCGGCCCGGACGGCTGCCGGTTCCTGCTTGCCTTCGACAACGGCGGCTTCGATGAGTTCCACACGTTCCTGATTACGGACTGGCTGGCTCACACGCCGCCCGGCGTGCTCGCCAAGAACTTCGGCGTTCCGGCATCCACATTCCACCAGGTCCCGAAAAAGGAGCTGTTCATTTTTCAGGCCGCGCTGCCGGAGGAACTGAGCTCCGAACAAGCGCACGCGGCAGGCGGAACCGGCGCCGTTCCCCAACGCTTCGATTTCAAGACCAGTCAAATGAAGCCGACGAAGGTGACGCGGGGCGGGGAAGTGAAGATCGTCGATTCGCAAAACTTCCCGGTGACGCCGATCTCGGCCGCTATCGTGCGGTTGAAGCCCGGCGGACTAAGAGAACTGCACTGGCATCCGAACTCGGACGAGTGGCAATACTACATCAGCGGCAAAGGCCGCATGACGGTCTTTATCGCAGCCAGCGACGCCAGGACCATGGACTTCCAGGAAGGCGACGTCGGATACATCCTGCAGTCGAACCCGCACTACATCGAGAACACAGGCGACACCGACCTCGTGTTTTTGGAGATCTTCCGGAGCCCGGTCTACGAAGACATCTCGCTGGCGGAGTGGATGGCGCACACGCCCAAACGGTTAGTCGATCAGCACCTGCGCGTCGGAACGAGTATGTTGGAGACGATCTCCAAGCAAGAAGCAGTTATCATGCCGCTGTAGAGGAGTTAGTTTTCCTAAGGAATCAATGCGAATGTTTTCCATGAATCGAATTTCTTTGTGCGGGGCCGTGTTCTTCGTGCTCGGCACGCTGGTCTCGGCACACGCCGAGGAGTGCCCGGGCGACGATACGAAGTTGGCCTTACCCGCGGGATTTTGCGGAACCATATTTGCCGACGACATCGGCCACGCCCGTCACTTAGTTGTAGGCGCGAACGGGGTGGTGTACGTGAACACATGGTCGGGGCGTTACTACGGAAACGACACTCCCAAGCCCGGCGGATTCCTGGTTGCATTGCGAGACACCACAGGGAGCGGGAAAGCGGACAGCATTCAGCGGTTCGGCGGGACCGTTCAGACCGGCTCGGCGGGCGGAACAGGCATTGCCATTTACAAGAATTGGATTTACGCGGAAGTCAACGACCGGATTGTGCGCTATGCGCTTCCCGCGGGGGCCGTCGTTCCCAACGGAGCACCGGAAACGATCGTCTCGGGGCTGCCCTTGGGCGGCGATCATCCGATGCACCCGTTCATCATCGGCTCGAACGGCATAATGTATGTCGATGTGGCGACGGCGACCAACGCGTGCCAGGCGCAGAACCGCCAGCTCCATTCGCCCGGCTTAAAGCCTTGCAAGGAACTGGAAACGCGCGGCGGCGTCTGGCGTTATGACGCGAATAAGACGAACCAGAAATTCTCGCCGGCCGGGCGGTACTCGACGGGCATACGCAACGCAGAGGGCTTCGCGTTTGACTCCGGCGGCAGGCTCTTTGCAACGCAACAGGGACGGGACCAACTTCACGCGAACTGGCCGGCACTCTACAAGCCCGAGGAGGAAGCGACGCTGCCGGCCGAAGAGTTGCTGCTGTTGAAGCAGGGCGGTGATTATGGCTGGCCCGAGTGCTATTACGACGCCGGGCAGCAAAAGCTCGTTCTTGCGCCGGAGTACGGCGGCGATGGCGGAAAGAAGGCCGCCGTGTGCGCGAATAAGATCCCGCCGGTGGCCGCATTTCCCGCTCACTGGGCGCCCAACGGCATGGTGCGGTACGACAAGGAGCAGTTTCCGGCGCGTTATCGCAGCGGCGTCTTCATCGCGTATCACGGCTCGTGGGACCGCGCGCCGTACCCGCAGAGCGGATATAACGTCGTCTTTCAGCCGCTCAATGGCGCGAAGGCAGCGGGCGGTTGCGAGATATTCGCCGATGAGTTCGCGGGACCGGTGAAGACGCCGGAAGGCGCTCTGCATCGTCCTTCCGGACTCGCGGTGGGGCCGGATGGGGCGATGTATGTCTCCGACGACATACGCGGCCGGATCTATCGAATTGTGTACAAGGGCGGCGCCGTCAACGGCCGCCCGGCTGTCACGCCATGCCCGCCTCTTACGGCTCCAGCGGGCGAGATCGTGCAGGCTGCCGCGCAACCGCCCGAGGGAACCAACCCTGACGCCGGCGCGGCGGCGCGCAAGCTACCCGTTCCGGGCGGCGCGACCGCGGCGATGGTTGCCTTTGGCGATCGCATCTACCACGGACAGGCCGGTGGGGCAGGCTGCGTCGGATGCCATGGCGTGAGCGGGAAAGGTTCGCCGCTCGGCCCGGACCTCACATCCAAAAAGTGGATGTGGAGCGACGGGAGTTATGCAGGAATCGAGAAGGCGATCCAGGAAGGGGTGGCGCACCCGAAACAATATCGCAGCCCCATGCCACCCATGGGCGGGGCGCAACTTACTCCCGAGCAATTATCGGCGCTCACCGCTTACGTCTGGGCTTTGAGTCATTGAGCGGGCGCTACCGCACAACCTCGACATAGTCCAACACGGCGCGCTCGCCCGCGTCGGGATGGCCTTCGACCGTGATCTCGTCGCCGGGGCGCAGCGCGAGGCCGCGGACGCTGCGGCGCGTGCTGGTGTTGGCATCGGGCTGCTTTGAGGGCAGCCACAGATCGGCGGTCCAGGCGTCGACTTGCTGGCCATTTACCAGGAGCCGGTAAGTGGAGGCGCCGTCGTTTTCGTCGAAATACTGGACGCGCACGGTGCGCCAGCCTGCGTCGCCGGTGTAGCGGAAACTCGCGCGGCAGACGGCCCTCGCGCACTCTACGGCTTTGCCGCCCGAGGCCGCCTCCGCCGGGTGGATCTCCACCGGCGTGTAGCCTTCGAGCGTCATCGCCTCCGCCTCGATGCGTGCGGGTTGATGCCCGATCCGCCCGCGCGCGTCAGGGACGCCTGATATCCGCAAGAACCACGCGTTGAGGTCGTCCCGCCATACCGCGGCGTGGCCCGCCTGGTAATCCAACTGCGTCTGCACGCGCTCCCAGCGGTCCTCATCAACGAGCCCGCGCAACAGACGCCAGCGCCGGGCGAACTCCTCGGCCTCCGCCGCGCCCTGGTAATGCACGTCGTACACATACTGGATCATCGTCTCGCCCGAATGGAGCTTGTAAGTGTATGGCACGTGATGGAAGAACAAGAGTAAGTTATCCGGGCACGTAGTAAGTGACTCGTACATCGCGGCCACCTTCTTCGGGTATTGCGCCGTATAACCCGTTCCCGTCGCCACGGTCCGGTCCATGCCCATCCCTTCGTGGTCCGCCCGGTGCCATTGGCCCCAGCCGTTCCGCTCGCTCGAATCGGCGTCCGGGCCGTAGTGGGTGTGGAGAATGTCGGTTAGCGTTCCGGCGCCCAGCGGACCCGTGTACCGCTCATAGGTCCGCCAGGAGGCGAGCAGCAGATCCGCCACCGTGCCCCACACGCGCCCGTCGCTGCCGAACGTCATCCGCGACCACTCATCGGCAATCCGCTCGACGGGCAGATCCGGGTTCCAGGCCAGCCGCCCGAAGGCGTAAAGGTTCGCCATGGCGAGGTCGGACCCAAGCCAGTTCTCGTCCCGGCCGACGTTCGCCACCCCGACCATTCCTCCCAGCGGCCGGTGCGTCGCGTGGCCCGAAACAAGGTCCTTCACTTTTGTTTCGGTATTCGGCCAGCCCATTTCGAAGTCGAGCACCTGCTTCCACATCGATCCCAGGAAGACCATGTGCCTCTGCTGGCCCGTGTACTCCTGCGTGATCTGCACTTCCATCGCTTCGTTGGTGTGGGCCAGGCCCGCGAGCAGCGGGGAGGCCGGTTCGCGCGTCTGAAAGTCGATCGGCCCGTGCTTGATTTGCAGCACGACATTCGAGTCGAACTTCCCGTCGAGCGGATGAAAGTTGCCGTACGCGGCCCTGGCGCGGTCGGCTTTGAGGTCCCGCCAGTCCGCGTGATGGTTGTAGACGAAGGCGCGGTAGACGAGAACGCCTCCGTGCGGGGCGAGTGTTCGCGCAAGCACGTTCGCAGCGTCCGCGTGCGTGCGGCCGTAAGTGGAAGGGCCGGCGCGGCCCTCGGAATCCGCTTTTAGCAGGAACCCCGCTAAGTCCGGCACAGCGCGATAGACTTCATCGGCCTTGGCCTTCCACCAGGCGGCGACACGCGCATCGAGCGGATCGAACGTATCGAGGCCGCCCCGTGTCTTCGGGCTGGCGAAGTCCACCGACACGACTAACTTCACGCCCCAAGGACGCATCGCCGCCGCGACGCGAGCGAGTTGGGGAAGAAAGTCCGGCGCGAGCACGCGCGGATTCGCGTTTACGTTGTTAATGGCGCACGCATTCACGCCGATCGAAGCCAGCAGCCGCGCGTATTCGCCGACTCGTGTCAGATCCGAGGCGACATTACCGCCGTCGAAGAAGATCGAGCGCCCGCCGTAGCCGCGTTCGATCGAGCCGTCGAGGTTGTCCCATTGATTCACCCAGCGGATCGGCTCGTAAGGGCGATGCGTTTCATCAATGCCCCGGATCGGCTCGCCGAGCGCCATGCGCCGCAGCAGATCGAACACGCCGTAGAGCACGCCGCTTCCGTCGCCGCCCGCGACCAACAGCACGCGATGGCCGTTGGCTGCCGTGTCGTGCAGTGTATACGCGCCGGGCCCGAGCGTTCCATCGAGACGCAGGACCACCGCGTCTTCATTCGGCAATGCCCGTTCGATGCGCGGCACGCGGCCGAGCATCCCTCGCACGCCCCGAATCCACTCCGCTTGCGCGCTTGCAATCTCCGGTTCGCTGCCGAGCGGTACCACGACGGCAGGCAACTCGCGGTACCCGGCGCGGGCCGTTTCGTCGAGCGGCGCATATCGCAGCCACGCGGCGCGGCCTGTCCCGGCCTGCGCGAGCACGGCGCAGGCGAGCAGCGCGAACAACGGCTTCATCGCTTCATCTCCGGCCAGCGGCCGTCGTTCGGATCGGCCCAACGGTCGTTCGGCACCAGCGCGGCCCAACCGGGACGAAGAGGATCGCGGTCGTAGGGATAGTTGCCTAACTCGCGGTATAACTCGGCGTACTGCCGCAGCTTTTCGCGGTCGAGCGCGACGCCGAGGCCGGGGCCGGTGGGCACGGCGATCGAGCCGCCCTCGTACTTCATCAGGCCGCCTTCGATGATGTCGTCCGTGAGGTGATGATAGTGCGCGTCGGCGGCGAAGCTCAGATTCGGAATCACCGCCCCGAGGTGCAGCATGGTGCTCAACTGGATGCCTAACTCGCCGGAGGAGTGCACGGCCACGCCGAGTTGGAACGTCTCGCAAACGCCGGCGGCCTTCACGCATGGGCGTATGCCGCCCCAGAACGTCGTGTCGAGCAGGATGACGTCCACCGCGGTGTCGAGTGCGTTGGCGGCGAGTTGTTCGAAGTTCACGACCACGGTGTTTGTCGCCAGTGGCACGCGCACCTTTTCGCGCGTGCGCCTCATGCCGTTCAGCCCGAAGACGGGATCTTCGAGATAGTCGTTGTTGAGGCCTTCAATGCCCTGGCCGAAGTGGATGGCGTCTTCGGTAGACCAAACTCCGTTCGGGTCGAAACGCACGCGATCCTTGGGAAACTCGTGCGCTACGGCGCGGTAGACTTCGAGTTCGTAATCGGGATGGAATACGCCGGCCTTGACCTTGTGGGTGGTGAAGCCGTACTTGGCCTTGAGCGCCCGCGCGTTGGCGACTACCTGATGGATGGTGCGGACTTCGCCCGCGCCGGTCTTCGGGTCGCCGTAGCGGAAGAAGCAGTAGGAGGCGAAGGGCACTCGGTCGCGGAGGCGGCCGCCGAGGATTTCGGACACCGGCACGCCCCAGGCCTGGCCGAGTAAGTCGAGGCAGGCGAACTCGATGGCGGCCATCACCTGCGTGCGGTTGTTATATAGAGACGCGGTGGGGTTTGAGATGAGGAAGCGTAACTCCTCGATGCGGGCGGGGTCGTGGCCGACTAAGTCGCTGCGCAGGCCGCGGAACACGGCTTCGGCGGATTCGCCGCCGCCGCCCATCTCGCCCAAACCAATTCGGCCGTCATTTGTTTCGACCTCGACGATGGTTCGGACGAACCTTCCCCAGTGGCAGCCGTTGGCGTGGCGGAGCGGGGCTTCGAGGGGGACGGTGACGGTGGTGGCGCGGAGGTCGGCGATTTGCAGGGGTCGCATGGGGGTCAATGTATCACGGAGGCGGGAAAGCGATGCGGGAAACGCCGGGTGATAGCGTTCTCGGTAACGCTACCAACGAGCAGAACAAATTTGGGGAAAATGGGACTATAATGTTGCAGTGCAGGCGGCTTATCAGCAGCGGTTTTGCCCAGGGCTAGAGCCATGAATACGAAGCGCCGGAAGCGTCCGGTGACGATTGTCGACATCGCGGCGAAGCTTGGGCTGTCGCCGATGACGGTGTCGCGGTCGCTCAACTCGCGGCAGGACGTGAACGAGGCGACGCGGAAGAGGGTGCTGGAGTGCGCGACGGCGATGGGGTATCACCCGAACCGCTGGGCGCAGAGCCTGGTGAAGAGGCGGAGCATGATCGTGGGCGTGGTGATTCCCGACATCGCGCATTCGTTCTTCGCCGAGATCACGACCGGGGTCGAGGAGGTGCTGGAAAGATCGGGATACGATATATTGCTGTGCCACTCGCGGGCGCAGGCGGCGCGCGAGACCTCCGAGATCGGGATGCTGTCTTCGAGCCGCGTGGAAGGACTGATCGTGGCGAGCACGCAGGGGATCTACTCGCCGGGAATTCTCCACGAATTGCGGCAGAAGGAGACGCCGTTCGTTCTTGTGGACCGGTTCTTTCCCGGATATGATTTTGCGAGCGTGCGAACGGACGATCACAAGGTCGGGCGAATTGCGACGAAGTATCTGATCGGGCTGGGACACCGGCGGGTGGGTTACATTGGCGGGCCGAACCTGAGTCCGGCGCATCTGCGGCGGCGGGGTTACTTCGCGGAGGTGCGCGAGGCGGGGCTCGAGGTGCGGCGAACGTGGCTGGCGCGGAGTAACTTCGACATCGACGGCGGCTATACGGCGATGAAGAAGATACTGAGTAGGAGTCCGAAACCGACGGCGGTTTACACGGCGAACGACCCGGCGGCGATCGGGGCGTTATACGCGTGCCGGGACGCGGGGCTGGACGTGCCGGGCGACATGTCGATCGTGGGGTCGGGCAATATCGAGGGGCCGCACAATCCGAACCCATTTCTTACGACGGTGGATTGGCCGCGGTCGGAGATGGGGCGGATGGCGGCGCGGTTGCTGCTGGCGGGCATGGAGGATCCGTCCCCGGAGAAGCTTAGCGCCGTAAAGGTCTTTGCGCCGCAGTTACTGGTGCGGCAGAGCACGGCTTCGCCGCGCGGCTGAGTTCACTTACTTCACGTAGACGCTCGATCCGAAACAGACAGTGAACCACTCGGTTCCCGAGCCGCAGATCGTGAGCATTTGCGGGCCGGTTAGGGCGGGGGATTCCACCGGAAGCAGCAGGGGCAGGTTTACGTTCAACTGCTGGAGGCCGTCGATGCCGGGCGCGGGGCCGAAGTATTCGATTCCGGCGGGCTGGCCGGTGAGCGTGGCCGTGAGGGTTTCGTTGCCGGCGCCGGTGAGGAAGATCTGGAGGACGCTGCCGAGGGCGGCGGGGTTGTGCGGGCCGTTGGGCGTCGAGTCCTGGTTCAGGATGGCTCCGGGGAAGACGGCGGGCGCGAAGGTGGACAGCTTCACGGTAAAGGGTGTGCTGGTGACACCGTTGGCCGAGATTGTAAGTTGGGCGGAGGTAAGTCCAGTGAGGGCGCTGGGGACGATGAGGTTGAGTTGGGTGGGGCCCTGGTAGATCACTGTTGCGGGCTGGTTGTTGAAGAGGACGGAGAGCTGGCTGCCGCCCAGGTTTGTACCGTAGACGGTAGCGAGAGAGCCGGCGACGAGGGTGGTGGTAAGAGAGGAGGCGGCGTTGGTGACGCCGGCGATGGCGGGCGGGGGTGGTGTTGGGGGCGCGGAAATGGAGGCGTTGACCGGGATCTGCGTCTGGCTTCCGGTCAGGCCGGAGGAGATGACGATGGTGGCGGTGAAGTTGCCTGGAGTAAGTTGGGAAGGATCGAAGTAAGCGAAGGTATTGGTGGCGCCGATGCCCGAGTCCGGCGACACGCTGAGCCAGTTCTGGGGCGAGTTAGCGGGGTATTGGACGGAAGCCGTCCATTCGAGCAGGCCACCGCCGGAGTTCCCGATGTGGACGTAGTGAGACTGAAGTTTTCCTCCGGCGACAGCATTGAAGGAGAGCGAGGCGGGCAGGACGGAAGGTTTGGGATAGTAAGAGGCGCCGCAGTCGCCGATGATGGAGCAGTCGGGCGGCGGATTGGTGGCGACGAAGCGCGGGATGGGTGCGGTGGGGCTGGCTTGCGGCGTGGAGGAGACGGGGGCGATGGTGACGTTTTCGGTGGTTTGAACGACGCCGTTGACCGAGAATGCGGGAAGGCCGAGGAAAGTGGGAAACTGGGCGGACTCCTGGAGGAAGGAGCTTGCGTCGACGACTTCGTAAGTGATGCTGCCGGTGCCGGAAGTAAGTATCACTTCGGTGATGCCGTCGAGGTTGACGGGGTTGGAGCCGATGGGGCCGGGCTGGTAGACGGGTTTGCCGCCGGCGCCGGTGGAGTCAGCGCCCTGGACGACGGAGAGGAGCAGAGAACCGCCAGTGGTTGGGGCGTATGTTCCGCCATTGGCGGGGACGCCGAGGTCGCCGCCGGCGGTGGGAGTAAGTGCGTCCGAGCCGGCGACGACGGTGGGGACGAACAGGCGCGCGCCGGCCGGGAAGCCGTAGTAAGAAATGAGAATGCGCTCGCCGGAGTCGGCGTGGAAGTTAGCTTGATTCGAGAGCGGTTCGAGAGCGCTGGCGAAGCCTTCGGTGAGGCGGGTGGAGGCGAAGGTGGTTTTGGCGGCGAGGAAGGCGGCGAAAGAAGTTGTGTCGTTGGGAACAGGCGAGCCGAGTTGGGAGCAGATGAGACGATTCGAGAAGCCATCGAAGAGGCTGGGCGAAGTTTGGGCGACGGTGAGCGTGCTTTGGTTTAAGGGGAGAATGTTCGCGCTGTTGACGGCGAGGGAGGCGGTGATGAGGCCGGAGGACGGGGCCTGGGTGGCGTTGGCGCGGATGTTTTCCAGGCGGAGCGTGAGCGTGCCGGTGGGCGAAAGCGGGACGTTGACGCCGTTGAAGGAGACGGCGGGGCCGTTGAGGTAGCCGGTGACGGGGGCGAGTTGGAGGCCGGCGCCGTTGTCGTAGTAGAGTTGCGCGTCGACGGCGTTGTTGGCGGAGATGCGGTTGGTGATGGCGACGTTCAAGAAGATGGTGAGGTTGCCGGTGACCGTGGTGTTGGGCGCGCCGCCGGAGCAGAGGAAGACGATATCGCCGATGCGTTCGGTGACGCCTTCGGCGCGAACGGTGAGGGGGACGGCGGAGGTAAGGCAGGTGAGCAGCGGGCCCTGGGCGCGGGCTGCGGCGCAGAGCAGGGCGAGCGATAGGGTGAGAAGGGGAATGCGGCGCGACATCAGGGAACCCCTCTGCGGCGAGTGTAGCAAGTTGGAGAGATGCGGGGTGGGGTGTATCCTGCGAGGAAGGAGGGTGGCGTGGAAAAGCGGCCGGTGCGGGAGACGGTGGACCTTTCCGGGTATCCGGACCTGGTGGTGATTTACCTGGGGATGCGGGTGAACGTCGGGACGGGATTCAAGACGTTGCTGGGGATGGGGCCGAAGATTGCCGCGGCGGTGGAGGCGAAGCCGGACGGGTTGCTGCTGCATGAGAGCGTTCTGTATTCGCTTCGTCATGTGGGGATGCGGCAATACTGGCGGGACTTCGACGCGCTGGAAACGTGGGCGCGATCCGAGCCGCACTTGACGTGGTGGCGGTCGTTCTTGCAGGACAACGGGGGCACGGGGTTCTGGCACGAGACTTACTTCCGGCGCGGCGGGATTGAAGCGGTGTATGTGGACATGAGCACGCCGACGGGGATGGGGCGGTTCGCTCCGAGGCAGGCCGCGCGCGGGGCGATGTTTTCGGCGCGGAAGCGGAGCGGGTTAGCAGGGGAGACGCGGGCAGCGGAGGGGGTGACGGAGGCGGAGATTTATGAGCAGGAGGGGTAAGCGATCTCCCGAGTTTGGCGTCCGGCCATGGAACTCTTCCGGGTGGTGGACGGACGGAACGGTAGACGGATCTCCGGCGAGTATGTAGCGGTGTTTGTCGAAGGGCGCCGGGCTGCGGTTGATGTACGGCGGATGAGAACGGTGTTGCAGGGGCGGAACTCGCCGTCGGGTCGTCGTTCGGGAATGCGCCGTGCGGCTAAGTTAAGCGGTGCGGTCGCGCCAGTAGTTTGGCCGCCTGTGGCCGTGGGCGACGGCGATGATTTCAATCCCATCTGCGCTTTGTCGGAAGACGACCAGATACGGGAATCTACGCAGTTTGACCCGGCGAGTGTCTGCCGCGTACGTCGGGAAGCGCGAGGGGGAGTTGACGGTTTGGCTGATGGCGCGATCGAGTTCCTGGAGGAACATCTCCGCGGCGCGCGGGCTACGGTCGCTATACCACGCGACGGCGGCCTCGGCTTCGGAAATGGCCTCGGGGTGGAACCGGACGGACTGAGGGGTCACCGCTTGAGACGTGCGGCGAGGCGGCGGCGGGCTTCGTCCCAGGGGAGGAGTGAAACGGCTCCGGAGTCAATTTCAGCGAGACGGCGGAGAACTTCCGCTTGCCAGGCTTCTTCGGCGGCCAAGTCAGTTGTGGGGTCGAGGCTTTCGATGAGCGAGTCGACCAGGACCGCGCGGGCTTCTGGCGGAAGGGCCAGCGCCTCGTGGAGGATTTCTGCCGCGTCGCGTGTCATACCATCAGTGTACGTGGCCGGAAAGCCGCGTGTTCGTGCTCCTTACTGCGGCATCGATCCCGGCGAAAGATTCACGCGCAGGGGCAGGTGGATAGGGGCGTGGCCGGGGGTGGTCAGGTTGATGGTGATGGTTTGCCAGACGGCCTCGGGCGTCGTGGGCGGGGCGGTGAGGAAGAGCTCGGCGGGCGTGTCTTCGGCTGGCGCGGCGGGGTAGATGCCGGGGCCGCGGTGGGTTTGCCAGTTGGCAGGGGTCGCGAGAGTTAGCGTCACCGGGAGGTTGTCGCTCGTGTTGTTGTGAATGAGCACGGGGATGTGGAGCGGTTGGCCGGCGCTGACGTTGACCTCGGGGGTGGCGAGGAGGGACGTGGGGTCGCCGAGGCCGTGGGCGGCCCAGAAAAGCTTGTAGAAGGCCCAAGGGCCGCCGAGTTCGGCGGTGAGGCCGTGGGAGGGTTGCGAGTGGTAGCCGGGCGCGGGGGCGAAGGGAATCGGGCCGGGCACGACGCCCTGGAACACGCCGTCCGTTACTCCGGAGGGCACGTGGGACTTGGCGAAGATGAGGCGGCTGGGGTCGGCGAAGATGCTGTAGTTGTGATCGCGCAGCGCCTTGGCGGCGATCTGGCCGCTGTCGCCCTGAGTGAGGTGCTTACTCATCTCGATGGTGGCGAGCTCGGCGTAGGACTTGTGCTGGGAGGGTGAGTTATCGAGGCTGGAGTAAGTGGGGCCTTTGCCTTCCATGAAGTCGTGATGGTTGGCGTCGGAGAAGTAATAAAGTTTTTCGGGCTGCCAGGGGTGGAGGCCTTCGGTGAGGTTGCCGATGTCGTCGCGGTTGCGGGGCGGGGCGACTTGTTCGGGGAAGACGGTGGGGTCGCCGGCGAGGTCGAAGGCTTCGGTGGCGATGACGGAGGCGGCCTGGTGGTCGCCGTGGTTTTCGCCCGCCGCGTAGAGCGGAAGCCAGGTCAGGATGACGGAAGGCCGGGTGAGGCGGACGAGGCGAACGGCCTGCCAGAGGGCGTTTCCGTGGTTCCAGGTTTCCAGCGAGTTGAGGACGTCCTGGCTGGGCGTGTCGGGTCCGCCGAGGAACCAGACGTCGAAGATGCCGAGGGTGGCGAGGGCGCGGCGGGCTTCGATTTCGCGGACGGCGCCGAGGGCGGCGGCCTGTTCCATGCCGACCGAGTTGCCGCCGCTGTTGCCGCGGGTGCCAAAGATGACGGCGACGCGCTTGTGCTCGTCGAAGACGGCGCGGGCGAGATACGTGCCGATCTCGGTTTCATCGTCCGGGTGGGCGACAATGACGAGGATGTCGGCTTTGTAGCGTGCGTCCGGCGGCGGCGTGGCGGGCTCGGTGGGGAGCGAGCCGGCGGCGGCGAAAGACAGCGCGGCGCAGAGCGGGAGAAGCAGGCGAGAGATGGTCATGGTCAGAAAGAGAAGTGTAAACCGAATTGCATCTCGCGCATCGGGGTCTGGGTCGCGGTGATCTGGCCGGCGCCGGAGACGTCGATGGTGTTGGCCGGGTTGGCGAGGTTGGTGTAGTTGAAGGTGTTGAAAGTCTCCCAGCGCAGTTCGAGGACCTTGGTTTCGGTGAGGAAGAATTCCTTGGACAGCGACCAGTTAGCTTCAAACATGCCCGGGCCGCGGAGGGAGTCGCGGCTCGCGGTGCCGTCGCGGTAAGGCTGTTGGGGCTCGGTGAACGCGGCGGGGTTGAACCAGAGGTTGGCGTTGGGGTTGCTGACGTTGGGGTTGCCGATGATATCGGCGCGGACGCTGTTGAAGTCGGCGTTGAGCAGCGGGGCATTGGCGACGAAAGGGCTGAAGGGCGCGCCGCTGAGGATGGTGGTGACGCCGGAGAAGCGCCAGCCGCCGGCGATCGCGTCGAGGACGCGGTTGTTGTGGAAATCGAAGTGTTGGCCTTTGCCGAAGGGGAGATCCCAGTTATGCGTCATGGTGACGGCCTGGGTGTGGTCCCAGCTCATGGGGCCGTAGCTGGCGGCGATGTTGTAGTTGTTGTCCCAGCCGCCACCGCCTTCGGAGTTGCCCAGGGCTTTCGAGTAACTGTAAGTGAGTAAGAAATCGAGGCCGTGGGAGAGGCGTTTCTGTAACTTTACCTGCATGGCGTTGTAATTTGAAGTGTCGCAGTTACAGACGGCGTAGAGGGGCTGTTCCAGGCCGTACAGGTTGTAGTAAGGCCGGCGGGAGTCGTAACTGCCGGGGCCGGGGATGGCCTGGTTCATGTTGGGGTTTTCGTACAAATGGCGGCCGGCGTTGCCGACGTAGGCGACCTCGAGGGCGAGGGTGGAACTGAACTGGTGCTGGATGGTGGCGTTCCAGAATTCGACTTCGGGGATGCGGTAGGAGTTGAGCGGATTGACGAAGTAGTAGACGCTGAGGCCGTCGGGGAGCGGATAGCGGCCGCTGGGCGGGATTACGGGCGAAGGGATGGGGGGCGGTCCGTTGAGGAGGTTGAAGGCTGGTGTGTACGGGCTGTTCTGGTTGACGGATTGGGGCAGGAGGATGGGGGGATCGTAATCGAAGCCCTGGCCGAAGACGGAGCCGAGACCGGCCGGATTGTAACTGACGCCGTAGCCCATGCGGAGGACGGTGTTCGAGGTCGCCTGGTAGGCGATGCCGAGGCGGGGGGCGAAGTCGAGGTTGTAAGGGACGATGCCGACGTTCAAGGGCACGGCGCCGATACCGGCGGCGAGAACGTCGCCGGTGGCGGGATCGAAGCTGCCGGCGCCACCGGGCTGGGCGGCGGTTTGGGGTAAGTAATCTTCCCAGCGGAGGCCGTAGTCGAGAGTAAGTTTGGGCGTAATGCGCCAGGTGTCCTGGATGAAGAAGAAGAGGCGGGTTTCGCGTATGCCGGGATAGAGTCCCGGCGGGGTGAAATAACGGGCGAAGTTAGAGGGTTGGCCGAGGAGGAAGGAGCCGAGCGCGGCGCCGGTGCTGGCGTTGCCGTTGGCGAGGGCGTCGAGTTCGGGGCTGCCGGTGGAGCTATCGTTGAAAGTGATTTCGCCGGAGCGATGGCTGTCGCTGGGGACGCGCTGGTTCTGGAGGCGGCGAAGATCGGCGCCCCATTTGATGGTGTGGTTGCCGGTCTGTTTGGTCCAGATGTTGACCCACTGGAACTGGTTTTCGGTTTCCTTCAGCGGGCAGTTGCACTGGTTGACGCCGAGAGCGTAGCCGAAATCGAAGCCGCCGTTGCCGTTGACGTAGAAGGCGGGCATGCCGCTGGTGGCGGTGGCGCCGGTGTTGAGGCCGGGGAGGCCGGCGTCGGTGGCGGGGGTGGTGCCGACTCCGTTGGGCTGGGTGCGGACGCGGTAGCGGTAGAAGCCCATGCGGAATTCGGCGATGAGGGTGGGGCTGAAGGCGTGGTCGATGCCGGCGGCGGCGCTTTGATTGCGGTCGAGCGCGGAGCCGGCGAAGCCGAAGGCGGAGGGTCCGCCGGCTTCGAGGCCGAAGGCGCCGGGAGAGAAGCGGTTGAAGTCGGCGATGGTGTAGCGGCCGAAGACGTGAGTGCTGGAGGAGATCGTGTAGTCGACGCGGCCGTCGTATTGGTCGACGTTGAAGACTTGCGACTGGCCGGAGATGTAGTTGTTATAAATGCCGGCGCCGTAGTTAGGCATGGGAAGGTATTTGAGGATGTTCGCCATGGGCGTGGCGACGGGGATGACATTGACTTGCCCGTTGGTGGAGTAAACCTGGCGGCCGTTGCCGGTGTTGGGGTCGCCGGAGTTGGGGTTGAAGACCATGCCGGCCTGGGCGGGAACCTGCGTGTTTTGGGTGGTGGTGACCATGGCGGGATTCGCGCAGCGGGAGGCGGAGACGGAGCCATCGGCGCAGATGTAGTTGCCGAGGAGACCGCGCAAGTCGCCGGAGCGTTCGGCGGCGGTGGGGACGGTGGTGATGAGCGAGCCGCCGTCGATGCGGCGCGTGCCCTGATAGTCGAAGAAGGCGAAGAGTTTGTCCTTGACGATGGGTCCGCCGATGGAGCCGCCGAACTGATTCCAACGCAGCGGCTGGTTGAGGCCGGTGAAATGGTCGCTCGCGTTGGCGATGTTATTGCGCAGGTATTCAAAGAGTGTGCCGTGGATCTGGTTGGTGCCGCTCTTGGTGGTGCCCTGCAAGAAAGCGCCGGAGACGGAGCCGAACTCGGCATCGTAGTTACTGGTGGTGATTTTGAAGTCCTGGAGGGAGTCGAGGTTCGGGTTGATCACGGCGATGCCGAGGATGGAGGATTCGTTTTCGGTGCCGTCGAGGAAGAAGCCGTTGGCGGTGAAAAACTGGCCATTGACGTTGATCTGGAAGCCGCCTTGCGGGTTCTCGCTGGCGGCGTGCTGCCAGGAGTTGAGCTGGGCGCCGGGGACGACAAGGAGGAGGGAAGTGAGGTTGCGGTCGAGGATGGGAAGCTCTTCGACCTCGTGAGAGGTGAAGGTGGTGCTGACGTCGGAGCGGTCGGTTTTGAGCAATGGGGATTCGCTGGTGACGGTGACGGTGGTTTGCGCTTCGCCTACTTTGAGGCTAGCGTCCACGCGGGTGTCGGCGTCGACCTGGACTTCGGCGTCGGCCTCGTAGGGCGTGAAGCCGGCGGCCTCGACGCGGACGCGGTAGTGGCCGGCGAGGAGGTGGGTTTGGCTGTAGTTGCCGGATTCGTTGGTGGAGGTGTCGAAGACGGTGCCGCGGTCGCGGTCCGTGATGGTGACCTTGGTGTTCGCGATGGCGGCGCCGGCCTGGTCGGTGATGGTGCCGATGATGCTGCCGGAGACGGCCTGGGCGCGCAGGAGCGCGTGGGAAGCGAAAGAAATTGCGACAACGATAACGAGAACGCGAAGTGAAATGCGCATTACAAACCCCCTCAAAAGGTTGAAAATGAGCCGGGACGGTCCAGCGATCCGGCGACCGGGCCGTGAGTTATGTGGGGATTATATACGAAACGGATCGGGAGAGTTGGGAAATCCGCTAGGATTCTGTAACAGGGAGGATTGCGATTGATGATGCGGTGGGCTTGGATGGCGGCTTGGGTGTTGGCGGGGGCGGCGGTGGCGGCGCCGCTCGAGTTTGAGATCACGTATCCGAAGGATTTAGCGGCGGGACCGCTCGATGGGCATATTGTGCTGATCCTGTCGAGAGATGCGAAGCAGGAGCCGAGATTCGGATTGACCGAGGGGACCGAATCGCAGCAGGGGTTCGGGCTGGATGTGGAGGGTTGGGAGCCCGGCGAGGCGGCGAGGATCGATGGGACGGCGGTGGGGTTTCCGCTTCGGTCGCTGCGCGAGGTTCCGGCGGGGGAGTATTACGTGCAGGCGGTGCTGAACATGTATGAGACTTACCATCTCGAGAATGGGAAGGTGGTGAAGTTACCGCCGGACCGGGGCGAGGGACAGCACTGGCAGGTGAAGCCGGGGAATTTGTTAACCAGCGTGGTGAAGATGCGGCTGGACGGAGCGGGGTCGGGGACGGTGCGGCTTGCGTTCAACCACAAGGTGCCGCCGCTCGAGGAGGAGTTAGCGGAAGTCGATTCGTTTCTCGACTGGCGGAAGATTACTAAGCCGGAGGATGCGTCGGATAACCAGTGGGTGAAGCATGTGTGGATTACCAGCGAGCGGCTGAGTAAGTTCTGGGGGAAGCCGGTGAAGATCGGCGCGGTGGTGTTGCTGCCGGATGGATGGGCGGAGCACCCGGAGGCGCGGTATCCGGAGCTGATTCTGGAAGATCATTATCACCGGCACTTCTTTCCAGGTTTCCGCACGACGCCGCCGGACAAGCAAGTAAAGGCGAGCGAACCGGCGGTCGAGCAGCCGGGCGATGGGACAACGGAGGAAGTGGACCGGGAGAGCGAGCAGCAGGAGGCGGGCTGGAAGCTGTATCAGGACTGGACGAGCGGTCGGCTGCCGCGCGTGCTGATTGTGATGCCGCTGCATCCGAATCCGTATTTCGACGACTCCTATGCGGTGAACTCGGCGAACCTGGGGCCGTATGGGGACGCGCTAATGCGGGAATTGTTGCCGGAGATCGAGCGGCGGTACCGGGGGATCGGGCAGGGGTGGGCGCGGGCGGTGTTTGGCGGGTCGACGGGAGGCTGGGAAGCGCTGGGGCAGCAGGTGTTTTATCCGGACGAGATCAACGGGGCGTGGGTGGGCTGCCCGGACCCGATCGATTTTCGCGCATACGGGACGGTGAACATTTACAAGGATCCGAGCGCGTATTTCCGCGTAGGGCCGTTTTTGCGTGTGCCGCTTCCGGAGAAGAGAGACACCACGGGGCGGCTGGATTCGACGATGGAGCAGGAGAACCGGCGCACGTTCGTGGAGGGGACGCACAGCCGGTCCGGCGAGCAGTTCGACATTTGGGAGGCGGTGTTCGGGCCGATGGGGGAGGACGGGTATCCGAAGCCGATTTGGGATAAGAAGACGGGAGTTATCGATAAGTCCGTGGCGAGTTACTGGAAGGAACATTCGGACTTGAGTTACATCGTGAAGCGGGATTGGGCGAGGCTGGGTCCGAAGCTGGCGGGAAAGCTGCATTTTGCGGTGGGCGACATGGACACGTGGTATTTGAATAATGCGGTGCATTTGATGGAGGGGGTTTTGGCGGATCCGAAGCTGATGCCTCCGGCGAACGCGACGTTCGAGTACGGGCCGCGGCAGCCGCACTGTTATCAGGGCGTGAGGCTGAGCGCGACGCGGCTGGAGAGGCTGAACTGGTTCGGGACCACGGTGGATAAGATGGTGCGGCACATGGAGGCGACTGCGCCGAAGGGGGCGGATTTGCGGAGTTGGAAGTATTGATGGCGAGCGGAATCTCTGGTAAGCGGCTGCTCGGTGACTGGCGGGCGGCTGCGTTCGCGCTGGTCGTTTGTATCTATGAAGCTTTGCCAAGATCGGTCACAACACTTCGCGCGGAAGCCTCGCCGGGACCGCACGGGCGCGATGGTCTGCTCATCTTTGGCCTGGCCTGGGCTTCGTTGATTGCTATTTCGATTGCGGCGCGGTCGATTTTCATTGGAGACCGGTTCGTATTCGGGGCAGCCGGATCCGCGTTGGTTTTACGGCTGGCCGAGATGATATTGCTGCCGGGCGCTGCTGCAAAGGCGCTGATGCGCGGTGTGAGCGAAGCACTATGGGTGACGGGCGCAGTTGCCTGCGTGGTGGTGCTCGGCTTTTCGTTGCGGGGAGGAAGTAGGCGCGGCCCGGAACTTACTGGATCTGGCTAAGCCGTTTTTCGGTGAGGGCGGCGCGGGAGTTTAGGTCGGAGAGTTGGCGCATGTCGTCTTCGGCGAGGGAGATGGTGGAATCGAGGCGGGTGAGGGCGGCGTTGGAGACGACGTTGGAGTTTTGGTCGCGGGCGGAGTTGAGGACGCCGGCGAGGGCGTTGAGTTGGCTGAGGATGTCGCGGTAGCGGCGGAGGACGGAGTCGAGGTACGTCGAGCGGCGGCGGTTGAGGTCTTGAAGGGTAGACAGCAGGCGGCGGGCCTGCTCGAGTTTGGCGCGGCCGGCAGACTGGTTGGCGGCTTGTTTGTCGAGTTCGGACTCGATGGCCTGGGTGCGGGCGCGGGCGGTGTCCGCGTCGGCTTGCGCGGTTTGGACCTGGTGGCTGAGGGCGTCGAAGCGCTTCTGCCAGTCGGACTGGGCGGTGTTGAAGCGGGTGTTGGCCGCTTCTGTGGCTTTTTGCTGGTCCTCGTCGAAAGAGTTGACGCGGAGGTTGAGGCGGTTGATTTCGATGTGGGCCTCGGAAAGTTGCTGCTGGAGCGATAGGACTTCGGCTTCACGCTGGGCAAGAAGGGCGCGTGTTTTGGCGTCGCGTTGGGCGGCGGCGCGTTCGGCTTCGTGTTCGGCTTCCTCGGGGGCCGCGGATTCGGAGGGTGCGGGTGCGGCGGCGGGGGACGGGGCCCGATTGTGGGACGAAGCCAGAGCCTGTTCGGCGGCGCTGGCCTGCTTGCGGGCGAGCGAGGTCTGGCGGGTTTGCCAGATCACCGCGACGAGCGTGGCGAGCCAGGCCGCGGTGAGGATCAGGATGGGGAGGCGCGCGCGCACGTGCTTCATCATATCGTTTTACTTGTGTTTCCAGACATAGCGGGAGCGCCAGGAGAGGCGGGCTTCGGTGTCTCCGGCGTGGCCGGTGATTTTGACTTCTAAGTTTTCCCGGGTCTTGGGCGGAAGGTTGAGGGTGAGGGTCCAGCCCGAGAGAATGCGGCTGAACATGTGGTTGATCGAGTCCGGGATTTCGGTGGGGGAGCGGGCGAAATCGGCTTCCCCGGCGGTTTCGTTGGCGAGAGTGGTAAGGCCGTTCTGGTAGGCCTCATTGAGGCGGTCGGGGCGGTAGTGGAGGTGGGCGACGAAGAGTGGGGCTTCGAGCGAGGCAAGGGTGGTCTGGAGTTTGGAGACTTTTTCGATGATGAGGGCTTCGGGGAATTTGCGGCTGAGGTCGTGGGGGTCGCTGGAATTGATGACGGGGTTGGTGTAGTCCTCGCGGTAGCGGTAGATGTTGCCGTCGGTGACGTAGAGGACGGCGACGCGGACGGGCGAAGTGCGCATCATGGCGTCGGCGATGTGGAGGGCGGAGTCGACGGTTTCAAAGAGGCCGGGAAGGCCGTTGGTGGAAATGCCGGAGATGGCGTCGATGGCGGGTTTTCGCCGCGGCCCGGGGTCGGCGAGGACGTGGAGACCATCCTGAGCGTTGAGGATGCCGGCCCAGGCGTTGGCGGGCAGGCGGTTGATGTTATCGATGAGGGCTTTTTTGGCGGGATCGACGAGGGAGATGTCGCCGGTGACGTCGAGGACGACGAGGACGATGATGTCGCTGGCGGGGCCCTGAGTGGCGGCGATACGCGCGGGGTGGCCGTTGACGGTGGCTTCAAAGTGGACGGCGAAGGGCGGATCCTGGGGGTGGTCGGCTTCGATCCAGACGGGGACGCGGAGCGGAGGAGGGACGGAGGGGGCGGGCGGCGCGCCGGCGGCGGCAAGCGGGCGGGTGGCGAGGAAGAGCAGGGCCGCGAGGGCGAGGCCGCGGGCGAGGTGTGGAGCGGGGCGGAATTGCATCAAAAGCTGAACTTCATTCCCAGTTGGATGACGCGCCCGCCGTAGGAACCGATGATGTGTCCGGCGTTGATGTTGGGGGCGGTGGGGGGGCCGATGCCGGTGTCGGGGGTGTTCCAGTTGCCGTGGTTAAGGCAGTTGAAAGCGGAGGCGCTGAACTCGAAGGCGCCCTCGCTTCCGATCGGGAGGCGTTTGATGAGGCTCATGTCGAGGTCCTCGACGCCGGGGCCGAGGAGGGTGGGGCTGGTGGGGGAGGCGTTGCCGATGGTGAAGCTGTTGGGCTGAGCGAAGGCGTTGGGGTTGAACCAGAGGGTGGCGGTGGGGTTGCCGAGGGTGGGGTTGACACCGGGGACGGTGTTGACGTTGAGGGAGTTGATGACGTCGCCGGTGATGTTGTATTCGGGATGAAGGGCGAGCGGGGTGCCTCCGTTCCAGTAGGCGGAACTGGAGATGGACCAGCCGTCGATGAATGGCTTGCGCCAGCCGGAGTAATTGAACAGTGGTTTGTTGGAGCCGAAGGGGAGTTCGAAGATACAAGTAAGTTGAAGGTACTGGGGCGGGTTGTAGTAAGAGAGCGACCAGTTGTTGCGGGAGTTAAAGAAATCCTGTTCGCCGTAGGGCGCCGAGTAATCGTCCCACTGGCGCGAGTAAGTGTAGTTCAGCACAAAGGAGAGGCCGAAGGAGGCGCGTTTTTCCAGGCGCAGGGCGGCGGCGTCGCGCTGATAGCGGCCTTGCGGATAGATGGAGCCGAGGCTGACGCCGGGGTATTGGGGGAAGCGCTGGAGGGTTTCGCGGAAGGCGAGGTCGTAGAGCTGGTTGCCGTAAGTGAGGTAGGAGGGATTCACCGCGTTGGGATTGGCGGCGGCGGAGCCGATGAAGAGGTTGCGGGCGCCCGTGTAGGCGAGGGAAGCGGTGACAACCATCGACAGCGGCAGGTCTCGCTCGACGGAGAATCTGGCGGATTGGTAAGTGGGGACGGCGCCGGTGAGGTTCATGTAGTCGGCGATGTTGCCGTTGGAAAACGAGGGGTCGAGGCTGGGAAGGGTGAAGGGGAGGGCGGGGAAGCCGGCGTCGAGAGTGAGGGCGGGCTGGAGTTGGCTGTTGGTGGTGGTGAGGGCCTGGCGGGCGTTGAAGCCCTGGGTGCCGAATTGGCCGTTGTAGAGCGGGAGTTGGGTGTGGAAGCGGCTGTAGGAGGCGCGAACGATGGTGGCGGAGCTGCCGAAGGCGTTCCAGGCGATGCCGAGGGAGGGATCGAGGGTGTAGACGGAGGGCCCGAGGCCGGCGGGGACGCCGTTGACACCGGCGAAACCGAGGCCGCCGGGCGTGCCGCTGAGGGGGTCGATGAGGGAGGGGATGATGACGCTCTGGCGGTTGTATTTTTCGGTGCGGGGACTCATGTCATAGGCGGTGGCGCCGAGGGTGACGGTGAGGTCCTTGGTCCATTCGTAGCGGTCGCGAAAGGAGAAGGCGAGGCGGGATTCGCGGAAGTAAGAGGGGGCGGTGACGATGGTGTTATTGCCGTATTGGGCGAGGCCGAGCATGAAGCTGGCGAAGGAGTAACCTGTATCGGCGATGCCGGGAAGGCTGGTGATGGGGTAGGAGAACTGGTAATCGCCGGCGGGATAGGCGGGCCAGTAAGTGTTGACCTGGAATTGGTCGTACTGGGCGCCGAAGGTAAGTGAGTGTTTGCCCTTGCGGGTGGTGAGACCGTCGCGGAGCTGGTAGTGGTTGCGGGCGCGGTGGGAGTTCGGATGGGCGGCGCCCATGGCGAGGTAGTTATCGAAGGTGTAAAGAGGGAAGGGCGCGCCTCCGTCGCCGGCCTGGAAGGTGGAGGAGGAGGCGAAGATGGCGGCGGTATTAATAGTTTCGGGGCTGGCGGAATAAATATAGTCGAGTTCGCCGCGTTTGGTGCCGTAAGTCTGGTCCGGGGCGGCGGGATCGGCGATGTTATTGAAGTATTTGGCGGAGCCGAGGAAGCCGTTGGAGTAAGTGCTGTTCCATGTGAGGCGGTGCTTGGAGCCGAAGGAATGGTCGAAGTTAGCGATGACGCCGTCGGCGATGTCGGTTTCCGGGGCGTTGACGAAGTAGTTGTTCTGGAAGAAGGGACCGATGTCGGTGTTGGGGGCGGGATAGTAACCGAGCTGTTTTTGGGCGAGGGGCGAGAGGCGGGATGCCGGGACGATGTTGCCGGGGAACGGGTCGCGGTTGTACTGAAGATTGGTGAGGGAAAGCGGAAGAGCGGGGTTGTAGTTGGGGTTGGTGCTGGTGGTGGTGGGATCGTAGACAGGGATGACGTTGCCGGCCTGGTCGACGGTTTTGGAGAAATTGCCGGTGCGTTCGAGCATCGTGGGGATGGTGTGGAGCGAGGCGCGGGAGATGCTTTCGCGGACGCCTTCGTAGGAGATGGAGAAGAAGGTGGAGTTGTTATTGGGCAGAACGTGGGGGATGATGAGTGGGCCGCCGAGGTTGAAGCCGAACTGGTTACGGTGGAGGACGGCGTTCTGCTGGTTGTTTTGCTTGATTTCGTGGGGGATGGCGTCGAGGATGTCGTTGCGGAAGTTTTCGTAGACGCGGCCGTGATAGGCGGGTTTGGGGCCGTGGTGGGTGGTGGTGGTGGCGCTATCGGCGCGCATGCCCTCGTCGCGGGTGATGATTTTGAATTCGTCGGTGGCGCGGGAAAGAGGGTCGGTTGTCTGGGCTTGGGGCGGGGTGTTCGGGGCCGCCGTTGCGAAAGAAATCGCAAGGAAGAGAAAGCACACCGTATGGCGGCGAAAGCCCACGTTGCTATTTTAGCGTGGTGCGGTGGGGAGAGATGTCGAGCGCGCCTGGTGCAATAGCCCAGTGGACGCTTTCAGAGCCTAGCCGGGTAGCCAAGGCGGGAACCAGGGCACGACGGACGCGGCGGGCGCTGAGCGTGACGCGCAGTGGACGCTGGACGATTTGCGGCACGTGTTGCCTCTTCTCAGGCGCCATCCATGGGTAGCTACAGCCGATCCTCCGCAAAATCAACATCTTTTTCTGGAACGTTGCGTGCGTCTTCGATAAGCGTATGACGCGAACCATCCCAACTGCGATGGCCGGAAACCACGTTGTGGCCGCTCGCGCCACGAATTGACTCTCGAAAGGGCGGCAATACCGTGACAATTTCCCTTAGTTCATGTACCATTCGCGTGACGGTTCTGGCCGCCGCCACGGTCTTTGCCCCGGCACTTTTTTCGGCGCCGGAGGCGGTGGGTGGCAGGCAGTTGAGCAAGACGGAGGTCCGGCGCCTGATCGCCTCGGCGAAAACGAGGGCCGACCACGAGCGCATCGCGAAGTACTTCGACGCGGAAGCCGACAAGTTCGCGGCCGAGTCGAACAAGCACGAGGAATTAGCCGAACTGTACCGGAAGACCGGCCCGAACTCCGCTAAGTATCCGGGAGGTGTTCAGACCTTCAATCATTGCGACTCCCTGGCCAAGTCGCTCGAAAGAGCGTCGGAGCAAGCACGGCAACTGGCCAACGACCACTGGGAGATGGCGAAGGAAGCGTCGCGGTGAGTGCGACAAAACCGGGAGGAAAGCCGCAAGACTTCGAGTCCGGTCCTGCGCCCCTGACGCGATTTCACGCAGCGGCGTCGCGAACGCGCACGGATGGGCACTCACAATCCCCCTTTTCCGTGCCCTCCGGCCAAAGATTTCGACGGTTATGGACATGACTTGTTTGGCCTTCGAACTGCAAGCTTGGATTAATTTCAATCTCAAATCGTCACGGGAGATTCCGATGAAGCGCACACTTTTCATACTTACCCCGCTGTGGATAGCGCTCGGCGCAATCCTATCGGCGCAGATGATGACGGCGGTCAACGGCGCCTCTTACAACCCGTCGGCGCCGATCGCGCCAGGCTCGTTCGCGTCGATCTTCGGGGCAAATCTTTGCGCGCAGACGATGCAAGGGACGTGGGTGAGCGCGGGACAGCTTCCGCTGACGCTGGGAGGCTGCTCGCTGCAGATCAATGGTTCCGGGGCGATGCTGCAATACGTCTCCCCGGGCCAGATCAACTTCGTGATGCCGATGGGGATGGCCGCCGGCAAAGCAACCTATGTAGTGACGGACGGAACCAGTTCGCAAACGGGAACCGTCACGGTGGGCGCGGCCGGGCCGGGCGTATTTAGCGTGCTCGGAAACGGGATGGGCGCGGGGGCGATGCTGCTTGGCACCAACTTCACGATGGTCCCATTCAGCGTCACCACGAACGGCCAACCGACTCCGGTGTCGATTTTTATGACGGGCCTCGACCTTTCGGTTCAGCCGCAGGTCAGCCTCGGCGGGATGCCGATGGCCGTCACCTGGTACGGAAACGCGCCCGGCTACGTTGGCCTGCAACAGATGAACGTGCAGGTGCCGGCCGCGGCGGCGGGAGCTGGGCGCGTACCGGTGATGGTGAGCTCGGGCGGCGCCAACAGCAATGTGACGTTCATGCAGATACTGCCGACGAACGCCATGATGCAGGGCATACCGGGATGGGGCTCGGGAATGATGGTTGGCGAGGACATGATGCGCGGGCACGAAGTCAGCTACATGGCCTGGAACGCGGCCAACGGAACGGTATTGGTGACGGATGAAAACGACGACGTGGTGCGGGTGATAGCGCCTGGGTCGAACTCCACGGCTGCCAGCATCACGCTTCCTTCCGGGGCCGAGGCGCACGAAGTTGCGGTGAACGCGTCCGGAACGATGGCGGCGGCGAGTCTGAGTGCACTCAATTCGGTGGCGCTTATCGATCTCACCAAGAACCAGGTCACATCCGTGGTTGGCACCGGTGAGTATCCAAGCACTCTCGTCTTCGCCGGTTCGAACTTGCTGGTTGCCAACGAAGGCTCGGCCAACGTAACGGTGATCGACACGGGCACAGGGGTGGCGACCAAGACGGTGAACGTGGGCTTTGGGCCTTCGGGAATGGCCGCGGCCGGAAACACCGCCGTAGTGGCCAACATGCAGGATGGATCCGTGTCGCTCATCAACCTGACCAGCTTTCAGGCCACGACGATTCCGCTCGCTTTCGGCGCGCGGCCTCACGAGGTGGCTATTTCGACGGCGCTGAACAAGGCGGTCATCGGGATGCCCTTCGACGACGGTCTGATCGTGATGGATCTGGCCACGCAAGCGATGAGCAAAATCAGCTTCGACTCTGTCATATGCATCGGGCCGGGCTCTCTGGCCGTCAACGGCTCGACGGCGTATGTGGCCGGGCAGTTGTCGGGCGGCATTGTCGAAGTCGATCTAAACAGCGGCGGCGTGATTCACTCTCTGCCGGCCGATCCCGGTCCGGTGGCGCTTGCGGTGGATGCGTCCGGCAACCGCCTGATGGCGCTGTCGGAGGGAACGGGCGTGCTGGACGTTGTGGACCTTGGCTCGAATACGATCACGATGCGGATCAACGCTGTGGGCACGGAGCGCTTGGGAACTTTTGAGATGCCCTACATCAGTTCGATCTTGCCGGCAAGCGCGGCGGCGGGCAGCACGTTCACGCTGACCATTTCGGGCCTGAATTTACAGAACGTGACGGGGTTGGCGTTCAACTTAGGCTATTACGGGATGATGGGCGCGGGCATGGGTTCCTCCGGTTCCGGCGGCATGGGCGGTGGCATGGGAGGCGGCATGGGCGGCGGCGGGACGTCGGGCGAGCCGGGCGACGACCAGAACTTCCAGGTGTCGAACTTCCAGGTCAACGGCGCAGGCACCCAGCTCACGGCGACCGTCAAGATCCTTTCCGCGGCGGCGGCGGGCGTGAGACAGGTCCGGTTCGAGACCAGCTACGGCGAGATCGCTCCCATGATGAGTGTCGCCGAATTTACCGTGACGCAGTAGTGCTGGTGGCAGGCGGGGACGCCGCATGAGCTTCCCGCCGGCCCGCCTGTGGCGAAACCCCGGCCGCGGAGCGCGATACCATCAGTCGAGTGCCGAGCTTTCCATCCGCCGGGAAACAGATCCGGACGCAAAGAGTAACGGTGGTTGCCGCTGGAATCGCAGCAGCGACGGCGCTGCACTATCTCACTTCGCCGTCGCTCCTTCTCTGGCATGAGTTATTCCAGCGTCTGTATTACCTGCCCATCATCTACGCCGCTGTTTTGTGGGGTTGGCGCGGCGGTTTGCTTGCGTCTTTAACGTCGGCGCTTTGTTACATCCCGCACATCGTTCTTGCGTGGCGCCACGTAAATCCCGGCTACGCGATGAATCAGTATGCCGAGATTATCGTCTTCGTTTTGGTAGGCACGGTAACCGGCGTGCTTTCGGATCGCGGACGGCAGCAGCGGGAGGAACTGGAAGCGGCATCGAGGCAACTGGCGGATATGAATCGCGAGTTACAGGACAGCGTCGAGCAGATCAAGCGGGCCGACCGCTTGTCGGCGATCGGCCAACTGGCCGCGAGCCTCGCGCACGAGCTGAGGAATCCGCTGGCGAGCATCGACGGCGCCGCCAATCTCCTCGATTCGCCGCAGACGCCCGAGGAGACACGAAGAAGCTCGCTGGCAATTATCCACAAGGAAATCCAGCGGCTCAACCGGCTTCTGACGAATCTGCTGGATTTTGCGCGGCCGCGAAAGCCGGAGTTCCGGCCGGCGGAGGCAGGCCGGCTGATCGACTCGATCTTATCGTTGACCGCGCATGCGGCGCAGGAGAAGGGGATCGTGCTTCGCAAGGAGGTACCGGAATCCGTTCCAAGCTTTGAGTGCGATCCGGAACAGATGAAGCAGGTCATCCTGAATCTCGCCATCAACGCCATCCAGGCGATGACAGCCCCGGGGGAGGTGGTATTCTCGGCGCGGCAGCGCGACGGCTCCGTCGTTCTTTGCGTACGGGACCAGGGTCCCGGCGTCGCCGACGAAGACATGGAGCGGATCTTCAACCCGTTTTTCACCACGAAGGAGGCCGGCACGGGGCTGGGATTGTCCGTCGTTTACCAGATCGTAAGCCGACATGGAGGCATCGTGAAGGCCGGGCGAACTTCCCAGGGAGGCATGGAGTTTTCGGTCATCATTCCGCAGCGCCAAGGAGGCGGAAAGTGAGGCGGAGGCGGGTTCTTCTGGTTGACGACGACGATAGTCTTCGCTGGGTGACCCAGACTCAGCTCACGCAGGCCGGTTACGACGTAGCCGCGGCCGCCGACGGTGCGTCCGGGCTGCTATCGATGGCGCAGGACTCCCCCGACCTGGTAATCACCGATCTGAAGATGCCCGGGATGTCGGGCCTCGACTTACTGAGGACGATCCGGAGAGATTATTCGGAGATACCCGTGATCCTGGTGACCGCGTTCGGCACGGTGGAGAACGCGGTTGAGGCGATGAAGAGCGGCGCTTACGATTACGTGACCAAACCCGTTAACATCGACGAGCTCCGGCTCACCATCGAGCGGGCGCTCGAGCATCTTGGGCTCAAGGAAGAGGTGAGGTTGCTTCGCGCCAGCCTGGACGACAAGTATGGCTTCGAGAACATCCTGGGCTCCTCGAATGCCCTGCTTTATGTGCTCGACATGGCGTCCCGGGCGGCCCGCGCGGAGTCGACCGTCTTGATTCGCGGGGAAACCGGAACCGGGAAAGAGCTTCTCGCTAAAGCCATTCACTTCAACAGCCGCCGGAAAAATGGCCCGTTTGCCACCATTAACTGCGGAGCCATACCCAAGGACCTGCTCGAATCCGAGTTATTCGGCCATGTGAAGGGGGCGTTCACCGGGGCCACCGCGAACAAGAAGGGGAAGGTAGAGATGGCCGACGGCGGCACGCTGTTTTTGGACGAGATTGGCGAACTTCCTATCGAGCTTCAAGTGAAGCTCCTTCGTCTCCTCCAACAAGGAGAGATTGAGAAACTTGGAGTAGCCGGCCCGGCTACCGTCGATGTGCGGATCATCGCGGCGACCTATCGGAACTTACAGGCCATGGTGGAAGACGGCGCCTTTCGCGAGGACTTGTATTACAGGTTAGCCGTGATCCCGCTCGACCTGCCGCCACTCCGGGACCGGACCGGCGACATCCCAGTGCTTGTGCAGCACTTTTTTCTCAAGGCGCGGGAGAGGCTCGGCCGGCCGGAACTCAAGCTGCCGGCGCCGCTGATCCCCTATTTTTCGTCCTACACATGGCCGGGCAACATCCGCGAGCTCGAGAATATCATCGAGCGGATCGTGGTCCTTTCGCGGGGAGACGAAATCGCGCTGGACGACCTGCCGGAGTTTCTCCGGCGTGAGCGCATCGCCCCCGAGTCCTTTCATCTGGACCTCCCGCCGCAGGGTCTCAGCCTGGAAGCAGTCGAGAGGGACCTGATCGTGAGAGCCCTGGATAAATTCAATGGAAACCAAACCCGCGCGGCTCAGTACCTCGACCTGAGCCGGAAGACGCTGATTTACCGGATGGAAAAATACGGATTGCGCCGGGAGAGCGGAATTCCGGCGGGGCCGGAAGAACTGTAATCCTCGCACGACGCCGCGTGCGCAACCGGGGAATTCTACTCCGCGAAGCACCGGTTGGGACTCACTGGCGCATTTCGGGCAGTTCCCGATCGCCGGTGCCGGATTTCGTCCACTGGAGTCCCACTTAATCTCTCCGCGGCGGCCGTGATGTTGTCATGGCGGCGCAAAACCACCAACAACTCTCAGGAGCGAAGCGCTGCGAGATTGTCAGACAAATACCGGGGTTCGCTATCGTTCCCTCAAGTCGAGCCGAAGCGCGGCATCGCGACGAGCTCTCCCATCCAGCATGCTCTGGAGCAAAACGTGCCCGGTTCAGTGCGTAGGCGAACCTATTCAGGAGTCCTGTATGACATGGAAGCCACGCTTAATGATCGTAGTAGGCAGTTTCATTGGTCTGCTCGGAGCGCTGACTCTGACGGGTGATCCCCGGCCGGCATTCGGCCCTCACGACAAGGCGTACTACCTCACGCCGAATCAGATCGCCTTCGTTCGGCCCGGTATCGTGTTCAAGATCACACAGGCGCACATCGCCGCCGACGGGACCATCACCGCAACCTTCCAGATCACCGATCCACAGGGTCTGCCTCTGGACATGAACGGAATCACCACTCCCGGGCCCGTCGCCGCCGGCATGACCGTGGCAACAATATATAACAACGGAGTGGCTGAGCAATACACGAATTACGTTACGAAGACCGTGACGGATCCTGTGAGTGGCCGGACCGCTACGCAGGGAACCTTGGACGAAGGCGGAGCGTTTCAACAGGTGGGGCCGGGGATTTACACGTACACGTTCAAAACGAAAATACCGGGTTTCGATCCGACGGCGACCCATTCCATCGGCGGTGAGGCCAGCCGGGACCTGACACAGTTCAACCTCGGGGTCGAGGGCATCGATGACGTGTACACATTCGTCCCGAACGGCAGCCCGGTAACTACCGTACGCGACGTTGTCGGCACGGCCGCGTGCAACCAATGTCACGACCCTCTCAAGGCGCACGGCGGGGCGCGCCAAACGATCGCCTATTGCATTCTGTGCCATAATCCCCAGGCGAGCGATCCGTTTACCGGCAACTCGCTGGACATGGCCGTGATGATTCACAAGATTCACGACGGGCCGAACCTTCCGAGCGTGAAGGCCGGCGGCAAATATCAACTTGCTGACGCACAAGGAGTGTCACAGAACTTTTCCGGCACGACATTTCCGCGCGATATTCGAGCCTGCACGACCTGCCACCAGCAGGCGTCCCAAGCCAGTAACTACAACACTTGCCCGCACGACACCGCGTGCGGGTCCTGCCACGACAACGTGAATTTCGCCACCGGCCAGAACCATCCGGGAGGCCCGCAACCCGACAACAACCAGTGCGCGAACTGCCACGTTCCACAGGGGAACTGGGAGTTTGACGCCTCGGTGATCGGGGCGCACACGATTCCGTCGCAATCGAAGCAACTGGGCGGCGTGAATTTCGATCTGCTGCGAGTAGACAACACCGCCGCGGGGGGCAATCCCGTGGCGACATTTTCGATCAAGGACAACGCCGGAAACCCGATTCCTCCGCCGTCGATGAGCCATGTG
>JAJYCN010000241.1 GCA_021778335.1 Acidobacteriota bacterium | reverse complement strand
CCTGGGCGGGCACAGTTTCCGGGCGCTCGATTGGGAAGCACGGGAAGTGCGCTGGTATGTTAGTCTTATGAGGTACGCGTCCAAGCACTTCCGGCCATCCGGACGAAGGCGTTTGGCGGCAGGCCTCGTAGCCGGCGCCATGGTTCGGATGATCCTATCTACATGCCGGAGGGCAAATCTCAAGCCGATTCCGCTTTATAGCGAAGTGATTCGGCTGGCTTATCTTACTCTCTGGAAGGGAGGCGGCGGAAGCGAGGTGGGAATGCTGGACGAAGTGGAGCAGCGGAAACTAGGAAACGATACGCGCCTGCATGTCTTATAACGATCGGGTTTCCGTCACCATCGTGACGTACAACAGCGGCCGCTTTATCAAACGATGCCTCGAGTCGGTACTGGCTCAGAAGTACGCGAATAAGGAAATTCTGGTCATCGACAACGCGTCGACAGACGGAACCGTCGACATACTCGAGCAGTTCGAGGACCGCTGCCACATCGTGTACAACAACGAGAACCTGGGGTTTGCGGCGGCCCAGAATCAGGCGATCGCCCTCGGCACGGGAGGGTGGGTGCTGACTCTGAATCCGGACGTGCTGCTGCTGCCGGGTTTTATCGAGTCGCTGATGGAGGCGGGGCAACTGGACCCAAAGGTCGGCTCGGTCTGCGGGAAACTGCTGACCATCCGCTCGAACTTCGATCTGCCGGACAAGCCGCTGGTGGATTCCACCGGGATTTACTTCACCCCGATGCTGCGCCACCTCGACCGCGGCAGCCAGGAAGTGGACAACGGGCACTATACGCAGTACGAGTACGTTTTCGGGGCGACGGCGGCCGCGGCCCTCTACCGGCGGCGGATGATCGAGGACATTTCGGTGGACGGGGAGTTTTTCGACTCCGACTTCTTTGTCTACCGCGAGGACGCCGACGTGGCCTGGCGGGCGCAACTGCTGGGCTGGCGCTGCCTCTACACGCCGCACGCGCGCGGCTATCACGTGCGCAATGTCCTGCCGGGCAACCGGCGCGCGCTGCCGCCCGAGATCAACATGCACTCGGTGAAGAACCGGTTCCTGATGCGCGCTAAGAACATGAGCGGCGACCTCTACTGGCGTAACTGGCTGTCGATCACCTGGCGGGACACGCTGGTGTTGGGAGCGTGCCTGCTGAACGAATGGAGTTCGCTGAAAGCGTTTCCGTTCGTGTTCCGGAACTGGAACCGGCTGATGGCGAAGCGGCGCGAGATCATGCGGCGGAAGCGCGCCGATGATGCTTACATCGCAAGTTGGTTCGCCTATGAGCCGGTGAGCCGGCCGGCGCAAAAGCTGGCCTCGCGGACGGCGCAGCGGACGCGGGCGGCTCGAGGCTAGCCGCGAGTCTGTTCGCGAATGAGTGAGCCGCGGCGTTTCGCCATTCTGGGCACGCGCGGAATTCCAGCCAATTACGGGGGATTCGAAACTTTCGCCGAGGAGCTTTCCACGCGTCTGGTCGGGCGCGGGCACGAGGTGACTGTGTACTGCCGCGCTCGGGAGGGCGGCGCCGAATATCGCGGCGTGAAGCGGCGCTGGGCGCCGGCGGTGCGGCACAAGTACCTCGAGACGCTGTCACACACGTTTTTCTCGACCATCGATCTTCTCTTCCATCGCGTGGATGCGGCGCTGTACTGCAACGCGGCCAATGCGGTGTTCACCCTCGCTCCGCGGATCTCTGGGATACCTGTGGCGCTCAACGTGGACGGGCTCGAGCGCGAACGGAAGAAGTGGAACGTGCTGGGAAAGACGTGGTACCACGTAAGCGAGCGCATGGCGGCGTGGTTTCCTTGCGCGGTGGTGAGCGACGCGCGGGTGATTCAGGAATACTACCGCGCCACGTACCACAAAGACAGCGTGTTTATTCCGTATGGCGCGACGGTCGAGCGTGCGAGCGGGCGCGGGACTCTCGATGCGTTGGGCCTCGAGCCCTGCCGCTATTTTCTTTACGTGAGCCGGATGGAGCCGGAGAACAACGCGCTGCACGTGCGGGAGAGTTTCGAGCAGGTCGACGGGGCGGTGAAACTGGCGCTCATCGGTGACGCGCCCTACGCCAAGGACTACATCGAGCGCGTGCGCGCCACCAGTGACAAGCGCGTGGTGATTCCCGGAGCGATCTACGGTCAAGGGTACGCCGAGCTGCAGTCGCATTGTCTGGCTTACGTTCATGCGACGGAAGTTGGCGGTACGCATCCCGCGCTGATCGAGGCGATGGGCCGCGGCGCGCTGGTGCTGTACTTGCGCACGCCGGAAAACGAGGAGGTGGCTGGAGGCGTGGGTCTGGGTTTCGAGCGCCGCGAGTTGGCGGAACGGATGGGCCAGGTGCTCGAAATGAGCGAAGCCGAGCGGGCCGCCTGGGGTGAGCGCGCGGCGGCGCGGGTGCGCGAACACTATAGCTGGGACGCGGTGACCGACGGGTACGAAGCGCTCTTGTGCGGCCTCGCGGCGCGAAGGAAGCGCTGATGCGCATCGCCGTAGTTTCGGACATTCACGGAAACATCTCCGCTTTCGAGGCGGTTCTGGCGGACCTGAGGTTCACGTCGCCGGATCTGATTTTTCACGGCGGGGACCTGGCGTCCGGCTGTGCGGGTCCCGTGGAGGCAGTGGACCGGATTCGGGAGCTTGGCTGGCCGGGTGTGATGGGAAACGCGGATGAGGTTCTGTTTCGCCCGGAATCGCTCAGCGAGTTCGCGGCCCAGCGGCCCGCCGTGCGTCCAATGCTGGATACCATTCGCGAAGTGGCCTGCGCGGTGGGCGAGGCGCTCGGGGATGCGCGCTTAGCCTGGCTGCGGAAGCTCCCACGCCGGCAGAGCTCGGAGTCCGTGGCGCTGGTTCACGCCAGCCCGGAGAGTGCCTGGATCGCGCCCGGCGCGGAGGCAACCGACGCTGAGTTGTGGAACGTCTATTCGCCGCTTAGCCGGGCGGCGGCCGTGTACGGACATATCCATGTGCCGTTCGTGCGGCAAGTCATCGGCGAAATGGGCGCCACGGCGATGACGGTGGTGAACAGCGGGAGCGTGGGCCTGCCCTTCGATGGCGACCGGCGCGCTTCTTACGTTTTGCTTGACGACGGCCGGCCGGAGATCCGGCGCGTGGAATATGACGTGGATCGCGAGATTCAAGCGGTTCGGGCTTCCGGACTGCCGGACGCGGAGTGGACAGCGAGAACGCTCGCCAGCGGCCGGTTCGCCCCGCTTTTCTGCGCTTGAGTCCGGCTTAAATCGCGCACAACCGAGTTCCGCGCGGCTGACGCCGCTCGCGGCGCTGTGCGCTAGCGCCGCTGGGAAAACAGCCACGTCACGAGATCCGGCTCAGCCGTAAAAATGTGCTGCCAGCAGGCGTCGTCGTGGCCGGCTCCCGGGACTTCGGTGACGCGGGGAGCGGCGCCGGCGCTAAACAAGTCGGTGGCGAGCGTTAAGGTTTCGAATCCCGAGACGGTGCGGTCTTGCCCGCAGTGGAAGATCCACACTGGCGTCGAGGCGAATTTCCCGCGAGTTCTGGGATCGCCAGCCTCGTCCAGCAGGCCGCCGGGAAGACGGCCCGAAGCCGCGATGCCGCCGGCGAAAAAATCCGATTGCATGTCGAGTAGATCCCATAATCCGGTTGCGCCGCCACCCTGCCCGACGATGTAGATTCGCTTGGGGTCGATGGGGTAGCGGGACGTCAGACGGAGGATGAGGTCAAAGCTTTCGGACAGGCGTATCGAAGGGCCGCCGGTAGGGTACCTCTCGAGGTCGTTGGCAGGATAGTGCCACAGGGCGCCGCCGAAGAAACTGAGCTTCCCAGCGCGTTCCGGGGCGAGCACGAAGCAGCGGTGGGAGGCCTGTACCTGGGGTTCGACCCAGAGCCGCGCGCCCCAACGGTTCGAGCCGGAAATCTGCGGCGTGTCGCCGGGGGAATTGCGGAATTTATTCACTGACGGCGTGTCGTCATCAAGCCAGAGGATCAGCGGGTAGCGTTCATTCGCGGCGGTTTTGGGAATGAACAGGGCGTAGGGAAGAGTCTGCCCGGGAAGCTTGTAGTCATCCCTGGTGAACGGAGCCGCATCCTCGGCGCTGAAAGAGGGGATGCAGAGAAACAGAGATGCCAGCGCTATGCGCGACGGGTTCAAGGCGGTCCGCTCCGTTGGTTCCATCATAAGTCCAGGCGGGCGGCGCGGCGCGGGTAGCATGAAAGGATGCGGGACGTGCCGATGCGTTGTTGGATCGAGGTGTCGCTGGGGCGGATCGCGGCCAACTACGATGCCCTGCGCGAGGCAGTGAACGGCGAAGCCGAGGTGATGGCCGTGGTGAAGGCCGACGCGTACCGGCATGGAGCGGTGGAGGTGTCGCGGACGCTCGAGGGGCGCGGCGCGCGGTGGCTGGCGGTTTCAAGCGTAGAAGAAGGCGTCACGCTGCGCGATGCGGGCATCGGCGCGCGGATCCTGGTGATGGCCGATTTTTTGCCCGGCGAGCGGGAGGCGCTGCTCGCCTACGGCCTGACGCCGGTGATCCACACATTGGGCGATGTGGCGGCGTGGGACCGTATGGCCGAGGCGCGGGGCATTGAGCGGGCGGCCTATCACTTGAAAATCGACAGCGGCATGGGGCGTCTGGGGACGCGGGCCGGAGCGCAGGAGATCGCCGCGGTGGTGCGCGCCACGCAGCGGGCGCGGCTCGAGGGGCTGATGACGCATTTTGCCTCGGCGGCGAACTACGAGAGCGCGCAGACCGAGGAGCAGATCGCGCAGTTCGAGGAGGTACGGCGAGGATTGGCGGACGCCGGTATCGTTCCCGAATTTGTGCACCTGGCGAGCAGCATTCCGGTGGCATATGCGCGGCGCGAGGCCTGGGGAAAGATGGTGCGGCCCGGGCACGCGGTTTACGGCTACGTGTCGCCGCTGGTGCGCGGTGTGGGTCCGGCGAAGCTGCTGAAGGTGTCGCCGGCGCTGACCTGGAAAGCGTCGATTGTGGCGGTGAAGGACCTGCCGGCGGGGGCGCGCGTCGGCTACGGCGGCATGTACCGCACTCCCGCTTCAATGCGGATCGGCGTGCTCGCCGCCGGCTACGCGGACGGCATTCCGCATCGGTTGTCGAACCGGGGCCGCGTGATCGCCGGCGGCAAATACGCGGCGATCCTCGGCGCGGTGTCGATGGACCTGACCACCATCGACCTGACCCAGGCCCCGCAGCTCAAGCCCGGCGACGCCGTGACGCTGCTCGGCGAAGAAGGCGACGCGCGCATAGACGCCCAGCAGATCGCCCGCACTGCCGGCACAATCTCTTACAGCGTCCTCTGCGGCATCAGCGCTCGGGTGAAGCGGGTGTATGTATGAAGGGACGGTTTGGGGGTACGGCAGAATTCACCATACGAATATGGCAATCTGGTATGTATGAAGAAGACAATGAACATTGACGAGAAACTCCTCGAGAGCGCCCGGGACGCGTGTGGGGCGTCGTCGGACACCGAAGCCGTAAGACTCGGACTGGAGGCGCTCGTTAGGCATGCGGCTTACCAACGGCTGCGTGCGCTCCGCGGTTCGGAGCCGCACGCCAAGGATGTGCCTCGCCGGCGTGAGGCGCCGCGCTCTAAAGGCCGGTGACCCGGATGGTCCTGGTCGATAGTTCGGTTTGGATCAGGTTCCTTCGAAACCGCTCGCCATACGCGGAAGGTATGAACCGTCTACTAGCCCATGACGAGGTGGTTGCCCACGAGTTGGTGTATGGTGAGCTTCTCGCCGGGGACAATGGGGGACGCCGGGTGTTGCTAGCCGGTTACGCGGAGATGGCGTGGGTACGGACCCTGCCGCACGACGAGGTGGTAGAGTTTGTCCTGCGTCGACGCCTGAATGGGCGAGGCGCCGGGTGGACTGACTTGAATCTGCTCGCGTCTGCACTCGTTGCCGGCGTGGAATTATGGACAGCCGATGAGCGGCTGGCCACGCTCGCCGACGCGCTTCTGTTGAGCTACGATCCTCGAGTGGATTGATCGCCCCCTACGCGCCCTACGCCCCCGGCGCGTGAATCGCCCACTCGCTCAGGTAGAGAAATTCGCCCGTCAGGGCGCCCAGAGCTTCCCACACCGTCACGTAGTGCCAGTTCAGCGTCGTCATGCCGTCGCTCATCATGCTGGAGGTGTGCGAGGGGAACGTAGGGCCGAGCAGCTTGGCGCGGGCGACGAGCTTGCTGTAGTTCTTCTTGACGATCAGCTTGGGGCCGGTGTCGGGGTTCTCGTACTCGTCCGGCAGGCCGATCATGTGGCCAAACTCGTGGGCGGCCACGTTGTAATGAAACTCCCGCTGGCCGAGCGCGAAACTGGCTTCGAAGTCGCGGTCGATACGAAGTTCGACGGCGCACTTTCCGCTGCCTACTTCCGGGAGCACCGTGATCGGATTCTTGAGATTCGCGGACCTAAGCACGCCTTCCACTGCTTCGGCGCGGCGGCGGCCCAGCAGCGAGGGTTCACTGAGCTTGGTGAAACCCTTCAACAGCACCGGAATCGGGTGCGAGCCGGGCAACTGGCGGTTGGCGGCGGTGACGAAGTTGCGCAGCACGGTCGCCAGCCCGGAGGCTTCGGTGGAGGAATCGCCGAACGGCAGATTGGCGTAGGGCACCGTCGGCGGGCCCGTGAGGATCTCGGCGCCGCACGCGCGCAAGGCGTTTTCCAAAAATTCGCGGTCGTTCCCGGCGGTGAGCAGGCCGCCGACATTGTGATTGAACTCGCGCGTCTGAAAATCGCGCAGCTCGAGCCGGTCCGTTGCGCCGGGGCTTTCCACCTGGTTCATCGACACGAAGCCGCGGCACTCACGCCCGTGGGGATTCTTCTTCGCCAGTTCGTCTTCATGGCTGACGATGAGCTTGAAATGAGAGTTGCCTCCGCCGAACTCGACCGAGAAGACGGGGCGCACCACAATGTCGGTCCAGCCGTGGCGCGTGCAGCGGAACGTGCAGCGGCCGTTCCAGTACACCGGAACGCTCTCGATCAGATTCCGGCTGATGGTCTCCTTCTCGTCGCTTTTGAACTTTTCAAAGAAGCTGCCGCCGAAGGTCGGGCACAAGCGGACTACGATGTCGAGGATGCCGGTACGTGGGTTGTACGAGCAGTCGAACTTGCCGCGCGCGGTCGAAGGCACGAAACACGCCAGTTCAAAGCGGGAGGTGAGAAAGCGCTGCTTGCCCTTTTTGCAGCCGGTCGGCGGCGCGGTGGACGGATCGACCACGGCCATCGGGCCGAGTCCATTCTCACACACCGGCGGCGGGCCACCGTGATGAATGAACGTTCCCTGGCAGTTGGTACAGACGTAGCGTGTCGGCATGCGGGCGTCGGTCCCTTTCCCTTGGGCTTGCGGATATCCGGCGGACTTTCAGTATATATGCAAAAATAAGCGGGAAAATCTGTGAGGAGAAAGACGCCAGCGGCAGTCAGGGAGCGCCCATGAACTTGGTCCATCGCTGGTTGTGCTCGTCGGGACGATGGCGGCGGACGGTGGAGCAGCATGTCGTGCCGTGGGTGCTCGACGGGCTCGATCCGGGGCCGCGCGTGCTCGAAGTCGGCCCAGGCTACGGCGCCGCGACGGATGTGCTGCGCACGCGCTTACCGCATCTCACCTGCGTCGAGATCGACCCGTCGCTCGCCCGATCGCTCGCCCGGCGCGCCGGACCGGGGCGGGTCGACGTGGTTTGCGGCGATGGCACGGCGCTGCCACTTCCGGCGGCCTCCTTCGACGCCGCGCTGTGCTTCACCATGCTCCATCACGTTACCCCGCCCGAGCGGCAGGACCGGCTGCTGAAAGAAGTAGCGCGCGTGCTTCGGCCCGGCGGCGTGTTCTTGGGCGTCGACAGCCTGGCATCGCCCTGGCTGCGCCGCCTTCACTGGTTCGACACGCTCGAACCCGTCGATCCCTCCAGGTTCGCCGGCCGGCTCCGCGCCGCCGGGTTTGCCCACGCCGAGGTCGCGCTGAACCCCTACGCCTTCCGCTTCCGCGCCTGGAAGGCGGCGGACTGAAGCCCTTCTGTCCCCCGGCGTACAGGCTCGTCCCACAAACGAACAGCGCCGGAGCCGGGAAACCCTCCGGACCGTGGCCAAGTACTGTATTTTGAATGGGGTTGGTCAACGCGGGGGCTGGCCGACGAGTTGCCATACTTTGGATAGAGCATATGGACATTCCAAGGGGTAAAGAAGTAGCGCGGCGCCGGATGATCGTCCGGATTGTTTGGATCGCGCTGGCCGTGATCGCGATCCCGCTGATCACCTGGGGCCTTTCGCGGCTGAAACCGGCGGCGCCGACTGTGGAACGGGCCACGGTTTGGATCGACTCGGTGAAGCGCGGCGACATGGACCGCCAGGTCCACGGGCCCGGCACTCTGGTGCCCGAAGACGTGATGTGGATCCCGGCGCAGTTCGACGGACGCGTGGAAAAGATCACCCACCTGCCGGGAACCGTCGTCCATCCCAACGACATCCTCATCGTCCTGAAGAACCCCGACATGGAACTGGCCGCGGCAGATTTGGAATGGCAGGTGAAAGCGGCGGAGGCTAACTATACGGACCTCAAGGTCCAACTCCAGACCAAGCAGCTTCAGCAGAAGTCGCTGACCGAGGCGGCCCGCGCCGATTACATGCAGGCCAAACTGACCGCCGACCGCGACGAGCAGCTAACCAAGGACGGCCTGCAATCGGACCTCACCACGAAGCTTTCCGTCGCCAAGGCGAACGAACTCCAGAACAGCTACAACCTGGCCAAGCAGCAGCTTGACATCAGCGGCCAGTCGATCCAGGCGCAGCTCGACGCGCAGCAGGTGAACATCCAGAAACTGAGGGCCGCCTACGGACTGAAAAAGCAGCAGGTGGACCAGTTGACCATCCGCGCCGGCGTCGATGGCGTGTTGATCCAGCTTGGGCCCGCCGGGACGCCGCTCGAGGTCGGCCAGAGGGTGGCGCCGGGCGCGATCCTGGCGAAGATCGCCGAACCGCAGAAGCTGAAGGCGACGCCGGCCGCATCAGCCGCCACCATCCGCTGGATGAGCACGGCAGGCGCGAGCGGCGCGGCGGCCAACCCATGCGTGCGGCGATACGCCAGATTGCGCTCACTGAAGCCCGAACGCCACACGTCAACGACCCGCGCAGCCACATCCTGCGGCGCGACATCGAGGAAGGAGGCGAGCTGCCCCGCAAACGAGCGATTGTCGCCATCCTCATCGCTAGCGGAGGAACGCACGGCGACCGGCGTGTCGGCCAATCCGAGTGCCTGCATCTTACCGATCAGTTCATCGCGCAACGACGCGGGCAGCGATTGCGCCAGCAGCAGACGCTGGATGTGTTCGCTGCGGG
>JAJYCN010000240.1 GCA_021778335.1 Acidobacteriota bacterium | reverse complement strand
AAACCGGGCATGAGCCGCGACGACTTGCTGATGGCCAACTACGAGGTGGTGAAGTCGGTCACCAAGCAGGTTGCGGCGCATTCGCCGAACGCGATTCTGGTTCTGGTAACGAATCCGCTCGATGCGATGTGCTGGACGGCGATGCGGGTTTCGGGCTTTCCGAAGAACCGCGTGATCGGCATGGCGGGCGTGCTGGACACGGCGCGTTTCCGGACTTTTATCGCGGCGGAACTGAACGTGGCGCCGGCCAGTGTGACGGCGATGGTGCTGGGCGGGCACGGCGACACGATGGTACCGCTGGTCCGGCTGAGCAGCGTGGCGGGCATCCCGCTGACGGAACTTCTCGACAGTGCGACGTTGGAGCGCCTGGTGAACCGGGCGCGCAGCGGCGGCGCGGAGATTGTGAAGCTTCTCAAGACGGGCAGCGCGTACTATGCTCCGGCGTCCGCGGCGGTGGAGATGGTGGAGTCGATTCTGCTCGATCAGAAGAAGGTGCTGGCGTGCTCGGCGTATCTGGAAGGCGAATACGGGCTGAACGGCATGTTCGTGGGCGTGCCCGTGAAACTGGGTTCGCAGGGCATCGAGAAGGTTTACGAACTTCATCTGGAGGAAGACGAGAAGGCCGCGCTTGCCAAGAGCGCGGGCGCCGTCACCGAACTGATCGACATTCTGAAGCAGAAGGCGGGGAACTGAGCCCGCCCGCGATCGCTTGGGTATGACCGGAAACGCAACGGCCATGGCGCAGGCGACGCCGCGGATCGACCCGAAACAAGCCGTCTTCAAGCTGGTGGTGAAGCCATCGAAGATTCACCGCTGGGGTGTGTTCGCCGGCGAGGATATTCCGGGGCGGCGGAAAGTGATTGAGTACACAGGCGAGCGCATTTCGCGGCGCGAGACGAAGAAGCGCTGCGAGCGGCCGCTGAATTATATCTTCACGCTGGACTCCTACTGGGCGCTGGATGGCTCCGTAGGAGGCAGCGGGGCTGAGTTCATCAACCACTCGTGCGAGCCGAACATCGAAGCGCGCGTCGTAAAGGGCCATATTCTCTACTTCAGCCTGCGCGAGATCCGCAAAGGGGAAGAACTCACCGTCGATTACCATTTCGACAAGAAGGTGGAGAAGGTGCCCTGCTCGTGCGGCGCCCGGCTCTGCCGCGGAACGATTAATCTAACTTAGAGCAAGCTCCGTGCCGGCCGGGTGGCGGGTTTCGTTTCCCGGCGGCGGAAAGGAACCCGAGCCATGTTGAGCCATCCACCTATCCCCGTTGCGCCGGGCGGAGGCCACGAGCTGACCGTCGGCGAAATTCCGCGCGCCATCGGGGCCGTTCTCGACGCGACGAAATTTGTCGACATGCACACGCATCTGTTCGAGCCCTCGCTGGGCGCAATGGGGCTGTGGGGAATCGATGAACTGCTGACGTATCACTATCTGGAGGCGGAGTTGTTTCGCTCGAGCCCCGTTTCGCCGGGCGCGTACTTTGCGCTGAACAAGCGGGAGCGGGCGGATCTGATCTGGCGCACCCTGTTTGTGGAAAACACGCCGGTGTCGGAGGCCACGCGCGGGGTGGTGGCGGTGCTCGAAGGGTTCGGCCTGCCGGTGCGGGTTGCGGCGCTCGACGAGGCGCGCGCATTCTTTGCCTCGCGTGGCCTGGACGCGCACATCGACGATGTGTTCCGGCTGGCCGGCATCGACCGGGCGGTGATGACGAACGATCCGCTCGACCCGGCCGAGAGCCCGCTGTGGGAGCGCGGCGCCGGCGGCGATTCGCGATTTCAGGCGGTGCTTCGGCTGGACCGGGTGCTGAACAAATGGTCCTCGCATTGGGGCGAACTGGTTTCGCGCGGGTACAAGGTGGAAGAGGACCTGGGAGGCGGGACGGTGGAAGAGGTGCGGCGGTTTCTGCAGGACTGGACGGCTCGGATGAAGCCGGTTTACATGGCCGTTTCCCTGCCCTACACGTTCGCGTTTCCCGAGGACAGCGTGCGCGGACGCCTGCTGCGCGACGCGGTGCTGCCCGCGTGCCGCGAGGCCGGGATTCCGCTTTCGTTGATGATCGGGGTGCGGTATCAGGTGAACCCGGCGATACGCCTGGCGGGGGACGCGGTGGGCATGGCGGACCTGGGCGCGGTGGAACGGCTGTGCCACGATTTTCCGGCGAACCGATTCCTGTGCTCCGTGCTGAGCCGCGAAAACCAGCACGAGCTTTGCGTTTACGCGCGGAAGTTTTCGAACCTGATGCCGTTCGGCTGCTGGTGGTTCCTGAACAATCCGTCGATTGTGGAGGAGATGACCGCCGAGCGGGTGGAGATGCTGGGAGCGAGTTTCATTCCGCAGCACTCGGACGCACGCGTGCTCGAGCAGGTGATTTACAAGTGGCGCAACACGCGCCGCACGCTGAAACCCGTGTTAGCGCGGTCCTACACGGCGCTGGCCGAAGACGGATGGCCGCTTACCCGCGAGGACATCGAACGCGATGTCGCGCGAATGTTCCGGGCGAACTTCGAACGCTTCAGCGGACCGCGGGCGTGAACGCGAAAGCCGCCGCCCGCCGGCGCTGGTTTCTCTGTGGCCTGTTGTTCTTTGCCACGACGGTCAACTACATGGACCGCCAGGTGCTAGGTCTGCTGAAGCCTGTCATTGGAGCGGAACTGCACTGGACGGAAGCCGACTACGGTTGGATTGTCTTCTGCTTTCAGCTTGCTTACGCGGTGATGATGCCGGTGGCGGGCCGCGTGGTGGACTGGCTGGGCACGCGGATCGGCTACGCGCTGGCGGTGGCGGTGTGGAGCGCGGCGGCGATGTCCCACGCGCTGGCGCGCTCGACGGTGCAGTTTGCGGCGGCGCGATTCGGGCTGGGGCTGGGCGAATCGGGGAATTTCCCTTCGGCGGTGAAGGCGGTGGCGGACTGGTTTCCGCCGAAGGACCGTGCGTTCGCCACGGGCGTTTTCAATAGCGGGTCGAACCTCGGGGCGATCCTTGCGCCGCTCACGGTACCAATGCTGGCGGCGTACTTCGGCTGGCGGGCTGCGTTTCTGGGCACGGGCGCTCTGGAGGTGATCTGGCTGGTTATCTGGCTCTCCTGGTACCGGCATCCGAGCGCGGAAGAGCGGCCGTGGGTAGATGCGAAGGCGGCCGAGGCTCCTGTGCCAGGCTACGCCAAGGTGATCACGACGCGGCCGGCGTGGGCTTTTCTTCTGGGCAAGTTCTTGACGGATCCGGTGTGGTGGTTCTACCTGTTCTGGCTGCCGGCGTTCTTGAGCGCGCGCTACGGGCTGCGACTTACATCGCTCGGGCCGCCGCTGGTGGCGGTGTATCTGGCGGCCGATATCGGGTCGGTGTTGGGCGGATGGCTTCCGGCGAGACTGATGGCGCGAGGCTGGAAGTTGAACCGGGCGCGCAAGACGGCGCTTTTCGTTTGCGCGTGCGCGACGCTGCCCGTGATGGGCGTGATGGCGGCGGGGCCAAGGATGTGGCTGAGCGTGGCGTTGATCGCGCTGGCCGCGGCCGGGCATCAGGGGTGGTCGGCGAATTTGTATACGCTGGTTTCCGACACTGCGCCGGGGCGCGCGGTTGGTTCGATTGTGGGGCTGGGCGGATTGGGAGGCGCGGTGGGCGGGATGCTGGCCGCACCGGCGATCGGGGCGTGGCTCGATTTTTCCCACCGCTTCTACGGGCCTTTGTTTGTGATTGCCGGATCGGCGTATCTGATCGCGCTGGCTGTCATTCAGTCGCTTGTGCCTAAGTTGCCGGATCAAGTTAGAGTTGAGTGATGAGATTCGCCCTTGCCGCCGTGAGTGCCTGCCTGCTCGTTTCGTCCGGGCGCGGGCAGGACCTGGAAGCGGTTGTCCGGCCGCAGATTCCCGGGCTGGTCGCCACTTACGAAGATCTGCATCGCCATCCGGAGCTGTCGCGCCACGAGGAAAAGACATCGGCGTTTCTGGCGGGTGAACTGCGCCGTGCCGGTTATGAGGTGACGGAACACGTTGGCAAGTACGCCGATGGCGGCGCCGCGTACGGCATCGTCGCGGTGATGCAAAACGGCAGTGGGCCGACGCTGCTGCTTCGCACCGACATGGACGCGCTGCCGGTTACCGAGCAGACCGGGTTGCCGTATGCCAGCGCGGCGCGCGCGATGGGGGAACACGGGCAGGAAGTTGGCGTGATGCACGCCTGCGGTCACGATATTCACATGACCGTGATGCTGGGGGTGGCGCGGTCGCTCGCGCAGTTGAAAAACGATTGGCACGGCACGCTGCTGCTGATAGGACAACCGGCGGAAGAGCGGGTTGCGGGCGCGCGGGCGATGCTTGCGGATCATCTTTACGAGCGTTTTGGGCGGCCGAATTACGCCATTGCGCTGCACGACGATTCCAACTTAGCGGCCGGCACGGTGGGTGTTGTTTCCGGACCGTTGCTTTCGAGTTCCACGTCGGTTGACGTGTGGATTCGCGGGGTCGGCGGGCATGGAGCATACCCTAACGCGACGAAGGATCCGATCGTAGCCGCGGCGCAGTACATTCTCGCGATCCAGACTATCGTCAGCCGGCAGACTTCGCCGCTCGATCCGGCGGTCGTAACCGTGGGAGACATTCACGGCGGGTCGAAGCGAAACGTTATTCCGGACGAAGTGAAGTTGGAACTTACGGTCCGCACTTATAGCGAACAAGTGAGAGAGAACATTCTCTCGGACCTTTCGCGCACGGCGCGGGGCATTGCGCTCGCCGGCGGGATTCCGGAAGACCGCTCGCCGATCGTGAAGGCGATCGAGGCGGAGAACGTTCCGGCGACTTACAACGACCCGGGCCTGGCCTCGCGGCTGCGTCCCGTATTCGCGCAGTGGATCGGGAAAGAGAACGTGCTGAGCCCGCGTCCGGGCATGGCCAGCGAGGACTTCGGGCTGTTCGGTCTGGACAACCACGAGATTCCGATTTTCATGCCGCGGCTTGGCGCGGTGGCGCTGGAGAAAGTGGCCGAGAGCCGGCGCACGGGACAGCCGCTGCCGTCGCTTCACTCTTCTCTATTCGCTCCGCTGCCCGAGCCGACGATCCGGACGGGCGTGCTTGCGATGACGGCGGCGGCTTTGAACTTACTCAAGCCGTAAGCTAGTTGCGCGATTCCTGAACCTTCGGAGTCGCCAGGTAGCCGGCGATGGTGTTTTTGCCGACGGAGTTCACGACCAGTTCATAGGGCTGGCGGGCCTTGGAGACGTAGAACTGGAGGGGCTCGTTGATGGTGCGGTCCTTCTTCTCGACCTTCTTGTCGTCGGCGGTCAGCTCGATGGTGAAGCGGTTGTGCTTGGGGTCGGCTTTCTTCAACTGGACAAGCACATCGCCTACTTTCGTCGGGGCCTTCTGCTTCTGGATGTGGAATTCGAAGTAGTTCCGTTCGCCGAGGGCCTTCAGCGCCGCCAGTTCCTTGCCATTGGTGGCGATCAATCCGCTCTGGACATTGAGATCGCCGTTGGTGCGCTTCAAGTCCGCGATGGTTTTCTCGAGCTGCGATTTGGTGGAGGCGACGTCGGTCTTTACGCCAGTGACCTCTGTGTTCACCGCGCTGAACTGCGTGTTAGTAGACTGCTTGACGTCGGAGATTTGCGAATTGAGCAGTTGTTGCTGCTGGGCCTGGGCGGCTTCGAGGCTTTTGCGGGTCTGCTCGATGCTCTTCATCGCATCCTGTTTGGCCTGGCCGACGGCCTGCGCGGCCTGCTTTCGTTGGTCGTCGAGCCGCCGTTGTAGCTCGTCCACGGTGCGCCGGTTCGTCTGGTAGGTGACGGAGGACGCCTCGCGAACCTTGGCGATCTCTTCAATCAGGGCGTCGCGCGTTTTCGACATTTCGCTGCGCGTGTGATCGATCTGCAAATAGAGGAACACGTTCACAGCGGCGAGGACGGCGAGCCCGATCCCCATCAACAACAGCGGCGTTTTGGATGCGGCCGGCTGCGGATAATAATAGGGCGGCGGGGGCGGCGGCGGGGGTGTTTCGGGCGGCGGTAATGGAGATGAGCCACTTCCTAGAATCGACATAGCAGCGCTCCTTTGGGGACTCGGCGGCAATCGTCTACCGCCTCAGTAATCATTCAAACACACTTAGCAGTTCTATTAAGGGGATGGCGGAAACCCGGGTCCGGGTTTCAGAAATCGACGCCGACGCCGCGGCGCGGACGGTTCTCCCGGATGGCCAGCGTGTTCTGGTCGGGTTCGGCATCGCACTCCGCCACGATGGTGGTGACGGGGCTGTCGGGCGCTACGGCGGGCAGGCCTTCGAACCGCGTGCGGAACGGCTCCTGCACCACCCTCACCTTGGCGCCGTTGGCCAGCAGGCGAGCGCTGTTCACCTTTACGGTCAGGCCGCCGACGGCCACCGTTTCGCCCGGCCAGAAATGGACGTGGATGTAGAGCGTGTTGCCTTTGCGGGTGAAGCCGGCGAAGGCGGAACTGTGGACTTTGCAGGGCTCGGCGGTGTAGATGGCCTCGCCGTTTTTGTGCAGCCATTTGCCGACCGCGGTGAGCGTGTCGATGGAGGGCTGAGGGATCGAGCCGTCGGCCTTTGGGCCGATGTTGAGAAGGTAGTTGCCGCCGCCGCGGGCGCAGGTGATGAGGTTGCGCGCGATTGTCTTGGACGATTTCCAATCGTCGTCGGCGCGCTGGTAGCCCCAACTGTCGTTCATGGTCATGCAGGCTTCCCAGGCGTGGTCCTTGGATGCCTGGATGTGCTGCTCGGGGGTGTCGAAGTCCTCGGGAATGCCGGAGCGGTTGTTGATGATAATGCCGGGCTGAAGCTGACGGACCATGGCGTTCATCTTCTCGGATTCCCAGCCGGCGGCGTCCAGCGGCCAGTGCACGTCGTACCAGAGCACGTCGAGCTTGCCGTAGTTCGAGCAGAGCTCGTTCACGAGGCCGTGGGTGTAGTCGACGAAGCGGCGGCGGGCGGCTTCGTCGGTGGCGCATTTGGCGCCGTCGGGGTGGTGCCAGTCCATCAGCGAGTAGTAGAAGCCGACGCGCATTCCTTCGGCGTGGGCCGCTTCGACGAACTCATGCACGAGGTCGCGGCCGCAGGCCTGCTTCGGAGCGCAGTAGTTGGTGAGCTTGGTGTTCCACTGGCAGAAGCCTTCATGGTGTTTGGTGGTCATGACCATGTACTTCTGGCCGGCGGCCTTGGCGAGTTTGGCCCAGGCGCGGGCGGAATTGGGTTTCGGCGTGAAGCGCTTGGCAAGCTGTTCGTATTCGGCGACGGGAATGCCTTCGAGTTCCATGGCCCATTCGTGGCGGGCGAGGACGCTGTAGAGTCCCCAGTGGATGAACATTCCGAAGCGGGCCTCGTGCCACCACTGCATCCGCGCCGCGCGTTCTTCCGGCGTCTCCTGGCTTTGTGGCGCCGCCGCGTCGACGGCAATCATCGAAGCGCCCGCCCCCATCATGGCGAGCCAAGACCTGCGTGAAATCCTATTCCTGTCCATGGCCGGGCATTCTATCACGGTGGAGATAACGTTATCAGGGCCGCTCATTTTGAGCGCCGGCCCTGTTCGCCGCACCCGGTGTTGTAATACCTTCATAAGGAAAGGACGCTTGGCAATTGCAATCTTTCCAGGGCACGGGAGTGCTCGTAACAGGCGCGGGACGAGGGATCGGAAAGCGGCTGGCGCTTGGGTTCGCCGCGCAGAGCGCGCGCGTGGGACTGCTGGCGCGGAGCAAAGCGGAACTCGATCTCGCGCATCTGGAGATCGAACATGCGGGCGGCGTGAGCCTGCGCATTCGCGCGGATGTCAACGACGGCGAACAGATGACCGCCGCGGTGGACCGGATGCGCGTAAGCTTCGGCGGCGTGCAGGTGCTGGTGTGCGCGGCGGCGGTGCAAGGCTCCGTGGGCCAGTTCGTGGACGGCCCGGCGAAAATCTGGGCCGAGGCGATCCACACGAATCTGATCGGCGTGGCGAATTCGATTCGCGCGGTGCTGCCTTCGATGATCGAGCGGCGCAGCGGCAAGATAGTGGTGCTGAGCGGGGCCGGGGCCGGATCTCCACGGCCGAATTTTTCCGCCTACGCGGCGTCGAAGGCCGCGATCGCGCGGCTGGTGGAGACGCTGGCCGAGGAGGTGCGCGAACACAATGTGCAGATTAACTGCATGAACCCGGGCCCTTCGTATACGCACATGACGGACGAGATTTTGAAGGCGGGGCCGCGGGCCGGGGAGCGAGAGATCGAAACGGCGCTCGAGGCCAGGCGCACGGGCGGCGTGCCGGCGGCGCAGCAGATCGAGCTGGCGCTGTTTCTGGCCTCGGAGGAGAGCAACCACATCAGCGGAAGGCTATTGCACGTCACCGACAACTGGAAGCGGCTGAAGGATCACGCGATCGACCAGGATGCGTTTACGCTGCGGCGCATTCATCGCGGGTAATCATGGGTCGTGCGAATGGGTAAGCGCGTTCTGATCCCTGCCGGCGCGATGCTGCTGATCGCCGCGGCGGTGGCGGCGTGGTGGCTGCCGCGGCGTCCGGCGCAGAGCGAGCTTCGCGCGTCCGGGACAATTGAGGCCAGAAATGTTTTGGTTGGGCCGCGCGTGGGGGGCCGCGTGAAACGCGTGCTGGTTCGCGAGGGAGACCGGGTAGCGGCGGGACAGCTTCTGGTGGATCTGGAAAATACGGACCTCGGGCCGGAGCTTGAGCAATCCCGCGCGCGGCTGCGGCATGCCCGGGAGGCGCTCGCCATGATGCGGCGAGGCTATCGCGTGGAAGATGTCGCGTCGGCGCGGGGTTCGGCCAAAGAGGCGCAGGCGCAACTGGCGGCGGCGGTGAACGGATACCGGCCCGAGGAAGTGGCGCAGGCGCGGGCGGACCGCGAACGCGCGGAGGCGGAGGCGAAGATCGCGGGGGATTCGCTCGCGCGCCTCGAGCCATTGATCCAGAAAGACGAGATTTCGCGGCAGCAGTACGACGAGGCCGTGGCGCGGCGGGACAGCGCGGAGGCCTCGCTGCGCCGGGCGCAAAGCGTGTACCTGCAGATGCAGAACGGAACGCGGCCGGAGGACATCGCCGCAGCGCGGGCCCGCAGCGCGGCCGCCGCCGCCAATCTGAAACGCATGCAGGCGGGATACCGGCCGGAAGAGATCGCGGAGGCCGAGGCCGACGTGAAGCAGGCCGAGGGCGAGGTGGCCGAGGCTGAAGCGCGCCTGAAGGAAATGCAGGTGACGGCGCCGGCCGCGGCGGTGGTGGAAGTGCTGGACCTGCGGCCGGGCGACTTAGTGGCCGCGAACGCGCCTTTAGTTACTCTGCTTGAGACGGGTCAACTCTACATCCGCGTTTATATCCCGGAAACGCAACTTAGTAAGATCCAGCTTGGGC
>JAJYCN010000239.1 GCA_021778335.1 Acidobacteriota bacterium | reverse complement strand
CATAGAGAACGTAATCGTCCCCGTGTCCTGACAAATGGGAGCGCTGAGCCGTTTGGCCAAGCCGATGTTCTGCGCTACGAGATCGAGTGCCAGACCCGCCTTGGAGCCGGCTTGTTCCAGGGCGCGGTGGGTCTCAATCACCTGCGACACATCGGGAGGGAGAAATGCGGAGGCACGGCGAATCAATTCGAGGATTTGTGCGTGGAAATTGGCGGCACTCATGGATCGTCTCCTCCCTTGGGGCTTCTAACTTCATCTTATCCGAGTCGGGGACGTATGCGAGGGATGGAAGCAGATTTGAAAGAATCCTTTGTGGGACGTGCGCGGACGCTTCGAAATGCCTGTATTCGACGGCTCTAACTACTATCGCTTGGATTCGTTGCCAGCCGAGTGGGATGCGGAGTACCCCCGGCAGGGGTAGAACCCTTTTCCACAAGTCCCTTCGATAGCAGCGACTTACAGCACGACCCCGATTTGAGCGCTGCAAAAAGCGCTGCGATTGACCTCCAAACGGCCCTTGAAGCGGCGCGCGCGCTGTCGCCGATGGACCGCGCGAAGCTGGTCCAGGCGTTGGCCGTGCCGACGGAGAAGGGGGGTAGCCGATGACTGCCCTCCTCGCACTCCGCCCTTGCCGGACGCGCCGCACGCTTGCCGCGCCGGATGGCCGCCGTGAGGCGTCCCGTCCGCTGCCGCTTGGTCCGGTCGCGGAGCTGGCCGCCTACGCGCAAGCCCTCCAGGCGCGCAGCGTCCCGGCGTGGCAAGCGTTGATCGAGCTGCAACGCCGTTTTGACTTGCTCACCAAGTGCGGCAAAGCAAACGGCGCGGAAAGCAAGCTGCCGTACTACGTCACCTGCGCGGCCTTCAACCTAGATCCCGACCGATGGGACCCACTCGAAACGTGGAGCGAAAGCGCTTCCGATCCTGCCCTTGCCGACGGCATCATCACCGATGCGGAAGAAGAGGCGGCAGCAACCCAGCGCGCCCATCACCTCGCGGCCTACCTCTGGTGCAAGCCAACGTCCGAAGTTTCCCGCCAGTTAGTGAACGCCAGCGAAAAAATACTTGTCGCTTACTTAAAAAACCACCACGCAACAACACTCAGGAGCGAACTATGTGCAGTCCCTTGTCCGATGCCGATCTCGAGTTAATCCGCCGGGCCGAGGCGCGTTTTGACGCTTTGCCCCCAGAGCAACGGCGGCTGATCGAAGCCGCCGTTCAATTCGGCCAACGGGCCGTAGACGCTGCCCTAAACCCGCCGGACGTTGGCCCGTCCATCATTCCGGAGTTGAGCGAGGAAGAGGAAGACGCCGACTTGCACAGAGGCCGCCTACTTCACCGCCTGCAAAAGCGTTGCGACGAATTGTACCGGCAGAAGCTCCAGCGTCACCCGGCTTGTGGCCTAAAAGGCGCGCTCCACCTTTCGCGTCCGAGCGCGCTCGGAGGGGTGGAGTCCGTCCTCTTTCGCCCGCGTTGCGGTCGGATCGATTGCCCGTGCTGTCAGCGACGGCGATTGTGCCGAACGTTGAAGCGCGCGGCGTCTTGCGTCCTCACTGGCGACGGCGCGACCTACCTGCCGCGCACCGAACCGCTGTTCCTCTTGGAGACGACGCTGGCCCGCTGGCCCGCACTCGATAGAGCAATCCGCCGAAAGCACGGCGGCAAGACGGGTCGCCTTCGGGTCATACGTTCCGACGGTTCGGTACTAGTCGTGATGGAGCAACCTTATCCCGGCGCGGAACCCTTCGCGCCGCACTTGGTTTGGGACATCGTGGAAGCGGCCATCGACGAGCTTGCTCCCAAAAGACACGCCTACCGGCAGCTGGGGCGATGGTCGGATGCCGTCCGATCCGGCTGGAAGCTCGTTCAACGAACGAGCGAATTCGTCAACTTCGCTTCGGCGAAAGGTTACATTGACGGCATGGGGCACAAAGGCCGGTTGTTCCGAACGAGCGAGCTACAGGGCTTGATCTTCCGCACCGGAACCCAGGCCGAGGCGAACACCCTCGTTGGGGCAATCGTCGCCGCCGCCCATCCCACTGCAAGCGTGTCCGAGTATCTCCCCTCTTCTTTAGAAGTATTAGGAGAAAGTCGGACGGCGACCGGCGAACCGACCCCGCCGGACGATCCGCCGATTGATTTTCCTCGCTCGGAGGAGAGGGAACCCTCTCGCTGGGCAATGGCCTGACCCGTTTTCGACCGAAGTTTGCCCTCGCTGACGCGGCCCATGCGGCCCGATGCGGCCGCGGTGCGCCGATGCCGCGCCGATGCGGGCATCGCTCGTTTCCACGGCGTTTCGGCGCGGAATGCGCCGTTTCGACGGGAAAAGTTTGGAAATCGGCAGTGTCGCCGGGATGATACACCGTCAGCCACGGAGCCCGGTCGGTGGCCGGGAACCGCCGGCCGGGCATTTTTCAAAAAGGGGTGAAACGGATGGAAGTGACGCTAACGAGAACCACCGTCAACTTGAACCACTTGAGCGGATCGGTGCAAGCATCCGTGCAAGTATCCGGCACGGCGGAGCAATTCGCGCGGGCCCAGGGCGAACACGCGAAACGCTTGGAAAAAATGGCCGCCGATGTGCGGACGGCCTTTCTCGAATCGGCGGCGTTCAAGCGCGTTGCTTCGCTCCGCGCGCTGATCGAGGAGACCGCTGGCGCGCTGGACAAGGCGCGGAGCGACGTGGAGCGGTTTCAGAAAGAGTACAACAGGGCCATCGAAGCGAACGCGCCCCCCAACGCCATAACGGCCCAACGCGCAAAGTTGGACGCGGCAGCGGCCGCCGTGAGCAACGGCGAAGGGCGGTTGAAAAGCATCGAGGCGGAATTAGCCGCGGCCACTGGCGTGGCGGAAAAGGAACTTCGCGCGTCACTCAGGACGGCACTCGACGCGCTCGGCTTTCACGCGAAAGAAAAATATGACGACATTTCCCGCCAAGCGGCGGAGAAATTGCTCGAATCGTTCGTTGAACTGGCCGCCCTGCAAATGTCCCAAGCAACAATTAGCGGCGGTTTCCCGATCAGCGGAGACTGGCTCGCCTTTTAAGCACGGGTGAACGATGGAACTCTTTGCCCCTTGGTGCGGCATCGGCGACGACGGTAAGCCGGTTGCCGACAGAATGCGAGGATTTGAACCGATGAAAACAAACTTCGACGACGACGGATTGAACACAAGCGGCGTGCGCGGCGAGCTCCATGAACTCCGCGAAGCGCTCGAGGACATCGACGTTTACCTGCCCGCCGGGTTGGACATTGGCAAGGTGGGGATCGAGAATTTCCTTCTGATTCTCACGGTTGCCGCAAAGAACGCTGGCGAGCGGCGGAGCATTGGCGAAGTGACCGCCGCGCCGAACCCCGGCCCGATCATGATGGGCTTCGGGCCGCCGCGCCGCGAGGACGTTGCCGCAACCGTGAAGGCAATGGTTGCGACCGCTCCGCGAACGATGCGGATGCGGGGATGCGCGGATTTGATCGAAGTGCCCATCGGCCACAGCTAAAAGGGGGTTTCCCATGTTCAAAGGATGCACGCAACCGATCTTCGACGTGGGGCAACAGCTCGAGCGCGTGAAGCGCGCCCTCGACTTGCTGCAAATCCGCCTGCCCGAAAGCCTGAACGCCGACGGCGACGCCTCCGAAATCCTGGGCGCGATTGCCGACGCCATCGGGGACAGCGTGTCGAGGAACACCGTGCGTATGAGCATGGACGGCGGCAAAGGGAGCAACCCCACGGCGCGGACCGTGGCGAACATGCGGGCAATGCTGCCCGGCTCGACGCGCCGGCGCTTCTGATTCCCGCACTGTCTCAAATTGTGTCGAGCCGGTGGGCATATTCGATGCGAAAAAAGGAACTGATTATTGCCGCCCTGGTCGCTGCGGGGCTGAGTCAGCACAGTGTCGCGGAGAAAGCGCGCGTCAGCCGCGCCTCTGTAGCGCGGCGGCTAGCGGACCCCGAATTTCGCGTTGCCGTCGAAGCGGCCCGGCGGAAGCTGTGGGAGCGAACGACGGGCAAACTGGCAGCGGCAAGCGTTCGTGCCGCAAATAAGCTATGCCTACTATTAAAATCCGGCGATGAAAAAATACAGCTCCATGCCGCGAAGGCCATCCTCGAAAACTCGGCTCGCTTTTTCGAGCAAGTGGAAGTGCTGGAAAAGCTGAAAGAGATCGAAAGCAAGGTAGACGGGGGCGCGCGATGAAACACAGGAACCGCATCGCTGCACTATCGCGCCGTATTGCCGCGCTGCGCTCCCCGCCGCCGGAGCCGCCGGACCCGTGGTCCGAGTGGTTGAACGCCGGCGCGCCGCTCGATGGAGCCATACCCGAACCGCTGCCGCGCCCGGCGGACCTCCACGATTTCGACGTTCATTGGGATGTCGCGCTGGACACCTATTTGCGAACCGTGGCGGGCCTGCCCGTCCCCGCCGGGCGCGACCCGCGCGACGTGCGGGCGGGGGAATATTTGGCCGAGTCGCTGAAGGACTCGGAGGAAGGGCGCGAGCGGGAAGAGCGCGGCGCTGCCGCCGGGCGGGGATGAAAAGAGCCGCCGCGCCCGCGAGACGGGGGACGCGGCGGCACAAGCGAACGAGGAGACGCCATGATAGCACACAGCGGGGCGGGCGAGCAAGTTGCAACCGAAACCGACGGCCTACCCATCCTCGGCATAACCGACGGGGAGCGCGCTCGCCTGTATCGCTGGATTGTCGCGTGCCGCGATGAATTTTCGCCGGCCGATACCCTCGTTAGACCCCTGTTCGTCAGCCCAGTTTACGGCGGCTACGACGGCGAACCTATCGGCGTCGCGCTGACGCTGCGAGGAACGCCGATCCCCTTCAAAGCAATCCTCGAATTCAACGGCACGCGCGAAAGCAAGCTCGCGTACAGCACGGGCCGGAAGTGGCGTTCGCTGTCATCGTGGAGCGCTTCGCATCGGTCCATCGACGATTTTCTTTGCGGCTTGTTCCGCGCCGTCCGCACGCCTTGCACGGTCGAAGCTCCCGCCGTGTAAACGCAGAGGGCGCGCCTTCCTTCGACGGCGCGCCCTCTGGCGTGTATCCGCGTGTAGACGCGGCTAGTCCTCCACGTCGTCGCGCAGACGCTCGGCAATCTCTTGCCAATCGACGGCGCATAGCGCTTCGTCTAGGAGATCGGCGTAAAGGCCGGGGCGACCGGCCAACGGGCTTTCCGCGATGAAGCGGGCTTTCAGCGCCTCGCCCAGTTCCTCCGCCGCCGCGCTTTCGGCTTGCTTCCGCAAGTCGGCGTATCTCTCTTCGTTGCCGAGCGCCAAGGCAACGCGCCACGTTTGGTAGTTCCCCCATCCGTTGTATCCGGATTCTTTCGGCATCGTTCGGACCTCCAGTTAGAGCCGCGTGCCGCGCCTTCCTTCGACGGCGCGGCACGCGGCGTTTTGTGAGTGCGGTTATTCCGGCGGCGTTTCCCCCAGCGTCATTAGCTCTTCGCCGTCGTCGTCATTATCGTCGTCGATGGCGATGGCGGCGCGGCAGGCGTCTTCGATCCGCTCCATCGTTTCGGCGGCGGCGTGTAGCTTGGCATTCAACTTACTCAACACGCGCCGTCGTCGTCTCGCGTTTTCCTCCGCTACTTCCGACTCCACGGCCTCACCGCCGATGACGTTCGCCACGGCGGTGAGGATTTCCGGGATGCCGAAGCTCTCAAGCAGTTCTTCCAGAGTGGCCGTATCTTTCATAGTTCAAACTCCTGTTCGGGCGAAAGTGAAATCGCACCGGCAACGCGCCGGCGCGGTCGGACTCAGAACGGGCAATCGTCTTTCGTGGCATAGTCGCGCTCGACGCGCGGCCGCGCGTGCGCTTCCGTCAGGAACTCGGAGAGCGCCGCGTAGCATTCCTCGCTACAGCAGACTCCCCAGCCGCCGGGCGCTGGCGCGGCAACGGATGACGCCGCGCCGCAATTGACGCAGATGAAAAGCGGCTCGGTCGGATCGAGGGCGGGTTCATCGTCGAAGAACATGGGGTCACTCCTTCACCAAGAGCGCGCCGACCCAAGTCAGCAAGCTGGTTCCGGGCCAGCCGAGGACGGCGGCGACAATCGCCGCGACGGTCAGCGCGTAGAAACCACAATCGCGGATCTTCATAGGTCTTTCCCTCCAGTGCCGACGCCCACGGCGTCGGCGGCACGTTTGCTTATTCGTCACCCGCTTCGTCGCCGTCGTGCGCGTCGTCGACCATCGACGACGCGCACGCGGTGCAAAGTGTTTCGTAACCCTCGCCGACTATCTCCGCGGCGCGGTCGGCCTCGGCCTGGTCGATTACCACATCGCAACTTCGGCACTTCATATCTCACCCCCTCCAGTTCGCCGCCGTGGGCGTCGGCGGCGTGGTTTCTACTTCGATATCGGGCATTGTTTGCCCGATTGGTCTACGACTACGGCGGGCGTTTCGGGCGGCAGATTGAGCCGCGTCAGGAGATTCCTCGCTTCGCCCATCGCTTCGGCTTTCGTCCGCACGAACACGCGGCCCAAAAAGTCCCCGAACGCTCGGTCCAGAACGTAGTAGGTTTTCAGCTTCGTCATAGGTCTTTCCCTCCAGTGCCGGGGGCGGGCGATGCCCCCGGTGCGGTGTCGGTTCACAGATCTTCAAGGTCGCAATAGGTATAGGCGACCGCCGCGCGCTGCGGGCGGCCAAGATCGATCCGGTACGGCAAGTGCCGTTCGACGGCGGTAATGTGTTTGCAGTGGGCGAGTGGACCGGCGGAGAGGACGCGGCTACGGCAGAACGTCCAGTCGGCACAATCGCATTCCATGCGTCCAGCGACAAGTGATACGTCGTAGGTTTCGCCGTCGCCCTTCACCAAGCGATAGCCTTGCACGACGAAGCCGCGCGGCGCTGGCGGTAGGTAGCCGAGCAGGCTGACGGCGTATTCGACACCGTTGATGACAAGGCATCCGGGCAAGCCGCGCGGCAGCAGCTCGCACGGGGCGATGGGAGAGCAACACAAGGAAGACTGGCAGAAAGCGGGTTTCGTGGTTCGCATGGTTAGGACCCCTTGTAGTTTCGAGCGACAAGGGTATAATATGTCGGTTGACCTAGCGCGTCAAGGTCAAGTGACATATTTTTTTTCGAGACGGTTTATAGGGGTGGTTATGGGATCGGAGCAATTCGCATCGAAGCTACGGGAACTGAGAATTGCAGCGGGGCTAACGCAGCCGGCGCTGGCCGCAAAAGCCGGTTTGACCAAGGACGGGGTAGCGCAGCTCGAGCAAGGGCGGCGGTCTCCATCGTGGGAAACCGTCCTCGCTCTCGCTTCCGCTCTCGGTGTCTCTTGCCAAGCGTTCACTCAGCAACCGGCGGAGCAAGCCGCGCCGAAGCGCGGACGGCCGCGAAAACCAGCGGGAAACGCGGGGAAACCGCGTGCGAAGGGCAAACCGCGAAAGAAGAATCCCTAATACTGTGTAGCGCAGTATTAGGGCAGCTAATAGTAGCCGGCGCGTCGAGAAGCTCGCCGTTAGAGTGAAAGTTTGGAAAAAATCGCTTTGCCGACATTGTAAACGAAGCCGCAATGCGGGAAGAATAAAGGTGAAGCGACCGGACTTCGGGAGCAACGAAAGGCGGCCTACGAAAGGGAAAAAATGGGAGACACAAACAATCCTCTTCTGTGCGGGGTGCGTGAGGCAACGCGGTTGTGCGGCGTGAGCAAGAGCACGCTCCAGCGCATGGTCAATTCCGGGCAATTCCCGCCACCGATCAAGATGCGAAGACGAACGGTATGGAACCGGCGCGTTATCGAGGAGTGGTTGCAAGAGCAGCAAGAACTGGCGGAAGTGGCAACAGTGTGAGTTAAAAAAAAATGGGCGGGGGACCTCGCAAATCCCACCGCCCGAAAACCAGGAGCTACAAACGTGATGATAGGTCAATACGTCGAGCGCGTCAAGCCCCTTCACTCAAAAAAGTGGGGGGGCGCGTGATGGCAAGTCTCACCAAACTCAAAAACGCATCCTGGGTCGTTCAATTCACCGCCGGCGACGGACGGCGAAAGTCGGTCGGAATCGGCAGGTCCGACCGGAAAACGGCGCAAGCAACGTGCCGAAACATCGGGCAGCTTGTCGGATTGAAGCGGCAGGGCGCAACCGCCGAAGGGCGGCTCGCCGACTGGCTATGCGAGATCGGCGACGGCCTGCACGCCAAGCTCGCCGCGCTGGAGCTGTGCCAACCGCGTTCGACCTCCACGCTCCGAGCGTTCTGCACGGCGTACATCGAAGGGCGATCGGATGCAAAGCCGCGCACGAAGATCAATCTGCGAAACACTTCCGACCGCCTGACCGAACACTTCGGAGCGGACAGACCACTACGCTCCATCCTTCCCGGCCATGCCGACGAATTCGCCGTCTGGCTGAAGGGGAAGTATGCCCCCGAAACGGCGGCAAGAACCTTGCGGCGGGCGCGGCAGTTTTTCCAAGCGGCGTTGCGCCGTGGACTCGTTCCAAACAATCCCTTCGCGGACGTGAAAATCGAGGGCGGCCCCGATGCCAGTCGTCAGGAGTTTATCGACCGCGACCGCATCGGCCGCGTGCTGGACGCCTGCCCGAACGCGGAGTGGCGGTTGATCGTGGCGCTGGCGCGCTTCGGTGGCTTGCGGGTTCCCTCCGAACTCGTTGGGCTGACGTTCGGGGATCTCGACTGGGAGAAGAGCCGCTTCCTCGTGCGAAGCCCGAAAACCGAACACCATCGCGGCAAGGGCGAGCGATGGGTTCCGATCTTTCCCGAATTGAGGCCGTTCCTCGAAGAAGTCTTCGAGCGGGCCGCGCCGGGTACGGTCTACGTCTTTCCGAACCTGCGCGACGGCGCGACCAAGAATCTCCGCACCCAGCTCGAGCGAATTGTTCGGAGGGCCGGGCTCACCCCGTGGCCGAAGTTGTTTTGCAACCTGCGGGCGAGCAGGCAAACGGAATTAGTGAGGGAACATCCGGTCCACGTCGTTTGCCGCTGGGTGGGAAACAGCGCCGCGATTGCCAACAGGCACTATCTCCAGTTGACCGAAGAGGACTACGAGCGAGCGACCGACCGCGCTGCAAATTCAGCTGCACGCGCTGCAGAAGCGCTGCAAAATTCGCATCACTCCCTAGCGGTCCAGGAGGATCACGAAGGGTCACAACCGCATGGTATCGAGGGGGTTTCGACCGATGGGAACCTTTCTGACCTTTCCAGCGTAGGCGCGGAATTACCCCCGGCAGGAGTCGAACCTGCGACATCAGCTTTAGGAAAGCTGCGCTCTATCCATCTGAGCTACGGGGGCGTAGCGGCCTCGCCTTCTATTTTAGCCATTCGTTACGAGCTGGGCTACGTCGCTCGGCGCTTCTCGCCCCAGAAGCACGCCTAAGAGA
>JAJYCN010000238.1 GCA_021778335.1 Acidobacteriota bacterium | reverse complement strand
CTCCGAATAAGGCGTGCCGTCCAGGCTGGTCGCATCCGATCCGCTGCGCACGTCGTAAATGCCCGGCTCGGTCTGATTCACACTGGTCAGCGCGTCTTCCATGATCGTCTTCCAGGTCTGGTTGGAGCCAGTCATCGGGTCGATCGGAATTTCGCGCAGGTAGCCCTCGCTCACCAGATCGTCCAGCGTCTGCGGCGCCTTCTGCTTGTCGTAAGTGTACTCGTCGATCACCGTGCGCATCGTAAACAGGTTGTTGCGAAGCACGCTTTCCTTCGCGCGGATGATCGACTTCTGATAGATCGGAACCGCCATCGACACCAGGACCGCGATGATCGCCATCACGATCATCAACTCGATCAGCGTGAAGCCGGCCCGCCTACCATTCCGAATACGGGGTTCCATCGCGAGCCTTTTCGGTGGTCTTCGAATAAACATCAAATACGTTCTGGCCGCCCCAGGCGGTGGACGTCGGGTCGTCCTGCATACTGCGCAAACCCCACTCGGTGGAATTGGTAAACGGATCCTTCGGAATCCGGCGCAGGAACTTGATCTTCTTGTCTACCGAGCCCGCCATCTTCACGCCTTCCACCAGCACGGTCAGATTCTTCGGGTACCCAAACGTGTCCATTTCCGGTGGCGGGAGTTGTCCGGCGTCCGAGGCGTCTTTGTACTTGTCGATGGCGGACCGCATTTCGCGCAACGCCCGGCGCAGCGCGATTTCCTTGTCGCGTTGCACCTTGTATCGCGCCAGCGGCACGGCCATCGCCGTCAGCACCATCAAAATCGTAAAAGCGACGATTAGCTCGACCAGCGTCAGGCCCGATTCCGGATGGCGGCTGCGTACGGCTCGCACGGTCGATCACTCCACGGTCACTTTCAAATGCGGCAGGGCCGCCTGGGCCGGTTCGAGTTTCGAGTTCTTCAACTCGGCGCCGGTCAGGGCAATCTCTCCCGACCCTCTTCCAGTCGCCACAAAGTGCAGGACGGCGATCGGCCCGGCGCCGTTAACACCCCCCGCGCCAGGCAGACGGCCGAGCGTGATCGATGCTTCACCGGTATCCTGGCTGATTTGGGCTGGTGGATTGAGCGACTGATCTTTCGGCCCGAACAGGGCGCCGCTCGATATGGATGCCAGCGTCAGTATTTTGGGATCCCAGCGAACGCGAATCGGCGCGGAAAAAAGGTCCCGCGCGCCACTGGCTTCGAGCGTAATGTTCACCGCGGCCCCGGCCTTCGTCGACACTTCACCGGGGTTGAAACGAAGCACAAGCGGGCCGCTAGGCGCCTCGGGAACGGGCGCGGGTGCAGGCGTGGGAGCGGCCGGGCTCACCGCGGCGGGCGCGGGCGGCTTCGGCGCGGTCGCCGGAGTAGAACCGGCCGGCGTCGCCTTCTGCGGCGCGGGCGTCAATGCGTCTCCGCCATCCGGCACGTCCCGGATCACGCGGATGTTCTGCTCGCTGCCCGCATAGACTCCGCGCATGTCGACGGCCGCGATGTCCGACGTGCGCACGATGTGAGGAATCACCGCGATCACAAGGTCGTTGTGGTCGATTTCTTTGTGATTCTGCGATCCGAAAAAGTTACCCAGGATAGGCACATTCATCAGACCGGGAATACCGCTCACGTTCAACGTATCGGTTGTCCCCATGATGCCGCCCAACAGCGTCACCTGCCCGTCGCGCACCCGCACATCCGTCGCGTTGGTCTCTTGTGCGACTACAGGCTGCGAGAGGCCCCCGAGGTTGATCGTCTGCTGCACATTCGACAGCTTGAAGTCGATGTGCATCGTCACTTCATCGCTGCCATGCACATGGGGCTGCAGTTCGAGATCGATGCCGGTGTCCAGGAACTGGAACTGCGTGCTGACAAGCGGGCTCACGCCGACCGTGCCGACGCCGGGCTGAAAGCTGCCCGTTGCGTACGGATATTTCTGTCCGATCTTGAGCGTCACTTTCATTCCATCCGAGGCGCGCACCTCGGGCGACTGCAATACCTTGGTGCTGTTATCCTGCAGCATCGCTTCCAGCAGCGCGCCGGGAAGGATGCCGGAAAAGTCCGCCGAACTGACATGAAGAAAGTTCGAGACCGGAATGGCTCCGGTCGTCGTACCCGTGAGTCCGGTCAGCCCGGTCGCTCCCGTTGTTCCCGGATATCCCGTCGTGCCCGTACCCGTCAAACCCGTCGTCCCGGTCCCTCCCAGGCCCGTGGCGCCGGTGGCGCCGAGGAGCCCCACCCCCGAGTTTGGAACCGATATCGACGAGCGCGGTGTGAAGCTGAGCGGTACCGAGATCCCATTGCCGGCCGAAGAGACCAGCGTCGAGGCCAGGTCGCGGATCCGCGAGGTGTTCGTGCTCATCACCATAATGTCCACGACAACTTCGGCTTTCGGCTTGTCCAGATCGTGGAACAGCTTTTCCGCCAGCGCCATCTGGTCGGTGGTGGCGCGCACCACCGCGGCGCTCTGCTCGTTATAAGTGAAGATGCGCCGGATGTCGGTTACGGACCGGACCGCCGTCACGATCTCCTGAAACTCCTGCGGCGAGGTGACGTTCTTCAGGTAAAACACCATCACCACCTGATCGTCGTAGTCGCGGCGCTTGGTCGGGTTTTCCTCGGCCACGAAGATAGTGTTCGAGTTCAGCGACTTCCAGAACGTGTGCGTCACCATCGCGATATAGTCGAGCGCTTCATCGAGGGTGGAATTGGAAAGGTCGACGTTGGCGTTCTTGCCGCCGTTCGTAAACGAGGGATCGATGATGACGTTGATGCCGGCGAGCTTGGCGACAGTCTCGTACAGCACCCGCGCACTCTGATTGTTCATCTTGAGGCTGGCGATGCGACGATTGATCGGCTTCAACTCGGGCGCCGGTTGCAGGCTCTCAATCCGCTTCAGCGTCTGCTGGTTCATCTGTTGAGCTGGCGTCAGAACCGGACCGCCGGTCTTACCGGTTTTTTTTTGCTCCTCGATCATGTCGGTGGTCTGTTTGATCATTTCCAGCGCGATCGCCGACGAAGGATCCACCGAGAATGCCTGCTGGTATTCCGCCAGGGCCGCCTCGATCGCGCCTTGGGCACGAAGCTGATTTGCCTTGTCGACATGAGCCTGCCCGGCCTGGAAGCGAACCCGGCGCATCGCCGCCATGTAGCCGATATCGCTCGGATCTTGCGCCAGCGCCTTGCGGTAGTCGGCCAGCGCGACGTCCCACTGTTTGATCGCTTCCGCCTTCTGTCCCTGCTTCAGGTACTTGTCCCCCTTGCGGGTGGATGCCATTCCCTGCCACGGGAAGCTGAGAGCCAACACGGCCACAAGGGCGAAAATTCTCCGTAAGCTGTAAGAAACAATCATCTTAGAAGGTTTTATGCGGCCGTGATAGACTGAAGTATCCCAACGCGTTCCCGCACCCCAACAGTGTTTGACGCAACGGGCTGTGGAAACGTGCAGCCAGGAGCCGCGGGGACACATGGGAAGGCGCATAAGTGGAATCCGCGATCAAGATCTTGAGTGACAACCGCCAGGCAGGCCACAACTACCATCTGCTCGAGCGATACGAGGCCGGGATCGCACTGACAGGCACGGAAGTGAAGGCCGCCAAGAGCGGAAAAGTCCAGTTGCAGGACAGCTACGCAGAAGTCGCCGGCAACGAGGCCTGGCTCATGAACGCGCACATCAGCCCGTATTCCCATGGCAACCGCGAAAACCATGAACCGGTACGGCGGCGGAAATTGCTGCTGCACCGGGCCGAAATCGACAAACTGCTCGGCAAGACGCGCGAAAAGGGCCTGTCGCTCGTTCCAACGAAGATCTACCTGAAGAACGGGCATATCAAGTGCGAACTCGCCCTGGCCCGCGGAAAGAAACTTCACGACAAACGCGAGGCGGAGCGGAACCGGGAAATGCAGGCCGAGGCGCGCGCCGCGATCGGCCGGATCAAGAAGGGAAAGGGTCATGATGGAGATTAAGCTTGCGGCCGCCCCAGCTGCGGGAATCGAAACGGATGCTTTGCTGGAAGTCGCCTTCGAAGGGGCAAAACCGGACGGCCTGGGCGGCGTCTGGCTGGCGGAGCTTTACGATTCCGGCGAGTTCAGCGGCAAAATGCTCGACTTCGCCCTGCGTCACCGGCCGGACGGCCTCGCGGCGAAACGGTTGGTCGCCATCGGCGTGGGCAAGGGCGACGACTTCAAGCCCTCATCACTGCGCAAGGCGGTGGCCGCGGCCCTGCGCAAGCTCCGCGGTAAGGGCGTGCGCCGCGTGGCGATCGCATTGAGCGGAGCCTACGCCGGAGACGAGTTCACCGCCGCGGCAGTCGAGGGCGCGCTGCTCGGAGACTTCGAACCGGACCAGCATAAAACCGGAAGGGACAAAGAGGACAAGGCGATCCTCGAATTTACAGTCTCGGGCGGCAGCGCCGCGGGTCTGGAACGAGGGCGCATCCTTGGGGAAGCCCAGAACTTTTCCCGCGAGATCATCAATGAACCGCCGAACGTCCTGACGCCCACCGCACTGGCCGAACATGCGCGCAAGCTCGCCGAAACCTGCGGCCTCGACTACGAAGTGCTGGACCGCGCGCGCATGGCGCAGCTCGGCATGGGAGCGCTGCTGGGCGTCGCGCAGGGAAGCGCGGAACCACCCGTTCTGATCGTGCTGCGCTACAAGCCCGCCCAGGCATCCTCGGCGGCCCACCTCGGCCTCGTCGGCAAAGCCGTGACCTTCGACACCGGCGGCATCTCGATCAAACCCTCCGAAGGCATGGAAAAGATGAAGTACGACATGGCCGGCGGCGGAGCCATGCTGGGCGCGATGCGCGCCATCGCACAACTCAAGCCCTCCGTCGCCGTCACGGCGCTGATCCCCTCGGTGGAGAACATGCCTGGCAGCCGCGCGCAGCGGCCGGGCGATATCGTTCGCTCGCTCAACGGAAAAACCGTCGAAGTGCTCAACACCGACGCCGAGGGCCGCATGATCCTGATCGACGCCATCACCTACGCCGAGCGGCTGGGCTGCACCCACCTTGTGGATGCCGCTACGCTCACCGGAGCGATCGTGGTGGCGCTCGGCAATATTCACTTCGGCGCCTTTACAAATGACGATGCCTTCTACGCCCGTCTGGCCGATGCCGCGTCGAAGGAGGGCGAGCGGATGTGGCGCATGCCTCTCGATGAGGATTATCTGGAGGCGCTTAAAAGCCCGTTCGCGGATCTTCAGAACATCGGCGGCCGCGCCGGCGGATCGATCACGGCCGCCATGTTCATTCGCCAGTTCGTCGAAAAAGCGGCCTGGGTACACCTCGACATCGCCGGCACCGCCTGGAACGACGACGCCAAACCGGACATGGCGAAGGGACCGACCGGGGTATGCGTGCGGACGCTCGCTGAACTGGCGGCGAGTTGGCGCGATTGACCGCCGCTGTGCCCGACGGCGTCATCGTTGTCGCCAAGCCGCGGGGCATGACGTCACACGACGTGGTCAACCGCGTCCGCCGCATCAGCGGAATCCGGCGCATCGGGCACTTAGGTACGCTCGACCCGCTTGCCGAAGGCGTTCTGCCTCTCGTCGTGGGACAGGCCACCCGTCTGGCCCCGTACCTGGGCGGCGGCGACAAGGAATACCAGGCCACCATCCGCTTCGGCTACTCCACCAGTACATATGATCGCGAAGGGGAGCGGACGAGCGGCATCGTGGAACCGTCGTTCAGCGAGGCCGAACTGGAGGCCACCCTTGTCGGCTTTCGCGGCTCCATCCGCCAGACCCCACCGCCGGTCTCGGCCAAAAAAGTAGGTGGCATACCCGCTTATGAGTTGGCCAGAAAGGGAAGACCGCCCAAGCTCGCGCCTGTCGAGGTGACGGTGCACCGGCTCGAGCTTCGGGAGTTTCACCTGCCCACCGCTGTGTTGCTGGTGCGATGTACGGCGGGAACCTACGTGAGGGCCATCGCGCATGAATTGGGGCAGAAACTGGGCTGCGGTGCGGTGCTGGAGGAACTGCGCCGTACGGTTTCCGGGCCATTTGAACAAAGCCAGTCCCACACCCTGGACGCCCTCGCCGAAATGGCAGTGGCGGGCAGGCTCGCCGAGGCCGTCCTGCCCTGCTCCGGCCTTCTTCCCGAATTTCCCGCCGAAGTGATCGACGCTCTGACGGAAAATCACATCCGGCAAGGCAGGAATTTTCGGATTTCTCCCTTCCGCGCTCAAGCCGGGGCGCGCTTCGTCAAGGCTGTGTCCCACGAAGGCGATCTCGTCGCGATCGGCGAAGCCCAGGCTCCGAATTTTTACCACCCGGTTGTGGTTTTCCACAAATAGTAAGCAATAGCTCTAAGAACTTAAGCATTCGTAACCGATAAGAGGGGTGATGCCGACGCTTACCTCCCCTGCGTCCGCGCCTGGCGTGGCCGGCGAAGACGGGCTGTCGATGCCTCGAATCCTTGCCGCGTTCTCCTGCGCGCTCGACTTAACCGAGGGCCAACCACTCGGGCACGCCGAACGCTGTTGCGCCGCCGGCATGAACATCGGCCGGGAGATGGGTCTGCCTGAGCCCGAACTCCAGGACCTGTACTACGCCCTCTTGATGAAGGACTTGGGCTGCAGCGCCAACTCCTCGAAGATGTACCACCTGCTGGGCAGCGACGACATCTCAGCCAAGCGGGACATCAAGACCACCGACTGGACCCGCGCCAACTGGGAGTCCTTCGAATACGCACGGAACCACTTGCGCCGCGGCGGCACATTTCTTGCCCGCGTCAGGGCGCTGGCCGAGATGGGCGCCGGCAGAGTCCGGACCGCGCGCAGCCTTGTCCAGCTCCGCTGCGAGCGCGGCGCCGGTATCGCCAGGCGGATCGGCCTCTCGGAAGCCGCGGCCGAAGCTATCTACAGCCTGGACGAGATGTGGAACGGCAGCGGGCATCCCCAAGGCCGGCGGGGAGAGGAGATCCCGCGGCTGTCGCGAATCATGTCGCTCGCGCAGAGCCTCGACGTGTTCTACGTCACGCGAGGCGCCTTTGCCGCCGAAGAGATGGCGCGCCGCCGCCGGTGGCGCTGGTTCGATCCGGACGTGGTCAGAGCGTTTCAATCCCTCGTCGCGCGAGGCAGGTTCTGGGAACAGATGGACCGCGCCCGGGAAAACGTCGGCGGACTCTCTCCCCGCGCCGCCTCCCAACCGGCCGGCGAGGCCCAGATCGAAAACATCTGCCTCGCCTTCGCAGATATCGTCGACGCGAAATCCCCTTACACTTACCGCCACTCGGCCGGTGTCGCCGGCGCCGCCGTCGCCATGGCGCAAACCATGGGGATGGATGAACGCGACATCACCCTCATCCGCCGCGCCGCGCTGCTTCACGACCTCGGCAAGCTAAGCGTCTCGAACGCGATTCTCGAAAAACCCGGCCAACTCGATCGGGCCGAGTGGGAGATCGTCAAGCGGCACCCTTACTACACCTACGAGATCCTTCGCCGGGTTCCACAGTTCGAACTTCTCGCCGAAATCGCGGCATCCCATCACGAAAAGCTCGACGGCAGCGGCTACTTCCGCGGATATAAGGCCGAGCAGCTTCCTCTTGCAGCCCGTATCCTCGCCGTCGCCGACATCTACGACGCACTGGCCGCCAGGCGCCCATATCGCGACGCGATGCCGATCGAGAAAGTCTTCCGTGTCATGGAAAATGAAACACCGGCGAAAATCGATGGCCGTTGCGTCGAGGCCCTGAAGCACAGCCATCCGCGGGCGGAGGCCTTCACCTCGGACCTGCTTCGCCTCTCATCGAGTGTCACCTCGCACCGGCAACCCAGCCCGGCCGTGGAGCCGGCGCACGCCGCATCCCGCTAACACTCAATCTCCCGTCTGCTCCTGCTTTTTCCGCTCTACCCACCCGGGTTTCACTACCTGATGAGCCCGGCCCAGCGCCAGCGACCCGGCGGGAACGTCTTCGGTAATAACGGACCCCGCGCCGATGTAACTCCCTTCCCCAACCGTCACGGGCGCCACCAGTGTCGAGTTACTTCCGATGAACGCCCCGCCCTCGATCGTGGTGCGGTGCTTATTCACCCCGTCGTAGTTACAGGTAATCGTACCGGCGCCCACGTTGACCCTTTCGCCGATCTGCGCGTCACCGAGGTAAGCCAGGTGATTCGCCTTGGCCCCCGCGCCGAGATGCGTATTTTTCAGTTCGACGAAGTTGCCCACGTGCGTTCCGGGTCCGAGGTCGGCGCCCTGACGCAGGCGGGAAAACGGACCCACGCGTGCGTCGTCGTGGATCACCGCGTGGGAGATGTGAGTCAGCGCCGCCACATGGACACGGTCCCCGATCCGGGACGACTCGATCATCGTGCCGGCGCCGATGCGGCAGTCCTCGCCGACGACCGTCGCCCCCACCAGCCGCGTAAATGGTTCGAGGATCGAGTCCGGCCCGACTTTTACATGCGCATCGATCGTCACCGTCTCTGGCTTTTCGATCGTGACGCCGTCCAGCATAAGCTGCCGCGCCTTGCGGTCGCGAATGATTTTGTCCACCGTGGATAAGTCGACCCGCGTGTTGATTCCGAGCAGTTCTGGCGAGTCCTTAACTTCCATCGACTGCACCGCGTGACCATGCCGGTTGAGGATCGACACAATGTCGGTCAAGTAATACTCATTCGCCTGGTTATCCGGACGAATCTCGCCAATGTACTTCCACAGCAGGCCCGCCTCGAAGCAGTAAATTCCCGAGTTAATCGTATGAATGCCGAGTTGGTGCGGCGTGGCGGCCTTCTGTTCCACGATTGAGCGCACATGGCCCTGGTCGTCGACAATCACCCGGCCATAGCCCGTCGGGTCGTCCAGATGCGTCGTAATGAGTGTGGCCGCGGCCTGGTGACGCCGTTGCCGCTCCACCAGGCGTTGCAGCGTGGCGGGAGAAAGCAGCGGCGTGTCGCCATAGAGAACCATGAGCAGGCCGCCGGCCGCGTGCAGAGCCTCCCGGCACGTAAGCAGAGCATGCCCCGTTCCCTGCTGCTGCTCCTGAAGAATGAAGTTCGTTCCTAAAGGCGCCAGTTCCGTCCGCACTTCCTCGGACTGGTGCCCGATCACCACCGTGATATGGGAAGGAGGTGTGACATGACAAGCGGCCCGCACGACATGCTCGGCAAGACTCATTCCGCCCACACGGTGAAGCACCTTGGCGAGCTTCGATTTCATGCGCGTGCCGAGACCGGCCGCGAGAATGACAACATGAATGGGGTTGTTGTCGTCGGCGGTAATGTGGATCATGTTAGGATCTTCTGCCTTATTTGTTCCCTGCCCTTCCGGGCCAGGTTCATCGCTATCCGCGCGGTGGCAAGCGGGTCGTGCCGCACCGTTCCGGACTCAAGTAACAGGTTGGCCGAAGCCGTCTCGACACCCATCGCCTGAAGCCGCTCGATATCCGCC
>JAJYCN010000237.1 GCA_021778335.1 Acidobacteriota bacterium | reverse complement strand
ACTCGCCCCCAGCGGATGCCCGAGCGCAATCGCGCCACCCTGCGCGTTTACCTGCTCCGCATCGTCCGGCAAACTAAGCTCGCGAAGCACCGCCACCGCCTGCGCCGCGAACGCTTCGTTCAACTCGATCACATCCATCTGCCCCAACTTCAGTCCCGCGCGCTCCAGCGCCTTCCGCGACGCCGGTACAGGCCCCATCCCCATCACCCGCGGCGCTACGCCCGCCACCGCCGACGCCACAAACCGCGCCCGCGGTATCAATCCGTACTTACCTACCGCCGCCTCCGACCCGAGCAGCATCGCGCACGCCCCGTCGTTCACCCCCGACGCGTTCCCCGCCGTCACCGTCCCATCCGCCCGCACCACCGGCTTCAACTGCGCCAAGCCCTCGATTGTCGTCTCCGGCCGCGGATGCTCATCCACCGAAACCTCCGCCGCCGGCCCCTTCTTCCCCGCCACGGCCACCGGCACTATCTCCTCCGCCATCCGCCCGTCGGCAATCGCCCTAGCCGCCCGCTGCTGGCTGCGAAACGCGAACGCATCCTGCGCCGCCCGCGAGATACCGTACTCGCTCGCCACGTTCTCCGCCGTCTCCGGCATCGAATCCGTTCCGTACGCCGCCTTCATCCGCGAGTTCACAAACCGCCAGCCGATGGTCGTGTCCTCCATCTTCTGCCCGCGCCCGAAAGCGTCCTCCGCCTTCCCCAAAACAAACGGCGCCCGCGACATACTCTCGACGCCCCCCGCAATCACCAGTTCCGCTTCTCCGCTCACAATCGCCCGGCATCCGGCGGCGAACGCGTCCAAGCTCGACCCGCACAAACGGTTCACCGTCACGCCCGGCACTCGCTCCGGCAAGCCCGCCAGCAGAAGAGCCATCCGCGCCACGTTGCGGTTGTCCTCCCCCGCCTGGTTCGCGCAGCCGTAAATCACATCGTCCACCGCGCCCCATTCCACGCCAGGATTCCGCTCGATCAGCGCCCGCAGCGGCGCGGCCGCCAAATCGTCCGTCCGCACGCCCGCCAGCGCGCCTCCATAGCGTCCGAAAGGCGTCCGGACCGCGTCGCAAAGATATGCCGTGCTCATGCCGATTACCGTTCACTTGTACGATAATCGGCGCGGCGAGTCAAGGCAGCATCTGCCCCAGCAGCCGCGCGTGGTCCTTTAACGCCGGCAGCACGCGCTCCCGCAGATCCTTCTCCGACACCCGCGCCGCGTGTACGCCCGAATTCATCGCCGCCGCCACGCGCCCCGTCTGCGACACCACCGGAACCGCGATCGACCGCAGCCCAAGCTCCAGTTCCTCGTCCACGAGCGCGTACCCCCGCTCCCGCACCTCGCCAATCAACCCCTGCAGCCGCTTCCGGCTCCGCACCGTCTTCGGCGTCAAAGCCTTCAACTCCACCTTCTTCAGATACGCGCTCAATTCCTTCCCCGGCAGCGCCGCCAGCAAAACCCGCCCCATCGACGTGCAGTAAGCCGGCAGCCTGCTTCCCGCCCCGAGATCAATCGTCATTACCCGCTTCGGCGCCGACCGCGCTAGGTACACAATGTCTTCTCCCTCCAGCACGCTCACCGAACACGACTCGTGAATCTGCGCACTCAACTGCTCCAGCACCGGCACCGCCAGCGCCGCCACGGAGTTCGAAGCCACGAAGGAAAACCCCAGCCGCAGCACCCGGGGTGTAAGTTGAAACGCCGGTCCCCGCCGCTCCGCGTAGCCCAACTCCTCGATCGTAATCAGCAGCCGTCGCGTCGCCGCCCGCGATAGCCCGGTCTTCGCCGCTGCCTCGGAAACCGTCAGCCCACCCCGCGCCCCCGAGAACGCCTCGATCACCTGAAGCCCCCGCGCCAACGACAAAACAAAGTCCGGATCACCTTCGGGGAATGTCATGTGTAAACCCAGCGTAGCCGATAATCGCACGCCCGGAGCCCCGCCTTGACTTCGCTACCCGCCCGGGTTCTAATACCGAATAACGCACATACGAGCGTTAATCGCACAATGCCTTCGTTCCTCCCCCTGCCCGCCGCCGTCGAAGCCCTCATCCGCGACGGCGATACGGTCGCCCTCGAAGGCTTCACCCACCTCATCCCTTTCACCGCCGCCCACGAAATCATCCGCCAGCGCCGCCGCAATCTCACCCTCGTCCGTATGACCCCCGACCTCGTCTACGACCAGATGATCGGCGCCGGCTGCGCCTCCAAACTCGTCTTCTCCTGGGGCGGCAACCCCGGCGTTGGCTCCCTCCACCGCCTTCGCGACGCCGTCGAAAACGGCTGGCCCAACCCCCTCGCACTCGAAGAACACAGCCACGCCGCCATGGCCAACGCCTACTCGGCCGGCGCCTCCGGCATGCCCTGCGCCTTCTTCCGGGGCTATCTCGGCGTCGGCCTCCCCGACGTCAACCCCAACATCCGCTTCGTCTCTTGCCCCTTCACCGGCGAAACCCTCGCCTGCGTTCCCGCCCACCGTCCCGACGTCGCCGTCATCCACGCGCAAAAAGCAGACCAGGCCGGCAACGTCCTCCTCGAAGGCATCGTCGGCGTCCAGAAGGAAGCCGTGCTCGCCGCCCGCCGCTCGCTCGTCACCGTAGAAGAAATCGTCGACTCGCTCAACCCCGCCAGCCCCAACTCCGTCATCCTCCCCTCCTGGACCATCACGGCAATCGCCCCCTCACCCGGCGGCGCGCGCCCCTCCTACGCCCACGGCTACTATTCGCGCGACAATTCTTTCTATGTGAACTGGGACGCGATCTCCCGTGACCGCGCCTCCTTCACCGAGTGGATGAATGAGAACGTCCACGCCCGGCGCACCGCATGAACTACTCCGCCAACGAAATGATGACCATCGCCGCCGCCCGCGCTCTCTCGGACCGCGACGTCTGTTTCGTCGGCATCGGCCTTCCCTCGGCCGCCTGCAACCTCGCCCGCCTCACCCACGCCCCCAACCTCGTCCTCATCTACGAATCCGGCGCCATCGCCACGCGCCCCTCCGTGCTCCCTCTCTCCATCGGCGACGGCGAACTCTGCCGCACCGCCCTCACCACCGTCTCCGTCCCGGAAATGTTCCGCTACTGGCTCCAGGGCGGCCGTGTCACCGTCGGCTTTCTCGGAGGCGCGCAGGTCGACCGTTTCGGCAACCTCAACAGCACCGTCATCGGCGAATACAGCCGCCCGAAAGTCCGTCTCCCCGGCGCGGGCGGAGCCACCGAAATCGCCACTTCGTGCGGCCGAATCTTCATCGTCATGCGTCACCACCCCCGTGCCATGGTCCGGAAACTAGACTTCCTCACCACCCTCGGCCACGGCCCCACCGGCGTCGAGCGCCGTCAACTCGGCCTCCAAACCGCCGGCCCCACCCTCCTCGTCACCGACCTAGCTATCCTCGAACCAGATCCCGTCACCAAGGAGTTCACCGTCACCTCCCTGCACCCCGGCGTCACGCGCGAGCAAGTCCGCGCCAACACGTCCTGGGACGTGATATTCGCCGAGCCGCTGCAAGAAACCGCACTGCCCACCGCGCTCGAACTCGAAACACTCCGCGACCTCAACGCTCGCACCGCCGAAGCCCACGGCGCCGCGCCAGCGCTCACCTGAACCGCGAAAGGAATTGGAATGAAGATCTATCCCCGCCCTGAACCCGGCGATCAGCCCACGCTGTTCCATCCGGCGTATCAGTCCACCATCCGCCGCGCTCCCGCCCTCGCGCCTGTCCGCATCCCGCACACGCTCTCCGAACTCACCGGCCCCGTCTTCGGCGACCACGCGCTGGGGGAAACCGACAACGACCTCACCCGCCACCACTCCGGCGACCCTCTCGGCGAGCGCATCGTCGTCGCCGGCCGCGTGCTCGATGAAGACGGCCGCCCCATCCCCCACACCCTCGTCGAAGTCTGGCAAGCCAACGCCGCCGGCCGCTACCGCCACAGCCGCGACAACCACCCCGCCCCGCTCGACCCCAACTTCACCGGCGCCGGCCGCGCCCTCACTGACGAGAACGGCAACTACCGCTTCCCCACCATCAAGCCCGGCGCCTACCCCTGGCGCAACCACCACAACGCCTGGCGTCCCGCCCACATCCACTTTTCTCTCTTCGGTCCCTGCTTCCTCACGCGCCTCGTCACGCAAATGTACTTCCCTGACGACCCTCTCATCCCCCACGATCCCATCCTCCAGTCCATCCCCAACGAAAGCGCCCGCCGGCGCCTCGTCTCCCACTTCGACTTGAGCCTCACCGAACCCGAATGGGCCCTCGGCTACCGCTTCGACATCGTGCTCCGCGGCCGCGACGCCACGCCCTTCGAGGACCAGCGATGAACCCGCAACGCTTCGTCGCGCTGCCCTCGCAGACCGTCGGCCCGTTCTTCCACTTCGGCATCACCACCGATCCCGATCTCGGCGACCTCGCTACACCCTCCGCCCAAGGCGAGCACATCGAACTCCGCGTCCGCCTCCTCGACGGCGACGGCGCGCCCATCCCCGACGGCATCGTCGAACTCTGGCAGGCCGACTCGACCGGCAAATACGCTCACCCCAACGACACGCGCGACCGCGAACCCGACCCCGCCTTCCGCGGCTTCGGCCGCCTCGCCACCGGCGACGATGGCGCCTGCACTTTCTCGACCGTCCGCCCCGGCCGCGTCCCCGGCGAACATGGCGCCTGGCAGTCGTCCCACATCAACGTCTGCGTCTTCGCCCGCGGCCTCCTCGGCCACCTCTGCACCCGCATTTACTTCGACGACGACCCTACGCTCGCCGAAGACCCCGTCCTCTCCCTCGTCCCCGCCGGACGCCGCGCTACGCTCCTCGCACACCGCGACGAAGGGTACGGCTGCTGGTCCATCGACCTCCACCTGCAAGGCGAATCCGAAACCGTCTTCTTCGACCTATAGGAACCCTCTCTTGTCCTCCCGCCTCATCCGCTGCCTCGCCACCACCCCCGAACTCGACGACCTGTTTTCCGACTCCTCCGTTCTCTCCGCCCTCCTCGCTTTCGAATCCGCGCTCGCCCGCGCGCAGGCCCGTCTCGGCCTCATCCCCACCTCCGCCGCCGACTCCATCGCGCAAGCCGCGGCCCCCGCCTCCTTCGACGCCGCCTCTATCGCCGCCGCCGCCCGCCGCGCCGCCACCCCCGCCATCCCGCTCGTCAACGCCCTCACCGAACGCGTCCGCGAAATCGACGAACCTGCCTCCCGCTACGTTCACTACGGCGCCACCAGCCAGGACGCGGTCGACACCGCCATCGTCCTCCTCCTCAAACGCGCCGAGCCGATCCTCACCCAAGATCACGCCCGCCTCGAAGCCGCTCTCCGCCATCTCTCCGAAACCCACGCGGCCACCGTCATGCTCGCACGCACCGTCCTCCAACCCGCCCCGCCCATCACCTTCGGGTACAAAGCGGCCTCCTGGTACGGCCTCGTCCATCGCTCCTGGCGCGCCGTCGCTGCGTCGTTCGCCGAAGCTCTCCAACTTCAATTTGGAGGCGCCGCCGGAACTCTAGCCTCCTACGGCGACCAAGGCCCTGCCCTCGCCACCGAACTCGCCGCCGAACTTGGACTCCCGCCCGCGCCCCCGCCGTGGCACACCTCCCGCGACCGCCTCGCCGCCCTCGTCGCCGCCCTCGGCATCTACACCGCCGCTCTCGGCAAAATCGCCCGCGACGTCTCTCTCCTCATGCAGCACGAAGTCGCCGAAGTCGCCGAATCCGGCGGGGGTTCCTCCGCGATGCCCCACAAACGCAACCCTTCCGGCTGCGCCATCACCCTCGCCGCCGCCACCCGCATGCCCGGCCTCGTCGCAACGTTTTTGTCAGAAATGATTCAGGAGCACGAACGCGCCGCCGGCCCCTGGCAAGCCGAGTGGGAAACGCTCTCCTCCTGCGTCCAAACCGCCGGCAGCGCCCTCTCGGCCCTCGCCGATGCCATCTCCACCCTCACGGTCTTCCCCGAACGCATGCGCGAAAACCTTGCCTCCACCCTCGGCGCCGTCTACACAGAAAAACTTGCCGTCGCCCTCGCCCCCAAAATCGGCCGCGCCGAATCTCAGCGCCTCCTCGCCGAAGCCGTCCAGCAAGCCATCGAAACAACCCGGCCCCTCCGCGAAATCGTCGCGGCTCACCCCATTCTCTCCACGCTCCTCACCCGAGCCCAGATCGACTCTCTCGACCTCCCCGAAGACTATCTCGGCGCAACCGAACTCTTCCGCCGCCGTCTTCTCGAACAATAGGAACTGTCATGCCAACCCTCCAAACCGGCACGCTGCGCCAATACTTCCGGCTCGACGGCGCAGACAACCGCCCCGTCGTCGTCTTCTCGCACTCCCTCGGCTGCGACCACACCCAGTGGGACCCGCAAGCCGAAGCCCTGGCGCCACACTTCCGCGTCCTTCGCTACGATACCCGCGGCCACGGCGCCACCGATGCCACCCCAGGCGAATACTCCATCGAACTCCTCGCCCGTGACCTCATCGCCCTCGCCGACTCGCTCTCCATTCCCCAGTTCGCATTCTGCGGCCTCTCCCTCGGCGGCATGATCGGCCAGTGGCTCGCCCTCAACTCGCCCTCCCGCCTCACCCACCTCATCCTCGCCAACACGTCCGCGCGCTTCCCCGACCCAGCGCCCATGGAAACCCGCCGCCGCACCGTCCTTGAGCAGGGCATACCCGCCGTCGCCGACGCCGTCCTCGGCCGCTTCTTCACTTCCGCCAACCTCGCCGCCAATCCTCCCGCCGTTGCCCGCACCCGCCGCGTTCTCCTCTCCACCGACCCAACCGGATACGCCGGATGCGCCGCCGCCGTCCGCGACATAGATCACACCGCCGGCCTGTCCTCCATTGCAACGCCCACCCTCATCGTCGTTGGCGATCACGACGTCTCCACGCCCTGGTCCGGCCACGGCGACGCTCTCGCCCGCGGCATCCCTCATGCCAACGTCGAACGTCTTCCCACCGCCCATCTGTCGAACCTCGAAACGCCCCACTCCTTCAACGCGGCGCTCTTTCGCTTCCTCCTCCCCACTCCCGCCGCTTCCTTCGAGCACGGCCTCGCCCGCCGCCGCGCCGTCCTCGGCGACGCCTATGTCGACCGCGCCATCGCTTCCGCCACTCACTTCAACCGTTCCTTCCAGGAACTCATCACGCAATACGCCTGGGGCGCCGTCTGGCAACGTCCCGGCCTCGACGACCGCACCCGCCGCCTTCTCGTTCTCACCGCCGCCGCCAGCCTCGGACGCTGGGAAGAGTTCCGCCTTCACCTCCGCGCCGGCCTCGCCCACGGCCTCGAACCCTGCGACATCGAAGAAACGCTCCTGCAAGCCGCCATCTACGCGGGCGTGCCCGCCGCCAACACTGGATTCAACATCGCCGCCGAAGAACTCACCAACGTCTGACCATGCAACGCACGCGTCCCCCCTTCCGCGCCGACCACGTCGGCAGCCTGCTCCGCAGTCCCGAACTCAAGGAGGCCCGCGCCCAACGCGAACGCGGAGAAATCACGGCGGAGCAACTGAAATCCGCCGAAGACTCCGCCATCGTCGCGCTCATCGCGAAACAAGCCGAAGCCGGCCTCCGCTCCGCCACCGACGGCGAGTTCCGCCGCGCCATGTGGCACTTCGACTTTCTCGAACGCCTCGACGGCTGCGAACCCTACACCCCCGACACCGGCATCGCCTTCAAAGGAACCGCCACCAAAGCCAAAGGCGTCCGCGTCGTCGGCAAGCTCGGCTTCTCCTCCCACCCGATGCTCGATCACTTCCGCTTCCTCCGCGATCACACCACCGCCGCCACGCCGAAGATGACCATCCCCTCCCCAAGCGTCCTCCACTTCCGCGGCGGCCGCAAAGCCATCAGCGAATCCGTCTACCCCAACCTCAACGATTTCTACTCGGACTTGGGCGCCGCCTACAACCGCGCTGTCCACGCCTTCGCGCATGAGGGCTGCCGCTATCTCCAGCTTGACGAAACCAACCTCGCCTACCTCTGCGATCCCGAACAGCGCGCCTTAGTCCGCGCCCGCGGCGAAGACCCGGATCAACTCCCCGCCACCTACGCCCGCATGATCAACGCCGCCATCGCTGGCCGCCCCGCGGACATGGTCGTCACCATGCACCTCTGCCGAGGCAACTTCCGCTCCAGTTGGATCGCCCAAGGCGGCTACGAACCCGTCGCCGACATCCTGTTCAACAAAATCGGCGTCGACGGCTACTTCATGGAATACGATACGGACCGCGCCGGCGGCTTCGAACCCCTCCGCTTCGTCCCCAAAGGCAAAACCGTCGTCCTCGGCCTCGTCACTTCCAAAACCGGTGAACTCGAACCGAAAGACGAAATCAAGCGCCGCATCGACCAGTCCTCCCGTTACCTCGACCTCGACCAACTCTGCCTCAGCCCCCAGTGCGGCTTCGCCAGCACCGAAGAAGGCAACTTACTCACTTACGACCAACAATGGGCGAAACTTGCCCGCATCGTCGAAATCGCCAACGAGGTCTGGCGCTGAGCGTGTCCGTGTACCCCGCTTAGTCCAGCCGCTTCCGAAAGCGCGGCGCGCTTAAGCCAAGAATTGCCACGCCGTATATCAGCAGGGCAACCATGTTCTCCCACAATAGCGACGCCCCGGAGCCTTTCAGAAAAATACTTCGGACAATGTCCATGAAGTATCGCAGCGGGTCGAGTTAAGTCAGGTACTGAACCGGAAGCGGCATATTACGGATCGGGAACGCGAATCCGCTCAACATGAACGCCGGCGCCGTGAAGAAAAACGTGGACAGCATGGCTTGTTGTTGAGTTCGTGAAATGGTGGAGATAAACAGCCCGGCGCCGAGCGTCGTCAACAGACTGAAGCGAGCTGTTGTACCAGACCCGCAGTTGCGCATCGATAGGAGACGGCAGCCTCAGGCCCGACTTTTGATTCTGCCCTTCGCTCCGCAACTCAAATGCGTACTGGCTGAGAATCGTATCCGCGTAACCAAGGGCGATCGACGCTGTATTGGAGTCGCTGCCGTCCAGCAATAACTGAACGTTCGTCTCCTGGCCCGATTGCAGGCGCCGTGCATAGTTGCGCAGTATCACGATCCCAACCAGCGCCCGGTCCGTGTCGATGCTTCGCTCCACTTCGTGTTCGTCGCTTGCGAAAGCTTCGATCTGGAAATACCGCGATGACGCGAATCTCTGAATCAGGTCCCGGCTGTCCGGGCTCTGGTCGGCGTCGTAGATCACCGTCGGGATCCGGTCGACGTCCAGGCTCAGCGCGTAGCCGAACAGAACCAGGAACAATAGCGGAAGCGCCAGCGCCAGCAGCAGGCTCCGCGTGTCGCGGACAATGTGCCGGAGTTCCTTTTGCAGGATCGCGCGTAGCCGCCGCCCGCTCATGGCCCTTTCTTCTCCTCCGCTTCCACTACTGACACAAAGACG
>JAJYCN010000236.1 GCA_021778335.1 Acidobacteriota bacterium | reverse complement strand
TTCGATTCGCTCGGGATTCCGAGATTGACTGGCGGCCGATAGCTCAACCCGCCGAACCGCCCGGTACGGACCCGTACGCCGGGTGGTGTAACAGGGAAAGCGGGCGACCGCCTACCTATGTTTCTTTGGGGCGGATTTCCGTCACGCGCGAGCCGCGTCCTTGCGGCCCGGCGAGGGCCATTTGCGTTATGGACGGAGCGTTTCGTCAAACTCTTCGAGCCACGCCTCGTACATCTGGCGCGAGGCCTTGCCGATCACGCCATGCATCTTCTGCGGGTAGACGATCATCCGGAAGTCCTTGCCGGCTTTCTCGAGCGCGTCGGCCATTTGGATGGTGTTCTGGAACAGCACGTTGTCATCCTCGATGTTGTGGACGATCAGGAGTTTGGATTGAAGCTGCGAGGCATAAGTGATCGCCGAGCCATCCTTGTAACCGCTGGGATTGACGTCCGGGAGGCCGAGGTATCGTTCGGTGTAGATCGTGTCGTAGTTATGCCAGTCGGTAACCGGCGCGCCGGCGATGCCGATCTTAAACACTTTCGGTGCGTTCAGCAGCGAGTACAGCGTCATGTAGCCGCCGTAACTCCAGCCCGTGATCCCGATGCGGTCCGGATCCACATTGCCAAGCTTTTCGAGATAGCGGATGCCCTCTAACTGGTCGGCCAGTTCGGTTTTCCCGAAGCGATGATAGAGCGGCGTTTCAAAGGCGTGGCCACGGCCCGTCGAGCCGCGGTTGTCCAACTGCCAGACGAGGAAGCCCTTCGTGGCTAGAACCTGCGCCAGGCCCACGCCGCGCCAGGCGTTGACCACCGATTGCGCGTCCGGCCCGCCGTAAACCATCACGATCAACGGATATTTTCGCCCGGGTTGAAAATCCTTCGGTTTGATCAGGCTGGCGTAGAACTTGACGCCCGACTCCGATGGCACCTCGACGAACTCTGCCGGAAGAATGTCATATTGCTCGTAAGGTTTCCGGACCGCGGGCCGAAGCAGCGTCACCTCGGCGCCCGTTGCATCGCGCAATGTGGTCGAGGGCGGATCGGCGATGGTTGAGTACCGGTCGAGGAAATAGTCGCATTTCGGACTCATTTCGGCCAGGTGTGTTCCCGCCCCTTGCGTAATGCGCTGCTTGCCGGAGGCGTCAAAGCCAATCACATACAACTGACGTTCGAGCGGACTCGCCTCGGTCGACGAATAGTAGATCTTCCGATGGGTCTCATCCACGCCGGCCAACTCTGTAACTTCCCAGGCCCCGGATGTGATGCGATTCTTGAGCTCGCCGTTCGCCGCGTAGAGATACAGATGGCGGAAGCCGTCGCGCTCGCTCGACCACACGAAATCCCCGTTGGCAAGGAACTCATAGCAGTCGCTCATGTTGATCCAGTAGGCGTCGGATTCGCTCAGTAGGGTGGTCACCGTTCCGCTTGTGGCATCGGCCCGGAGCAGGTCGAGATGGTTCTGCACGCGGTTCAAGCGCTGGATGGCGACTGCGGAGCTATCCGGAAGCCAGTCGACCCGCGCGACCAGGCTGCCCCGGGTTTCGCCCAGGTCAAGCCAGTGCGTTTTGGGCTGGGCATCCTTGACCGAAACCAAGCCGACGCGGACGTCGGCGTTCGGCGTGCCTGCTTGCGGATACCGCTCGGGCTCGGCCAGGGCGCGGCGGGCCAGGAGGTCCGCTTGCGGGTAGATGAATTCGTGCCCGGTGTCGAACTGCATGTAGGCCAGGCGGCGGGAGTCGGGCGACCACCAGAAGGCTTCTCCGAGGTCGAGTTCTTCCGGATAGACCCAATCCAGTTTTCCGTTCATCAGGGTCGGAGCGCCGTCAAGTGTCAGGCGCGCCGGCTTCTTTGACGCCACGTCGAGGCAGTAGAGGTCGTCATCCATGCGGTAGGCGGCCATGGTCCCGTCCGGCGATAGCTTGGCATCGCTTTCCTCCTCGGCGGTGGCCGTAAGCTGGTCCCACTTGCCGGTACGTTCGTGCCACAGGAACAGATCCCCCTCGGCGGCGATCAAAACCTCGTCGCCCGACTCGGACCACGAGAACTGGCTTTCCCGTACGCGCCGGTTCTGCCACGCGAAGCGCCCATCCGCCGGCGGCTTCACCGCTGCCGCTTCCAGGGCCGGGAACGACAGGACTTCCTTCTCCGACTTCGAGGACACGTCGTACAGCATCAGTTTGTCGCCGTTGCGATAAAGGAATCGCCCGCCTTTGGGAGACCATTTCGGGGAAGACAACGGCGCGCCGGCGGCCTTGCGCAGCGCGTCGATCGCATCCAGAGTGACGGGCTTCTTCTCCGCACTCCAACCGGCAGGCGCAATTGCTGTCAGCACGAGAGTCGTGAGGGTAACTGCGACAAAACAACGAGACATGGCTCTTCATTGTATCGCCGCCCGTTCAAAGCGCCCGCTGTGGCATCCTCGGAAGGATGAAGCTCACGTTTTGGGGCGCAGCGCGGACGGTGACGGGATCGATGCACCTGGTTGAGGTGTCGGGCCGGCAATATCTGCTGGATTGCGGCCAATATCAGGGCCGGCGAAAAGAGGCCGAGGAACGGAACCGGAATTTCCCGTTTCCCTCAAAGTCGATTGAGGCCGTGATGCTCTCACACGCGCACATCGACCACAGCGGGAACCTCCCGTCGCTGGTTCACAACGGCTTTGAGGGACCGATTTATACGAGCCCGGCGACGGCCGACCTGTGCGTGCCGATGCTTACGGATTCGGCGACGATTCAGGAGAAGGACGCACTCTACCTCAACGGGCGCGCGCAACGAAGACGCGCGCTCGGCGCGAATCATGGCGCTGCTTTGGTTACGCCGATGTACACGGTGGAGGACGCGCAGAACACCTTCCCGCACTTCCAGGCGCGGGCCATGCACGTGGCGCACTCCGTGGGGCCGGACCTGACCTATCAGTCGTTCGACGCCGGCCACATGCTGGGGTCGACGTCGATGGTGCTGGAACACACGCCGGCGCCGGGCAAAAAGATTCGTCTGGCTTTCTCCGGGGATGTGGGGCGGCCGGGACTGCCGATCATTCGCGATCCCGAGGCGGTGCCTCCGGTTGACTATCTCATCATGGAGAGCACCTACGGCGGGCGATTCCACAAGCGCATCGAGCATGTGGCCGACATGCTCGCCGACGTTGTGAACCGGACGTACCACCGACGAGGGAAACTGGTCGTACCTGCCTTCGCGGTTGGGCGGACGCAGCAACTTGTCTTGCTGCTTCACGAACTGATCGAGGCGAAGCGCATCCCGGCGTTTCCGATCTTCGTTGACAGTCCGCTGGCGGTGAACGTCACCGACGTATTCCGGAAACACCACGAATTGTTCGACGCCGAGGCGGAGGCTTTCGAAAACGAAGGCGAGGACCCGTTCGGTTTCAAGCGGCTGCGCTACCTGCGCGACGTTGCCGACTCCAAGGCGTTGAACGACCTACGGGGTCCCTGGATGGTCATCTCGGCCTCGGGAATGTGTGAAGCCGGGCGCATTCTTCACCATCTGAAAAACAACGTCGAAGACCCGCGCAACACGGTCCTCATCACCGGTTATCAGGCCGAGAACACTCTCGGGCGGAAGATAGTGGACCGGCATGCGGAAGTGCCGATTTTCGGTGAACCTCACCGGTTGCGCGCCGAAGTCGCGGTGATGGAAGAACTCAGCGGACACGCCGACCAGAAGGAATTGCTCGCCTGGCTGGCGCCAATTACGAAGGGGTTGAAGCGTATCTTCCTGGTGCATGGCGAACCAGCGCAGCAGGAGGCGCTGGCCGCGGCGATCCAGGCACGGTTCGGGATTGAGGCGATCGCGCCCGAACGCGGCCAGTCTTTCGACCTGACTACTGAATAGGCACGAGGACCGCATTGCTCAGGTGGCCATTTAGAGAGATCTGGAGGGGCAGGGAAGCCCCCGAGGCCGCGTCCTGAGGGATCAGAACCTGAGCTGAATTGAAGCCGGAGAAGCCCGCGGCGCACCCGGCCCACGCCACCTGAATGTTCACTCCGCCAAGGCTGACTTGCGGCGTATCGATTAGCGGATCGAGCGGCGAAGGGGCTACCGGGAAGCCGTAGACCGGATCCGTCTGGCACGGACCGAAACCGGTTCCGAGGATGGTGATCGTCTCTCCGGCCTTGGCGGGCGCCGATTGCGTCACCGCGGAGCCGTCGGCATGCATGGCGGTGACGAACTGCTTGCTGTCGATCCATTGCGGGAACAGGCCCGGAGCGTTGCGGATCGCCGTAAAGTCCCCTGAGACATTCGGCAGTCCGGAGGAGGAAACCGTAATCGTGTGCTGGCCCTCGGGCAGGTCCGGAGGCAGCACGGCGTTAATCTGCTGCGGGGAAACGTACATCAGCGCGAGCAGACGTCCGTCCACCATCACGCTGGTTCCGGCTAGCGCCTGCGGCAGCGGGTTCGACTGGGCTGCGCCGGTGGAGCCAGCCAGATTCTGGCCGAAGATGGAAACCACCGAACCGGGCGCCACCGCGTCGTCCGGCGTTGCGCCCACCGCATTCTGCACCGCCGCCGGCCCCAGATAAGGCGACTTGCCCATCTGCGCGATGAGAACGACGGGGCTGTTCATCGTGACGGACACCGCCGGCGTTGCGCTGTTGGAGGCGCCATTCCAGGCTTCGAATTGATAGCCCGGGTTGTCTTTTTCCGTGACGGAAACCACCGTCCCCTGTGCATAGAAGGTATCTGCGCTCGCCGGGTTGGTGAGGAACGTTGCTCCGTTGGTGGGATTCGCGCTTACGCTCAGCCGGTATTTCTGCTGATACGCGGCACTGATTGTGATCACGTTGGAGGTCAGCGTGACCGTTCGCGTAGCGGCCCCGCCGTCGGACCAACCGAGAAAATCCAGCCGCGAGTTTGCATCCACCGATATCGAGGCGGGGGCCGAAACAGCGACCACGGCGCCGGAGGCATGATCGACCTGGCAGGGCGTCTGGCACGCTTTGCCGTCCACGGTCAGATTCAATCCCGAAGGCACGGTCTCGACGACCAGCCGCCCTTGCACTTGGTAGTTCGCCGTCAGTGTCAGACCGGAGTTCACCGCGTTCTGATCCACCGTTACGGCCTGAGACTGTGGCCCGCCGTTCGACCACCCTTGAAACACGTACGTTCGCGTGTCCGAACCGGTCTGTTGCGAGGCCGCCGACACCTGGTGGGTGCTTCCCAGCGGCCAGTAGTAGTTGTACTGCCGCTGGTTGCTCAGGCCATCGACGGTGAGGGCCAGGCCGAGAGGATTGGTGAGAAACGCCACGTGGCCGGCCGCCGCGTAGTTCGCCGTCACTATGTCGCGGCCGTTGACGATGGATGGCGTTACATACGTATTGCCCTGGATCGCGCTGCTACCGCTCCATGTGGTAAAGGCCCAAACCTTCCCGCTCGAGTCGGTAGCCGGGGACGGCGCCCCGATTTGGTGGACGGAATTGGGCGCGAAATCGAAATCCCCGATGCACAACGGGGCGATCGTCGCTGGCGCTTGCACGGGCAGAGCCTCGCCCGACGGGCAGGCTCCGCTCGCGTTCGGATTCGCCATGGTTTGGACGAGCGCATGATCTACAATCACCGGCAGGCCAAGGGGCGAGGTGAGGAAGCGCACGCGCTTGGCGATCTCAAAGTACGGGTAAAGGGTTGCCGGGCCCGTGAAGTTGAGAGTCGTCAAGGGCTGGTTGCTCGTTGTGATCCCGTTCAACCAACCCTGAAACACGAATCCCGGGAACGGAAAGACATTCAATGTGAGCGTTCCGGCCGGATAGTACGCGCTCGCCGAGCCCCAGAAACACGCGCCGTTTATGTATACCAATCCGGGGACATAGACGTTTGGGGGGATGCTGCCCGGGGCTCCGTTGCAGGTAGGGGTGACGCCGGCCGGCGCGGCCGAGGCGAACACTAGTTTCAATAAGTACAGCGCCGTCACGTTGGCGGTGATCGAGGTAAGCGATGGATCCGCCGTCACGGTGATGACCGTGTTCGACCCGAGCGTCAGCAGCCCTGTATTTTCCGTCCAGCCTTCAAAGGAGAAGACGGTTCCGAGCGAAGGAGTGGTCTGCACGGCTCCGCCGCCCGGCACGAGGAGAGAAGGAGGCAAGGGCGCTTCGGGGAACGCCAGGATGTGTTTGCTCCCCGCCGGCCAGAGAAAGACCTGAGCCGAGGAGTACTCGACTCCGTCGACGGCGAAGACGGCGCCGGGAATACTGGTCGAGATCTGTACGCCCGTCGTAGTCTGGGCAGCCAAACCTGTCGCTGCCAGAACGAAGAAGGCGGAATACATGAGTCGCATAGGTTGGCTCGGCCCCCAGGGGTAGCGTCATCCTGTTCATCGGCGAATCGCGGGGGAACTTTAGACCGGAAAATTCCTCCGGCGGAGACGCGGCTTTCCGCTACACTAGAGGCTTCCGATGCAAGAAACGATCCGTCCCGCAGTGCGTCTGGAAGGCGCCGTCACGCTCCCCGGAGATAAGTCCATATCCCATCGCTATGGCATGCTGGCGGCGCTCACCGAAGGCGACTCCGTTCTCCACAATTACTCGCTCGGCGCCGACTGCCAGTCCACCCTTGGGGCCATGCGCGCTCTCGGGATTCCCATCGAAACGTCCAACGGCGTCACAACGGTACGCGGCAAGGGTCTCGAAGGGCTGAGCCGGCCTGACGGGATGCTCGATGCGGGCAATTCCGGGTCTACGATCCGGATGCTGTCCGGCATCCTGGCGGCGCAGCCTTTTTGCAGCGAGATGGGAGGGGACGAGTCGCTCAGCCGCCGTCCGATGCGCCGCATCATGGAACCGCTCGGCCGGATGGGCGCCCGCATCACCGCGCGCGATGGGCAGTTTCCCCCGCTTTCGATTGACGGTACGGCGCTTCGCTCGATCGAGTACACGCTTCCGGTGGCCAGCGCGCAAGTCAAGTCCTGCGTTCTGCTGGCGGGGTTGTTTGCCGACGGAGTCACCACGGTCGTTGAGCCGATGCGCACGCGCGACCACACGGAGATCGCGCTGCGGCAGTTTGGGATCCCGGTGGAAATCCGCCACGGCGCCATCTCGATCAGCGGCCGGCATCCGCTTCGGCCCGCTGAACTAACGGTACCCGGCGACCTCTCGGCCGCCGCCTTTATTCTTGTCGCGGCGCTGCTTATTCCAGGCTCCGATGTCGTGATCCGCGGCGTCGGTCTCAACCCGACCCGGTCGGCGCTGCTCGATTTTCTGGTTTCGATCGGAGCTCCGGTGGAGGTACTCAGCATCGGCGAGCGCTCCGGCGAACTATCCGGCGACCTCCGGGTTCGCGGCGCGCAGGTCACGGGCGGGACACTGTCGGGAGCGATGACCGCCGCACTCATCGATGAAATTCCCGTTCTCGCGGTGCTCGGCGCCGCGAGCCGGGATGGTTTGGCGGTTCGCGACGCGGCTGAGCTGCGGGTAAAGGAGACCGACCGGATCGCGACGGTGGCCGAGAACTTCCGGCGCATGGGGATTCAGATCACGGTCCGCCCGGATGGCTTCGACGTGCCCGGCGGCCAGCGTTTCCAAGCCGCCGCGCTCGACTCGTTCGGCGATCATCGCATCGGCATGGCCTTTGCCGTCGCCGCGCTAGCGGCCTCCGGCGAGTCCACCGTCGAGAACGCGGAGGCAGCATCCGTGTCCTTCCCCGGCTTTTACTCCCTGCTGAGGGATCTGGCGCGATAAACTCTCCGGAAAGGATCCCCTTGGATACCTCCGACCTAACTCTTGAAGGTCTCATCCACGACCTCAATAACGTCTTTCAGACGATCCGCGAAAGCGCGGAACTGCTCGCCGCCGACCCGAAGTGGAAAAAAGTCGCGGGCACGCTCACCCGCAGCGTCAACCGAGGCCAGCGCATCGCCGGCAGCATTGTCGAAACGAGCCGCCCGCCGGCCGAGGTGGGCGCGGTAGCCGCGGCGGCTGTCGAAGCCGCAACCGACTACCTTGACTGTCTTCGGGCCAAACCGGCCGCCTTCGACCTCGCGATCGAGCCCGGATTCCGCCTCCCCGGCGATCCGGCGGCGTGGGAGCGCGTGCTGGTGAACCTCATCCTGAATGCAGCGCAGGCGGGCGCCACTCGCGTCACAATCCGGGCCCAGTCGGGACGGATTGACATCGAAGACAATGGCGCCGGCATCGATCCGCAGGTTCTGTCGCGTCTGTTTGAACCGCGCGTCTCTACAAAATCGTCGCGCTCCGGCCTCGGCCTTTCTATCGTCCGTTCAATTGTCACCCGGCATGGCGCCACCGTGACGGCGCGCAACCGCCAGCGCGGGGCCGTCTTCACGATCCAGTTGCCGGCGGGCAATCCGGCCTGATGCGCTTTCGCCCCGGGCATGGGGCGTCACCTGGCCGCATCCCGGCACGGGCGGCTTCACGAATTGCGGAAGGAAAACTGCAAGGCGATGTGACGGGATTCAACCGAAGTGGGTAGCTGCGACAGCCTTGGATTCTGCTCCGGCGAGGGCGGCCATAACGCCGAGGCCCAAACCGCGTTTGAAAAATCCGCCCGGATGAATCGCAGCGAGAGCAGGCCCTCCCCTTGGCCTCCCGCCAATCTCGGCTCTCTGCTCCTGCGCCTAGAGAAATTTCCGGAGGCCGAAGCCGCCCTTCGCGAAGCGCTTCGCTACGACCCCCGGCTGGCCATTGCGCACTATCATCTGGGGCGCACGCTCGAAGGCGAAGGCAAGAAAGAGGACGCGATCGCCGAATATCAGGCGGCGGCGGAATTGGATACAAATCTCGCGGCGCCGCTCCATTCGCTGGACCAACTCTACCGCCGCCTCGGCCGCGCCGAAGACGCGCAGCGCGCGCTCGCCGAGTACCAGAGGCGCAAAGCGGGGCCAACCCACAATCTGTAGCGCGGCATCCCGGCGCGGTCCGAGAATTGGGTTAGCTCCCGCAACGTCCGCCCGCCGTGTTGCGCCATTCCACGCTATCGGCTTCTGCGCGCGATATTGTCAACCTTCGCCGGGAGGAGCGCCGGTACATAAAGATATACCGCCCGATCGTAGTTTCGCCGTGGACCAATTTGTGTTTGGTAGTCATCGTGCTTCCGCCCTCCTGAGGCTTAAATGCGACTTCTTCAGGAAGCCGGGCACCTCGTTCGTGTAGCAGTGGTTCTAGCGGCTGGGGTGGTCTTATTTCTCATTATCAGGAACGCGGTTGTTCCTAAAGATTTCGGACGCTACGGCCACTTTCGGCCGGAGGCGCTGAATGTTATCCGGGCGCACCCGGCCGCCTTCGCCGGCCAAGGCACGTGCGTAGCCTGTCACGACGACCAGGCAAAGGAGCGGGCTGCCGGCAAACACGCGCATGTCGCCTGCGAAGCCTGTCACGGCCCACAAGCGGCGCACGTGGCCGACATGGCCAACGTCAAGCCGGTCCTGCCGGATGTCGCCACGCTT
>JAJYCN010000235.1 GCA_021778335.1 Acidobacteriota bacterium | reverse complement strand
AGTACTGGAACTAACCGGTCCCGGCGGGCACTCGCCGGGTGTGTTACGGCCGCCGGACAGGCGCGCCAGGGTATCAATTGTCTCCATCTCCTCTGGCAGCACGGGGCCTAACCGTATACCCCGCAGCCACCGAAGGAGTTTGGCTATCGGCAGGACCACGCGAATCGCCAGTGGCCCGCGTGGCCAGGAAAGCTCGCGGGAAAGCCGATGCCGCTCGCCCGCGTAGGCCGCCAGACGAATACCGCGGCCGAGTTCAAGCCCGAACAGATCTTTCAGGGCGGCGGCCTGGCTTGCCAGATCGTCTCGCTCCTTGCGTAGTGTTCCCAGTTCGGCGACGCAGCGGTCGCGATCGATTGCAACCCGGTCCAATTCAAACTTAGCCGTCGCGAGCCGGGCAGACAAGTGCCGGCACTGGCTCCGGAGCGTCTCGCACTCCGCCTTCGCCGCGGTGGCCGCGGCCCTCAACTCGTTCAGACCCGCCAGCGCGGCAACGGTATCGGTCGCCAGGCGGTCCTTATCAACGCGTACCGCGTCGCACTCCTCGCGCAATCCAGCCAATTCAGACTGCAGCGCCTCCGCTCTCGACCGGCTTTCATCTCTGTCTACGCGCAAGGTCTTTACCTCCGGATCAAAACGCACAAATGTATCCACCGGGTTGACTGGAATGACAAAATGACGCTTCAGATCGGCCCGCTCCTCGGGGACATAGAAGCAGTTGACGCCATCGAAAAAAACTCTCCGATAGCCACATGAGCGTAGGTGCATCTCCCAAGCCTCGTTCACAAGCTGGTTGGTCCAGGGCAGGGTTGCTTCGACGACCAAGACGAGTGGCCGGACAGTTCGCCAACTGGTCGAATTGACGATCGCAGCCTCGGCGCTTTCCGCGTCAATTTTCAGGAAGTCGGGTTGCCTTCCGCAGGCGTGGGCTGCCAGGATGTTCTCCAAGGTTTCGCACGGGACTGGGTAGGCGTCGCGGCCGAGTTCACCGGCGGCGTGGCTGGGTACAACGCGCGAAAGCCCGGGGTCGAAGGGATGCGGACAGAACACGATCTGTCCGGAATAGTCCCAGACCGCCAGACGCAGGTTGATGTCGCGCGGCCTTTCCTTGGCCAGTTTGGAGAAAATCGGTCCCGGTTCGATGTTGATGCCGGTCCAACCACGTTCGTAGAAAGCTTTGGTTACAGAGCCGATCTCCGGGTCATACGCGCCAATGTCAACGTAAAAGCCATCGGAGACATCGCGAAACACACGGTTCAGCAACACGTCCTCGCCGTTTTGAGCGTAGGAGATGAACCACTCCGAGGGCGGCGGAGAAGTCAATTGTGCACTCGGGTTTTCATGACCAGATTCCAAGGCGAACGCCCACGCTGGATCGGGGAGACCGGGGGAATTCGGTGGAATGCCATTCATGTTCAATGCCCTTCGGCCTCTGCGGAAAGATAGGCGCAGGAATCACAGTTCCGGGTTGACCCGGGGCTAGAAGTCCGCGAGCCAGACTTCGGGTTCAGAGGGCTAGACCCTCGGTGGATCGAGTGCAGGAGCGGACCGGACGGCGGTCTCGACCTGTAGCCTCGACGGATGTCCGAGGAACGGGAAAGGACAATTGGGCCGATACACCCGCGCACATCCCCGCGCGGGGATCGGCAGGTGAGAAAAAATGTGGCGCAATCTTCCAATTTATCTCCGTGATAGGTCCATCGTTTCTTCGTATCGGCGGAAGGGGAAAGACAGCTATCCTCGTACGAAAATGCTGCAAGATTAACACTTCCCCGACTTTGCCTATTAACCGGAACTGCTCGTTCAATCGGGTATCCAGAAACCAGCAGAATATCACATGGTCAAACAGAGCGGTTCCGCTCCTGGATTGCGGGTATACGCCGCGATCGGCCGCCCGCCGCCTTCGGTGAGACCTGGTGCGGCGGCGGCACCTGAGCGCGCTCTGTTCACCCTCCCGGACTATGGAGATTCCGCTTCGAGACTGCTTCAGAACCCCTTGCTCCCGAAACCATCCTTCAATCGGAGCCCTGACTCCGAAACGATGCCACCTGGCAGATCAAACCGGTAGCGGGGACTGCGCTGCATTCTTCATTTGTGAAGGATAATCGAGTATCTTCCCGGAGCGGCCTTCTGGCGGGCTTCTGTTTTTCCTGCGTTCGTATCCGCCTTGTCGAGGAACATGTTGAGGCCCCTCAGAAGACCTCGAATTTCGTTTGGTAGCGTATCCTGCCGCGTGGCGATCGACTCGATCTCCTGGCGCGGGGCCGTTCGGGCGTTGAATTGGTCCACCTGTTTCAGATGCGCGATGAATTCGCCCAACACACTGTCCATCGCCTTAAGCGTATTCGTCGTGGAGGCGAGAAGGGCCGCGTGCTCCCCCGTCCTCCGTGAGACTGCGATCTGGTCCTCGCGGATTGGTAAGGTCAGCTACAACACTGCACGGCGGACCGGCGCCAGGAGCGCCGTGCCAAGCCGCGCCCGAGCGAGGGCCCCCGGGCGGGCGTGAATCCAGCCAGAAGCCACCATCGTGCACGCGGCCGATTGGCGAAGATGAGGGAACCCGCCGCGCCCGGTCGTCGCCAAGTGAGATCGGTGGTGCATATCCCACGAGCCTGGGTGCTCTGCGTTCGCGAAGCTCTTCCGCAACCCGCGGCAACCCCGCCGTGCTCTTAATGCTGGCCGCCGGGTTGTTCTTGATCGCCATTCCGTGTTGCAACCACGACGCTGCTCTCTGGCATCTAAGCTCACCGATCAACGGGCAGCACGTCAGGCCCCATCTTGTCAAAAGCGAGTGTAGGGCTCGTTCCGGGCCGCGCGGAACGCGAGGAGCACGAAAAGCGTCCTCACTTCCCTTCATCTTGCCCGCTCTCCAGCCGCATGCTAAGTTCGGCGAGGCGACTGAAGTAACTTTCCGCAAGATTGGAAGGCGTGTATCTTAAGCGGATCTTTGACCTGGCGCGCTCTCCCAAAGACGTGCTGGTGTCACGGCGATCGTACAAACCCCGCATCCGCCGGGCGGCTGAACCGATAGCGGTTTCGGCCCACAAAGACTTGCGACCGCTATCGAGACAAGGATAATCATCCAGGTGCGCTGCCGCGACCCGGTACTCCACTAAGTTTGCCGTTTCCTCGGTGCTAAGGTCCCTGGCGCCGGAGTATGTCGTTACGACGGCGGGCTTTCCGTGGTACATGGCTTCGGCCGATCCGCCACCAAATCCTTCCGGCCGCTGCAGGGAGACGAAACAGCCAATTGGACAGTCCAAGGAGGACATCGCGTCCTCGGTTCGCGTCTCTTCAAAGATCCGGGTTCGCCAATCCTGACCCGCATGCCGCTGTACCGTTTCCCGATGTTGCCGACCCCGCTCGGCCAACCATATGCCGGTGTTGCGTTTCTGGATGAATGGATAGGTTGACACTTTTGCCGTCGCGGGGGGATGCGGGGCGGAACGCTTCAATCATAGTCACCGGGCGACACAGGATTGGCTGACTTATCCGAGTTCGCCCCCAACTTCTCCCAGATGTGAAGCAACTAGGGAGAAAGCAGTGCTGCTTCAAGAGTTCCGGGAACCGCAGTGAAGAAAATGAGATCAAGCGCGGCAGGACTATCTGGCGAATGCGATTCACTGTCGAAAGGCGGATGGCGGGGCGGTCGAGCAGAAGTCATTTCCGCTACATTACGCTGCGGTTTGGGCATTCGGTATCGAGATCAACTTATTCTGGTGTCCGCGGCCATTCAAGAATTTGGCGCCGGCGATTCGGTGCGTGTCAGACACCGCGCTCTCGGTGCGTGTCAGACACCGCGCTCGACGATACAGCCCATAGCGTAGTACAGAAGAAGGCCGCATCTCCTATTGTTGCCGAGAAGGGACGGCGCCATTCGGCCGGCACGTTCGAGTCTCCCGACCATGTCTATTTCGCTCGGGGACGGCTGTCATAAATCGTTTTGAAACTCCGGGCTCATTACGAAATTGATCATCAAGTTCGAAAGGGGATAGCCCGAGGTAAGCAAGTTGTAATAGAAGACAAATCCGTTCGGGTCCGGGCTTCTTTCGAGCAGGTTGAGATAGGCCATATCGATCTCGGCTCTAATCCGCACCAGGCTCAAGTACGACGGTTCAGCGATCAGGTATTGGATAACCTGGGCGCGCGTCCAGCCAGAGTTCAGATCGCTCGTAAGTTGGCTCAGCAGAGTGGAAGAAATGGAGGTTCCGAACATCTGCTGGTAAATTTGGGAAACGAACTGCGAGTTGGTGAGTCCTCCAAAAGTCGTCTGGGATGAAGGACTTGTCATCAGGAGAGCGATCAATTGCAGTTGTGCGGAGGCGATGCTTGGGCTCTGGTCGAATGTGGTAAGCCAGGGGGAGAAATCGGAGTAGGTTGGGTCGACATTCAGTATTGCGAAGAAACATTCGAGGATCCCGAAGTCCGTATTCTGTGCTTCCGGAGACAGGTAGAAGTTGTTCGCAACAGTTGGCTCCGTCCATCCGGAGTCAAGTCCTATTGAGTAATATGAGTTACCGCTAGGATCGGGAAGGCGATTGAAGAATCCTTGATATAGGCGATTTAAGAACGGCCGGTGGTCGCCCGGTCCGCTCATGCTGGCAACAAATGCATTGGCCAAGCCGGTCGAGCCACCCAAAGCCACTGCGCTGGGCAAGTTCGTTGAGGCTGTTTGACCTGCCAGGTAGAGATTGCCCCAGTGGTCGACACCGATGGCGTTTACCGCGTCGTTCAGGGCTCCCCCCAGGTATGTGGCGGTCGTCATGACGGCGCCTCCGGGCGAGAGTTTAATCACGAAGCCGTCGTACATGCCGGCGGGGTTGGATTGGTAGGGGTTGACGAGCGGGAGGTCCTGGGAGAGGGTGGCGCCGGCCAAGTAGGCGCTGCCGGTTGCGTCGACGAGGAAGGCCTGGGCGTAGTCGTAGCTGCTGCCGCCGAGGTAGGTGCTGTAGAGGAGGGCGGAGCCTTGGGGATTGAATTCGGTGATGAAGAGGTCCGTGCCATAGGGGTGGGCGGAGGACTGCAGCGGACTGGCGAGGGGGAAGTCCGTGGAGTTGGTCGTTCCGCCGACGTAGACGTCGCCCAAGGGATCGACGCCGACGCCCACCGCGCCTTCTATGGGTGAGTTCGAGCTGCCGGATCCGCCGAGATAGGTGCTGAAGACGACCGAACCGCCGCCGGCGGCGAACTTGGCCACGAAGGCGTCCTGGCCGCCGTGGTTCGTTGCCTGGAATGGGTTATGCACGGGGAAGGCAGTGGACCAGGTGGATCCGGCGAGGTAGACGTTCGCGCTTGCGTCCACCGCGATTCCCGCTCCGTGGTCGATGCTGTTGCCTCCGAAGTAGGTGGACCAGGAGAGCGAGCCGGCCGGCGTGAACTCCGCCACGAAGGTGTTCTGTTGGCCCTGGTTGAGCGGCTGCAGGGGGGAGAGTACGGGGAAGTCGTGGCTCTGCGTGTCGCCGGTGACATAGATGTTTCCCGCCGAATCGAGGGTGACCGCGTTCGCCAAATCCCAACCGCTTCCGCCAAAGTAGGTCGAGAATACGAGCCCGTTTCCGGCGGCGTTGAGTTTGGCGATGAAAGCGTCCTGGCCGGAGCTTGCGCGCAGGGATTGTTGATAGGCCGATGCCACGGGGAAATTGATCGACTGCGTGGATCCGATGACGACGACTTCTCCGGTGGCGTCCAGGGCGATTCCGGTTGCGCGGTCGTCTCCCATGCCTCCGAGGAACGTGGCCCAGACCAGCGACTTGCCCGACTGCGCGAGCCTGGCGATGAAGACGTCGTTCCCTCCGCCGAAACCCGGCTGGAGAGCGGCGATCATGGGGAAGTTCGCAGCATCGGTGTACCCGCAGACGTAGACGCCGGCGTGGGCGTCGGAGACGACGCCCGTTGCGGAGCTGATGGAAGTGCCGTTGATCGTGGCGGTATAGTTCAAGGCCGGGTCGATGACCAACGGAAGGCTTGGGTCGTAGGATCCCAGACGAAAGCGAAACGCGCCGCCGGAGCCTTTTTCGAACGCGACAGCCACTTGCCGGCGTCCGTGTGCGGTGACCTGGAAGGCTGCCGGAGGATCTTCCCGGAACGGGGCGCCGTTGACGTCAAGGATCAGGGCGCCCTCGGCGTCGAGGGAGGCGATGGCGCCTTCGTAGGAGAATCCGATACGGCCGGGGTCGGCCCCGGGGGCCACGACATATTCGGGCTTCATCGACGAGCCGTCGCCGTGAAACAGCGCATCGACGCCGGCGTAGAGACCGCGATATCGAACCGCCGTGTAGACGGGAATGGCCGCCTGGCTGCCGGCGCCGGAGGAGAGAAAGTTCACCGCAGCGCCGCCATCTTCGGCCGACGGAGCCGCGTTCTTATCGGCGCCGATGAATATCAGCGAGAATCTCGCCGCTAGTGCGCGGAACTCGACACGGGCCGGGTGAAATTCCGCCGACATCGGGCCGGCCCAGCCTCGCAACGTTCCGTCTGCCCCCCGCGCGAACATCGCCGGCAGCGTGGCCGCCTTTGCCGCGGGCAGCAGCGCGATTGCGGCCATGCCCAATGCCGTCAAAATAACCTGAGCGCGACACGATTTCCAAATCCAACAACTTCTCACAACACTTGCCTCCTGTAGGGCTAGTGTTTGGCTCTTCGGCCAAGTCTCAGGCGCAGGCGGGGTATGCTGGATACTCAAATACCTTATGCTCCTTTCGGTTCTCGTACCCCTATATAACGAGGAAGAATGGATCAGCGAAATTCTGTCCCGCGTTCTGCGTGCTCCTCTGCCGCCCGGCATGGGGCTTGAAATCGTCGTCGTGGACGACGCCTCCACGGACGCATCGGCGGAACGCGCGGCTGCGTTGCAGGCACTCCATCCGGATCAGATCCGCCTCGTCCGCCATGAGAAGAATCGGGGCAAAGGCGCGGCGATCCGCACGGCGTTGGAACACGCACGAGGCGAGTTTTGCCTGATTCAGGACGCTGACCTGGAGTATTCCCCGACGGATTATCCTCAGCTACTTCGGCCGCTGCTGGATGGGGAGGCCGACGCGGTATTCGGTTCCCGGTTCATGGCGGCCGGCAGCCGGCGCGTCCTTTACTTCTGGCACTCGGTGGCAAACAAGTTCCTCACGCTGCTGTGCAACATGATTTCGGGGTTGAATCTCACGGACATCGAGACGTGTTACAAGGCGATTCGCACTTCGTTGCTGCGGTCGATCCCGCTTCGGGCGGACCGGTTCGGCATCGAGCCGGAGATCACGATCAAGCTGGCGCAGCGGCAGGTGCGGATTTTTGAAACACCGATCACCTATCGCGGCCGGACTTACGAGGAAGGGAAGAAGATCGGATTTCGCGATGCGATTGAGGCTGTTCTGGTGATGCTGCGATTCGGCTTCGTTCGGGATATTTATCGCGACAAGGGGCCGGAGATTCTGGATGTGCTGGCCAACGCGCCGCGGTTCAACCGGTGGATGGCGGATACGATCCGGCCGTACCTTGGCGCGCGGGTGATCGAGCTGGGCGCGGGCATTGGAAATCTGAGCGTGCTGCTGTCGCGCGGGCGGAGCCGTTATATTGCGAGCGATATCGACGAGGAGCACTTGGCGCGTTTGTCGAACCGGCTGCAGTACCGGCAGTCGCTCGAAGTGCACCGGTGCGACCTGGAGTCGCCTTCGGATTTCGCTCCGTTCGCGAATTCTCTCGACGCCGCGGTTTGCCTGAATGTGATCGAGCACGTTGCGGACGACCGGCTGGCGCTTTCCAACATTCACTCGGTGCTGGTACCGGGGGGACGCGCCGTCATTCTGGTGCCGGAGGGGATGCCGGTGTATGGCACGCTCGATGAGGTTCTCGGGCACCACCGGCGGTATTCGGAAGCCGAGCTGCGCGCGAAGATGACCGAGGCCGGTTTCCGCGTGGAGCGGATTCTGCGCTTCAACCGCGCGACGCGGCCGGCGTGGTTTGTGAACGGGCGTATCTTCCGCAAGCGGACGTTCAGCCGGTTTCAGATCGCGGTGTTCGATTCCCTCGTCTGGCTGTGGCGCCGGGTCGACCGGTTCCTGCCGTGGGGGCCGACGTCGCTGATCGCGGTGGGCGTGCGCGAGCCGTAAAATCCGATACGCGCGGCGCGGCGGGCTCGGGTGCTTACAATACAGGTTTATGATCCCCAAAGTGCGAAAGGCGGTTTTCCCGGCCGCGGGTCTCGGCACGCGGTTCCTTCCGGCGACGAAGGCGCAGCCGAAGGAGATGCTGCCGCTGGTGGACAAACCGCTGATCCAGTACGGCGTGGAAGAGGCGCTGCACTCGGGCATTCAGAACATTTTCATCGTGACGGGCCGGGGCAAGAGCGCGATCGAAGATCATTTCGACGTGAGCTTTGAGCTGGAACACACGCTCGACGCCAAGAACAAGAAGGATCTGCTGGCGGTGGTGCGCGGCATTTCGGACATGATCAACGTGGCCTATGTCCGGCAGAAGGAGGCGCTGGGCCTGGGCCATGCGGTGCTGCGGGCGCGGGAGTTGGTTGGCTCGGAGCCGTTCGCAGCGGTGCTGTCGGACGACGTGATCGACGCGCCGATTCCGTGTCTGCGGCAGCTTCTGGACATTTACGAATTCTACGGGGCGTCGGTGCTCGCGCTGATGGAAGTGGAGGGCGACGCGATCTCGGCGTACGGCGTGGTGGACGCAGAGCCGGTGCCGCATAACGGCGGCAATAACCGTCTGTTCCGCATCCGGAACATGGTGGAGAAGCCAAGGGCGTCGGAGGCGCCGTCGAATCTGGCGATCATCGGGCGGTATGTGCTGACGTCGGAGATTTTCGACGCGCTGGATCATATCGAGCCGGGCTCGGGCGGCGAGATCCAGCTTACCGACGGGCTGAAGTACCTGCTTCGCAGCCGCCCGATCTACGGCTACAAGTTTGAAGGGAAGCGGTACGATGCGGGAGATAAGCTCGGGTTTCTGAAGGCGACGGTCGAGTTCGCGCTGAACCGGTACGACCTTGGAGCGGAGTTTCGCGCGTACCTGAAGGAACTGAAGCTGTAGTCAGGGCGATTGAGCGGCGCGGCTATGGGTGGATCGCCAGAGTGATCGTGCTCTGCGCGGCGCCGCCGCCAATTGCGACGGAAACCGGCACGGTGTTTCCTGTCGTGGCCCCGGTGGGTACGACGACATTCAGTTGGACGAGGCCGAGGAGCGAGCCGGGAATTGCGCCGGCATATGCGACCGTGGCGGCTGCGCCTCCGATTGTCACCGTTGGGACGGTGGCGACCTGAGGCAGTGGCGAAGCCGTCGAGGGAAGCAGCAGGCCGGTGAGGGATGTTACGCCGAGCGCGGATGCGGTCGAGGACGGATAGGCTCCGGCGCCGGTGATGTACAGGAGAATCGTGGAGCCGATGTTGGCGGGATTCGTCTGCGAGTTCAACGTGTACTGGCTGGTTGTGGAGTTGTAGTTGAGCGCGGCGGCCTGCCCGTCT
>JAJYCN010000234.1 GCA_021778335.1 Acidobacteriota bacterium | reverse complement strand
CCCGAAGTCAAACTCGGCCTCATCCCCGGCGCCGGAGGCACCCAGCGCCTCCCCCGCCTCGCCGGCGTCGAAAAGGCCCTCGCCATGTGCGTCTCCGGCGACCCCATCTCCGCCACCGCCGCCCTCGAAGCCGGCATCGTCGACGAAATCCTCCCCGGCGACTTACTTTCCGGCGCACTCGCCTTCGCCGAATCCATCGCCCACAACCCGCCCCGGCGCACCCGCGGCCGCAACGACAAACTCCCCTCGCCCGCCGAAGCCGGCCCGCTCCTCGCCGCCGCCCGCGAATCCGCCCGCACCCGCCAGCGCAACCTCATCGCCCCCCTCGCCGCCATCGACGCAATCGAAGCCGCCGTCTCCCTCCCCTTCGACCAAGGCCTCCAACGCGAAGCCCAACTCTTCCAGCACTGCCTCTTCTCCGATCAATCCAAGTCCCTCATCCACGTGTTCTTCGGCGAGCGCGAAGTCGCCAAAATTCCCGATATCCCCAAGGACACCCCCATCCGAGAAATCCGCCGCGCCGCCGTCGTCGGCGCCGGCACCATGGGAGCGGGCATCGCCATGGTCTTCTCGAACGCCGGCATCCCCGTCCTCCTCAAGGAATCCGACTCGACCGCCCTCGGCCGCGGTCTCGCCACCATCACCCGCAATTACGAATCCTCCGTCAAGAAAGGCCGCCTCTCCCAAGCCGCCATGGAAGAGCGTCTCGCCCGCATTCAGCCCACCCTCGCCTACGACGGTTTCGCGGACGCCGACATCGCCGTCGAAGCCGTCTTCGAAGGCATGGCCCTCAAGTACGACGTCTTCTCCGAACTCAACACCGTCTGCCGCCCCTCCGCCATCCTCGCCTCTAACACCTCCACCCTCGACATCGACGAAATCGCCTCCGCCACCTCGCGCCCCGAAATGGTCTTAGGCACTCACTTCTTCAGCCCCGCCAACGTCATGCGCCTCCTCGAAATCGTCCGCGGCAAGCGCACCTCGAAGGAAACCATCGCCACCTCAATGGCGCTGGCCCGCCGCCTCGGAAAAGTCGCCGTGCTCGCCGGCAACTGCCGCGGCTTCATCGGCAACCGCATGTTCGGCCCCTACCGCCGCGAAGCCCAGTTCCTCGTCGAAGAAGGCGCAACCCCGGAAGCCGTCGACGCCGCGCTCTACGATTTCGGCATGGCCATGGGACCCCTCGCCACAGGCGACCTCGCCGGCCTCGACGTCGGCTGGCGCATCCGCAAAGAATTCGGCGACCTCACCGACACCTCCGTCCGCCAACCCCGCATCGAGGACCGCCTCTGCGAACTCGGCCGCTTCGGCCAGAAAACCGGCGCCGGCTGGTTCCTCTACGGCCCGGACCGCAAGCCCCTCCACGACCCCGAAACCGATCGCATCGTCGACGAAACCCGCGCCGCCCTCGGCCTCGCGCCCCGCTCCATCGCCCCCGAAGAAATCGTCGATCGCACCATCCTCGCCCTGGTTAACGTTGGCGCCCGGCTGCTCGAAGAAGGCATCGCCCTCCGCAGCGTCGACATCGACATCGTCTACGTCACCGGCTACGGCTTTCCCGCCTGGCGCGGCGGCCCCATGCACTACGCCGACACCCTCGGCCTCCCACGCGTCCTCGCCCGCATCAAAGAATTCGAGCGCGGGCACGGCGCCCTCTGGACCCCCGCGCCGTTACTCACCCGCCTCGCCGCCGCCAACTCAACCTTCGCCGCCTGGACCCGCCCCTAAACCGCCGCTACTCCCGCTGCCGCGTCCACTCCACCACGAAAGCAGTCAGCTTCGCGCTGTTCACGCAAACCACCAGCTTCGCCCAGTGATTCGCCGGCCCCGGCTGCTCCCAAACCGTCAGATCCGTAGCATGCCGCGGGTCCCACGAAAACACGGCCGGCCCCGCCGCCGTCGCCTCGCGCTCCGGCACGGCGAACGCCGGTTCTGACGTAAACACTGTCAGGCCACTCCTCTCGTAGTCACCCGGAAACACACGTTCCGCCATTGGCGCCTCAGGCAGCCGTCCATGCAGGCTGCCTTGGGAAGCCCGCCCGCTCTCGATCACCACCAGCGACCCCCGCCGGGCATCGCCCGTCCACACCAATTCCCCATGGCCCGGCGGCACGGCCGGAGCGGGTGCAACCTCTTCGGGACGAACCGCCACGCGCCTGCTTTCCGCAACCCGCACGCTCCGCCGCGCCGGCGCCGCCAACACCACCGGCGTCCCGCTCGCGGGAGCCGCCACCGGCGCCGGCATCTTCGCCGCCGGCGCCACGGCCACCGCGGACCGCGCGGCCATCCGTCGATGCGGAGCCAGCCAGACTCCCGCGGCCAGCGCCAGAACCGCCGCCAGGCCCACCCCCGCCGCGCGCCACGGAACCCTCCTCGTTGGCGCCGCCGCCACCACCGGCTCAGCTACCGCCGCCGCCGGCGTCGCCTCTTCCGCCGGCTCCTCGGCTTCCACCCTCCGCTGCATCTCCCCCACCAGCGCCGCCACAAACTCCGCGCACGTCGCAAAACGCTCCGCCGGTTCCTTGGCCAGCGCCCGGTGCAGCACCCGCACCACCCCTTCGGCCAGCCCGGGATTCACCTCCGCCGCCGAAGGCGGCTCACCATAAACGATCTGGTAACACACGCTCGTCATCTGGTCCGCTTCGAACGGCCGCCGGCCCGTCAGCATCTGGTAGGCGATCACCGCCAGCGCAAACTGGTCCGACCTTCCGTCAAGCGGCTTGCCTTGCACCTGCTCCGGCGACATGTAGAACGGCGTCCCCAGTATCAACCCCGTCTTCGTCGCCGTGTGCCCCAGCAGCGTCTTCGCGATCCCAAAGTCGGTGACCTTTACCTCCCCGGACGCGGTCACCATGATGTTGGCCGGCTTGATGTCGCGGTGTACCACGCCCCGCTCGTGCGCGTAATCGAGCGCTGCCGCGGTTTGCGAAAGGTACCGGGTCACAAAGCCCGCATCCGCGGAAGCCGCCTCGGCCATCCGCTGCTCCAGTGTCGCCCCCTCGATGAACTCCATCGCAATGTAGGCCTGGTCCTCGTGCGTGCCTACCTGGTAGATGGTCACGATGCCCGGATGCGAAAGACACCCCGCCGCGCGCGCTTCCTTAAAAAGCCGGTCCTTCAGAAACGCCGCCTCTTCGCCGTCGTTATAACCGATCAGGCGAATCACTTTCACCGCCACCGCCCGCCCGATCACCGGGTCCAGCCCGCGATACACCGCGCCCATTGCGCCGCGCCCCACCAACTCGAGGATCTGGAACGGGCCAATATTCGCGACCATCGCCCAACTCCGCCTCCGCCGCTACTGAAGCGGCGCGCTCAACGAAATCGTGCTTCCCGCCGTCACATGCAGCGTCCGCTCCCAACTCTTGGCCCCGCTGCGGATCACCACCTCGTGCGACCCGCCCGCAAGCTGCAACGTCGTCGGCGTGTTTCCGGCAAAACTCCCGTCCACCTCAATATCGGCTCCGGCCACCGGCGACGTAATCGAAACCGTCGCCGTCCCTCCACCCGCCGCCGCCGCCCCCGCTGCGGCCGCCGGCGGCGCCGCCGCCTGGCCCAACGCAGCTAACGCCATACCCGCCGGCGCAGCCTGCTCGATCGGGTGGTTCGAGTCGGTAAACACATCGAACACCACGTCCTTGTTCACCGTCACATCCTTGCCCTTCATCAGCAGAAACACCGGCGCCGCCGGCCAGAATAACGCCGCCACCCCCGCCGTAATCACCCCCGTGCGCACAGCATGGCTGTCGCCCGATTCCCGGTTCAACGTGTAGCGCAGCGGAACCCACGCGTTGTCGGCGGCCTTCACCCGGTCAATCGAAAAATCCAGCTTGCCCGCCCGCCCCATGTGCTGCTTCGGACGCGACTGTGTGATCGTCCCCGTCGCCAGCGCTCCCTCCGGAATCGCCACCACGCCGCCCACCATCACAGGGTCGGTCGTGCTGAACTCCACCGTCTGGCCTTTCTCCGCCGTCGCCGACGAGATGCTCTGATCCAGCCGCACCCGCACCCGCGTGCCCTCCGGTATCGTCACCGCGCCCCATACCGCTCCCGCGCACATCAACCAAACCAACGCCGTCGCTGAACTCATGGCTCGTCCCTCACCTTGCTTATCGGACAAGGCTGGACGGACATGAGTAAGCGGCAATACGCGCGCCCCCGTCTACTTCGGCCCGCCAGGCGCGCCGCGCGCCTTCCCCCGGCCCCCATAGCGTACCGGCGCCTGATCCAGCGCATCCTCCAGCGCCGCCTTCAGCGCCGCATCCTCCGGTTGCCGCGCCGCCGCCTCCCGCAGCAGCTTCAACCCCTCTTCCCACTCCCCGTTCCGCAGCAAAGCCACGGCCAGATTCACCTCAATCCCGTTATGCCCCGGCGCCAACTGGTGCGCCGCCCGATACTTCTCAATCGCCGCTCCAAGCTTGCCCGCTTTCTCCAGTTCCGCCCCTTCATTATTCAACCGCAGCGCCGCTACCGTGTTCTGATCCGCCCGGTCCCGCGCGCGTAGCATCTCCACCAGTTGCGCCTTCACCCGATCCGCTTCCGCATCCTGCCCCGTCTCGCGCAACCCCCTCTGCAACCCGTTCAACGCGCCCTGATCCCGCGGATTCACCCGCGCCGCCGCCCGCAGATGCGGCAACGCCTCCGCCGCTTTCCCCTCATCCAGATATTCCATCCCCAGCCGCCTCTGCGCCACCCCATCGTCCGGCTTCAGCTCCACCGCCCGCCGCAGCGCCGCAATCGCGCCCCCCGAATCCGTCATCGCCTGACGCACCGCGCCCAAATCCGACCACGCTTCCGCAAACCCCGGTTGTAACTTCACCGCCCGCTCCAGCGCCGCTTCCGCCTTCCGCGCCTCCCCGCTCCCGGCATAAATCTTCGCGCGCAAATAAAGCGGATAAGCCGCCTCGTCTTTATCTCCCAGTAACCCGATCGCCGCATCCAATTCCTTCGCCGCCGCCCCCACCTCCCCCGCATCCAGCAGCACCGCCCCCAAATTCACCCGCGCCGGAGCCAACCTCGCATCCAGCTTGACCGCTTTCTCGAAACCTTCCCGCGCGCTCTTGCCGTCGCCAAACGCGTTGTATGCCTCCCCCAGCGCATTCTGCGCCTCCGCCGAGTCCGGCCGCAGACTTACAGCCGCCGTCAACTGCTTCAGGCACTCCTCGCGCTCCCCAGCCTCCTGCAACAAACTCCCCAGTAGTAAGTGCGCCTCCACGTTCCCCGGCTCCGCCTTGGTCAACCCCCGCAATAAATCAATCGCCTCCGCCCGCCGCCCCTGCGTCACTAAGTCCCAGGCATGCTGCACTTCGTCCGGCCCGCTCCACGCAACGGCCGCAACCATCAACAGCGCCGCCGCCAGTCTCCACATGGCCGCCTTCCCTCGACTCACGCCCCGCGCCCCATCTTCACCGCCCGCGTGATTCCCTTGCCCTCCGTCACCTCGATCAACCGCCCCGTCTCCACATCCTTCAATCGCTCCACATCGCCCAGCGGCCACCGGATCTCCACGTCCACCTTCTCCGCCGTCCCCACCCCGAAATGCAGCCGGAAATCGCTCGCCGACAAATACGACGACTGGCTCATCACTTCCTGCGCCCGCGCTCTCCCGCCATAACGAACCGTCGCCCGCGCCCCAATCGCGCTCCGGTTCGACTTCACCCCCGTCAGTTTCACCTTCAGAAACCGGTTCCCGCCGCCGGCATCGTTCCGCAGCAGCGACGGAGGCTCGTTCTCATTCACGATCAGAATATCCACGTCCCCGTCGTTGTCGAAGTCGCCGAACGCGCATCCCCGGCTCGAGTGCGGAGCCTCCACGCCCGGCCCGCCCATTCCCAGCAACTCCTCAAAGCGTCCCTCGCCTAAGTTCCGGAAAATCACCCGCGGCGTCCGGTAAGTTCCTTCTAACTCCGGATATATTCCCCCGGTAACCCAGAAGATATCCGGATTCCCGTCGTTGTCCAGATCCGGCGCGCCCGCGCCCCACGAGATATAACGCGTCTCCACCCCCAGTCCCGCCGGTAGAGTAACATCCCGGAATCCGCCCTTCCCATCGTTAAAATAAAGCCCCGGCGTATCCGACGAATAGTGCGTCTTCAAAAGGTCCAGGCGCCCATTCCCTCGAAAATCCGCGACCGCCACGCCCATCCCCGCCTGTTCCATCCCGTCGTCGCTGAGCGCCACGCCGCGTTCCAACCCCTCCTCGGCGAACGTACCGTCGTGGTTGTTCCGGAACAGCAGGCTCGGCGTCGAATCGCACGCCACATAAATATCCGGCCATCCGTCGTTGTCGAAATCCGCCGCCACCGCCGTCAGCCCGTACCCTCCACCCACCTTCCCAATGCCCGAAGCCGCGGTCACATCCGCAAATGTCCCGTCGCCGTTGTTGTGATAAAGTGAGTGCAGCCCGTAGGGCAATCCCCGCGGTCCGCAGAAAAGCCCCTCCGAGTTGCACGCCGTCGATTGTCCCGCCCGCGGTACGGCCTTCTCATCGAACGTAACGTAATTCGCCACGAACAGGTCCAGCCTGCCGTCGCGGTCGTAGTCGGCGAAAGTGCAGCCCGACCCGAACCGAGGCGCCGCGTTCCACAACCCCGCTTCGCGAGTTACATCCGTAAACGTGCCGTCGCCGTTGTTCCGGTACAGGACATTCTGCGGCCATCCCGTAAGGAAAACATCGTCGTGCCCGTCGTTGTTGATATCCCCGATCGCGACGCCGTAGAAGTAACCCGTCCGGAACAATCCCGCGCTCTGAGTAACATCGGTGAACGTTCCGTCGCGGTTGTTCTTATACAGCCGGTTCGAGGCATCCTGCGGCGCATCCCCGAACCGCGACCCCGTCAATACCAGGATGTCCAGCCACCCGTCTCCGTCGTAGTCGAAAAACGCCGCCCCGCAGCTCATCGCCTCCACGATGTAGTCGGCGCGATGCGGATGGCCGCAGATCACCGGCCGCACAAGTCCCGCCTGCCGGGCCACGTCCGTCAGCCGGCAAGCAAAAGGGCGCCCGGAGAACCTTCCTCGCGGGGCGGGTGCAACCCCGCGCGAAGCCATTCCTCCCTGAGCGCCCAATCCTTGCCCGAATACCCGTCCCGCCGGAATCGCCATCGCGCCAAGCAGATCCCGGCGGCTGAAAACCCGCATGAAGTCTTGTTACCGGCCCTCCAGCATAACACGCCCGCCCGGGACGGACGTTTCCGCCCGTGGCCCTACCACAATATCTTCAGGCTCAACTCCATCTGCCGGCCGGATGTCAGAGCCGAAGTCGCGGTTTGAGCCCCAAACGTCCCTCCTGGCGAGCCCTGATACAGAGCCTGCCCGAAGGTCGAATCGTAGATGTTCGTGTCCGGGTCCCCCCGGTTGAGATTATTGAACGTATTATACGCCGTTACCCTCAACTCGGCGCGGAACTTCTCGGTAAGCTGAAAATCCTTCGCCAGGTTCGTATCCAGATCGAAGAAACTGGGCCCGGTCAGGCACCCGTACTGAAGCGGGTTGGACCGTAGCACGTAGGAATTGTTCGGAATCGGCTGAAACGCCGCCTGGTTGAACCAGTGCTGCGGCGTGGGATTCGACACGCACGGATTCCCAGTGACGATCATGTTGCCGAACTGCGGATAATCGCCCGAAAACCACGTCAGTACCGGGGTCAACTTCCACCCGCCGATAAACGCATCGGCGAACTTCGAAGCATTCGCGAAATACTTCCGGCCCTTGCCGAAAGGCAGCTCGTAAGTGCTCACGGCCGTAATCCGGTGGTGAGGCTGATTGCTGTCCTGCCACTGGAAGGAATTGTTGTAGTAAGTCATGTCGTTGAAGTTGTTGATCTGCGCGCTCTCCAACGTATACACATAGGCGAACATGAAGTTGTATCCATGGGTGAACGGCTTCTGGATAGTCACCTGAATCTGGTTGTAATGCTCGAGGTTGCAGCAGTTGCCGATCTGGTACAGAGGCCCATACTGCGGATACGGAACCAGCAGCGATGACAGCGGAACCTGGGCCTGGTTGTACAGCGGCCCGGGCATGACCGTCGTGTTCAGGTAATGGTAGAACGGGTTCGCTACCTTCTGGCTCAACACGCTAAAGTTGTTCGCATATTGCTCGTAAATCGACGGGTTCACCGCGTTCAGCTCCTGCGTGTACTGTTGGTGCCCTAGATTCATGAACCATGTGAGCGAAGCCACGAACTGGTCCGGCAGCTCGTGCTGAAAGTTGACGTTAATCCGGTCGTTGTAAGCGTATTGGTAGTTCTGCGGATACCACAGCAGGTTCTCGCCGCCCCGGCCCACGTTCGTGCCGGACTGTTTCCCGTTCACCGGTCCGAAGTTAGGCAGAAGCGGATTGCTCGCCGGAAACGGATTCGAGATCGACTCCTGCGGAACGCCGTTCAGCAGCGGAGCCGCGAACTGGTATCCGGTCATGCCAAAAAACGGAGGCTCCAGGAAATTAATGTCCTCAAAACCCGACACCGGCGCGGAAGTAAAGTTGTACTCGCTCGGCACCACGTACCGCGCGTACCCCACGCGCAGCGCGGTCTTGTCGTTGATCCGGTATGCCATCCCCAAGCGCGGCGCCAGCGCCAGCGCCGGAGGGTTCCACATCCCGGGGTGGCCAGGCGTCGTGAAGTTCCACGCCCCCGTAAAGTGATAGAACCCGCTCCCGCCCACAAGGTTCGTCGCTTGGGCCGGCATCTGCGGCGGATTCTGTTGCATCGCCGGCACGGGCGCGTTCAGGCTCATCGCCTGAGAAAGATTGTGCGCCGCGTCGCTCCACGCCGTCTCGTACTCGTCGCGTAGCCCGAGGTTCAGCGTCAACCGGGAATTCACCTTCCAGTCGTCCTGGATAAAGACGCCCCAGTAATTATTGATCGGAATGGGCACGGGCCCACCCACCATCTCCGTGGAGTTGTCCAACGCGCCGAGCAGGAACGTGGCAAACTGGTCCCCTACCAACTGGGTATTCGGATTTACGAAAGTGTTCGCTGTCAATGCCGAGTTGAAGTAGAACTGCGACGTGTTCGACACATACACAGGGCCCGACGCCCGCCGGTACTCCATCCCGGCTTTCAGGAAATGCGATCCGCGCTGCTGCGAAATCTTCCCGCTGACGGCTTCACCCTGCGGCCTCTGGTTCCAGAAAAAGCCACGCCCGCCGTAGCTCTGTCCGCCAATCACTAAGTCCGGATAGTATACCGGCAGCCCGGGCGAATTCACGAAGTACGGTTGATACCACGGGTTATTCGGCCAGAACTGCTGCCAGCCGTTCGACCCAAGCGGCGTCGATACGTAGGCGTCCGTCAGGTTGTTCCAGTCCCCATGTAACTCAACCACCGTCGTCGGGCTCACCGTCCAGATCGTGTCTCCGGCCACGTCGTTCGCCGACCGGTCCGTACCCGTCGGCTGGTACAAGGGCGAATTGTTCGGAGTCGGGTTCGACGTGATGTCCGTCGTGTGATACCGCCCGAACCGCGCATAAGCTCGGAAGTTATCGCTGACATTCCAATCCACGCGGT
>JAJYCN010000233.1 GCA_021778335.1 Acidobacteriota bacterium | reverse complement strand
CCTGGCCCTGCGCGAAATTCAAGCACACCGGTTGCGTCTCGCGCGAGCGGAACAGGGCGGGCGAGGCCGCGACCACGCGCAACGTCTGGACATCGCCGACCGGCTCGCCGCCGGGCGTCTGACTCGTCAACTTCATCTCGACCGTGCCTGCTCCGGCCACCTCGAACGGGACTTGTGCGTTGATCTGATTCTCGCCAACATAGAGCAGCGGCGCCGGGATGCCATTGAAGGTCAGCGCTACATGGCCGGCTTGCGTCGGGAACGACTTAGTGGCTGAAATCGGGGAGGGCTGGGCGATGTCTGTCCCGAACAGAGTGACCAACTGACCCGGCGCGACAGATGCCACCGGCGCCGTGTCGGCGGCGTCCACTACGCACGCCACGGGCGGCGATTCGAAGTCGAGCGAGGCGAGTTCGGCGCCAGCCGTGGCCGCCACTCCACGCGTTCCGTCGGCCACAAGCGGTCCGGCGAACAGGTTGGGAACCGTGTCTCCGAATAGAACCGTGCTGAAAATCCCAGAACCATCGGCATTGAGATGCGCCACGAACGGAACGTACTGTTGCACCTTCGGCCGGCACCCCACGACCGTGCTCGAAAGCCCGGGTAGGTCGTCCGAGCCGGCCAGCCCGGCGATGTAGAGCGACAAGTCCGAGGCAACGCCAAACGACGAAACAGCGTCCTGCCGCGTGCCGCTGAAGAACGTGGACCAAACAAGCCCCGTGCCGCTTGCGTTGAGTTTCGTGACAAATCCGCTCGACGGCGGCGGGCCGAACGAAGGAAACGCGACGGTGGGCTGAAGTGGAGGCAACCCCGCGGCGGTGTACACCGACTGCAGCGAGCCCGGCGTCGCCGGGAAGTCGCTCGAGTAAGTGCTCCCCGCGACGATCGCGTTCCCCGCCGCGTCGACCGCGAGCCCCGAAGGCGTCGCCCCATTGGTGCCATCCAAGAACGTCGCGTAAAACAGTTTCGCTCCGTCGGCGCTGATCTTGGCCACGTGTTGATAGAAACAAGGGAAGCCAATCTGCGCCGTACCGACACAGCCGGCACTCGCGTGTGTCGTCTGAAATGCCCCCGGCGTCATTACCGGATCATATTCGGAAGTCAGTCCCGCCACGTAGATACTCCCTTCCGCGTCCAGCGCCACCGCCGTCCCGCCGTAATTGGCGAACGTGAACAGCACGCGGGTTCCATCCTGGCTGAGTTTGGCAACCAACCCCGGCGTGCCTCCCGAGTTTCGCATGCCGGTCACCACAGCCTGCCCGTGGACGTCGACCGCGATCGCGGCCAAACTCGTGTCGCGGCCGTAGACATACGCAAACGCCGTCGCCCCCGATGGGTCGAGCTTCACCAGAAACGGCCCGCCCGAGCCCGAGGCCGGCGGCAATTGCGCCGCGCCTGTCACCGGAAAATCGGCTGACGACGTGTTGCCCGCCAGATACACCGAACCGTCACTCCCGATCGCCAACGCGTTAACCTGATCCGCATTCGACCCCCCGAAGCTATGCCGGAAAAGTTGCGCGCCGTCGCTCGAATACTTCGCGACAAACGCGTCCGACGTGTCGTTTGCGTCCTTCGGCGCCGAAGGAACCACCGAGCCGGCCAGATAGATATTCCCTTGCGCGTCGGCTTGCATGGCTTTGATATTCGCCGTGGCCGGGAGAAACTGCGCCCACTGCGGAGGAAAAGCGGAAAGCGCCGGGACCAGAAGCAGAAGCGGCGCGAAGTAACGGACCATAAATCACCTCACACGATGACGCTGGATGTTACAGCAGAGACCCGGGGAGTCCCTAGGGCGCGGATAGCTCCAAATTAGCACACGCCCCCAACATCCCCCAACATCCGCTTGCCTCGCTCGCCCGGCGGACTTAGCATTGTCCTGAAGGGGGAAAGGCCGTGGCTCAGTTTTGTATTCACTGTGGGGCCGCGCTCAGCGGTCCGTTCTGTGGTTTTTGCGGGAAGCCAGCGCCGGGAGCGCAGGCCGCTCCGGTTTCTCAACCCGCGCCGCCCGCGCCTGCTTATGTCCCGCCGCCCGCGCAACCCATGCCGTCGCCCTACGCGCCGCCGCCACCGAAGTCCGGCGGAGCCGGCAAGTTCCTGCTGATCGTTGTCGCGGTGCTCGCACTCCTCGGGGTCCTGACCGTGGCCGGCATCGCCTACGGCATCCACAAAGTCCGCGGCGTGATATCAAACATGGAAGGCTCGCCCGGCGCCTCAAGCTCCAGCCCAACCCTCCCGTTCGGCGGCCAGGCCTGCAGCCTGCTCTCCGCCGAAGAAGCCGGCCAGGTCCTCAACATCACCATCACCCGCATCACCGCCACCGGCAACGGCAGCCAGCCCGGCTGCGCCTACTTCACCAACGCGGACGCCTTCGCCCAGATCCAGCAGCGCGCCGAAGAGGAAGTCCGCCGTGAAACCGCCCAGGCCAACCAGCAGCCCAACTCGAACCCGCAAAATCTCCCCGAACTGCTGAAGCACACCAAGGAACTCGAAGGCGTGGTGAAAGCCTTCGCCCTATCCCAACCCGCCCAGAGCGGACGCGTCTTCTCCTTCACCGTCAATCCCTCGTTCGGCCGCGGCAACTGGACCACGATGCGCGCCGCCATGTCGGTTGTGCCCGGCTTCGAAGAGGTCTCCGGCGTCGGCGACCGCGCCATGGTCGGCTCCTTCGGCCACGCCCTCTACGTGCTGAAGGGCGACACCATCGTGCAGCTTGATCTCACCTTCGTCCCCGATTCGCGAACCACCGGCGTCCAACTCGGCCGCCGCATCGCTTCCCATCTGTAACCGTCCGCGGGCGAACGCCGCTGTCCGCCTGCGGACACGCCCGCCGCCACCCTCGCGCCGGATCCGCTCCAAACACGCCGTTTGCGTTCGCCCGCGTTTGGCTGCCCACGTGCCCCACCCTGGGTGAGGGGCATGCCGCCATGCACGGACTCACACAAGACTTCCGCTTCGCGCTCCGCCAGATGGGCAAATCGCCGGGATTCACCGCCACTACGGTGCTCACCCTCGCCCTCGGCCTCGGCGCCGTCACCACCGTCGCCACCTGGATGAAGGCCGTCCTCTACGACCCCTGGCCCCACGTCCGCGATCCCCGCTCCATCCTCTTCATCGACGCCACCGTTCGCCACTCCGAAGGCTACTCCGTTCCCTACGAACCCTTCCGCTTCCTCCGCCAACAGAAAAACATCATCCGCGAGGCGGCCGCCTTCAACTTCACCAACGTCAACCTCTCCCCGGACCACCTCCACACTCTCGCCACGCCGGTTGGCCTGGTCGCCGGCAATTACTTCCAGTTTCTCGGCCTCGCCCCCGAAGCCGGGCGCTTCTTCGACCCCTCGCTCGATGACCGCGCCTACGCCTCCGAGAACGCGATCGTGCTCAGCGATGCGTTGTGGCATGCACAGTTCCATGGCGGCGCGGACGCCATCGGCCGGACGGTGCTCATCAACCGCCAACCGTTCACCGTCATGGGCGTCGCGCCGCCTGGATTCGAAGGGATGTTTGGCGGCATCGCCGAATCCGCCTGGCTGCCGCTGTCTGCCCTGCGCGATCTCAATGCCGCCTCCGCCGACCCGCTCGCTTCCCAAGGCCTGATGGTCGCCGTCCGCCCGGCCGCGGGCGTGACGCAAACGCAACTGCTGGCCGCCGTGCACACGCTGGCCCACACCTTCGCCGCCCAACGGGGCCCAGGCAAGTATGTTGGCTGGGACCTCAACCTCCGCGACGCCGCCCATTTCTCGCGCGGCTTTAGCAGCGTCGTCGGGCTCGTTCTCCCCATGGTCGGCGGAGCCTCCGCTCTCCTGCTCCTGCTCGTCTGCGTCAACGTCGCGGCGCTGCTCGGCCAGCGCGGCGTCGGCCGCCGCCGCGAAGTCGCCATCCGCCTCGCTGTCGGCGCCACGCGCTGGCGGGTCGCGCGCCAGGTGCTCGTCGAAGCGCTCGTCGTAGCGGCTCTTGGCGGCGCCGCGGGAGTCATCGTCAGCATGGCCTTCGCCCAAAGCCTCTACCTGCTGCTGCCGAACTTCGGTTTCACGCTCGCCTTTAATATCGACCCCGATTGGCGCATATTCCTCTTCGCCGCCGCCGCCGTGCTGCCCGTCGCCTTGGCCAGCGGCATGCTCCCCGCCGCGCAGGCCGTCCGCGTCAGCCAAAACGACGCCCTCCACCAGGCCGGACCCTCCGTCATGGGCCGCCGCAGCAGGCGCGGCCTGATGGCAATGCTCGGCGTGCAACTCGGCATCTGCTTCACCGTGCTCGTCTGCTCGAGCCTGCTGGCTCGCACCGTCTTCAACGTCATGGACCGCAACCTCGGCTTCGACAAACACAACACCCTCGCCGCCCAACTCGATCTTTCCCGCGCTCGCTACACGCCCGAACGCGCCTTCGTATTTGAAAAAGCCCTGCTCGCCGAACTTGCCGCGGCCCCCGACGTCGAAAGCGCCACCGTCTGCTCGCACGTGCCCACCGGTGACTCCGGCTCCGGCAATGGCAAGGGAATCCGCGTCCCCGGCTACACGCCCGCCAAGGGCGAGGAGATGAGCGTCATCACCGACCTCGCGGGTCCCGGCTTCTTCCACACCCTGCGCATCGCTCTCCGTGACGGCCGCGAGTTCACCCTCGCCGACGATGCCAATGCCCCCGCCGTCGCCATCGTGAACGAAACCATGGCAAAACGCTACTGGCCCCACGGCAACGTGCTCGGAGCAACCGTCATCGTCGAGGGCAAGCCCCATCGCGTCGTCGGCATCGTCGGCCAATTCGTGTATCACGACCCGGCCAGCACGGATCCGCTGCCGCTGATGTTCGTTCCCACTCTCGCCAACTACGCCCCGTACATGAACGTGGTCGTGCGCGCCCGCGGCCCGCTCGGCCCGGCCGCCGAGGAACTCCGCGCCGCCGTCGCCAAACTCGACTCCGGCCTGGCGCTCGAAGAAGTCCAGTCCATGAGCGCCGTCGTCAGCCAGATGCAGCAGTTCACCCGCATCCCCGCTGAACTGCTCGCTGTCTACGCACTCGCCAGCCTCCTGGTGGCTACCCTCGGCATCTACGCCGCGCTCGCCTACGCCGCCACCGAACGCCGCCGCGAGTTCGCCCTCCGCATCGCGCTCGGCGCGCACAAGGACCAGATCCGCCGCCTCGTGCTGCGCGGAGGCCTGGAAACCGCGGCCCTCGGCCTCGTCCTCGGCTCAGCCGGCGCTTACTTCGGCGTCCGCGTCATCCAGACCATGCTGTTCGGCGTGCCTCCCTACGATCCCGCAAGCATCGCCGCCGCCGCGGGCGTAGTACTCGCCACCGCGCTGCTCGCCGGCCTCGGCCCCGCCCGCCGCGCCGCTTCCGTCGAACCGATGCAAGCCCTCCGCGAGGAGTAAGCCTTAGCGCGGCCCGCGCGGCCTCGGAAAGAATCCCGTGGAGGGTGCCGGCCTTCAAGGGATTATGACGAGGAACGGTAATGAGATGCACGGGCGGTCCCTCGTGCCGTAGGCGAACATGGCTTCCCTACTGACGAACGACACGATACTGGAGACGCTCCGCAGCCACCCCTCGAGGCGCCTTCATGCCGCTTCGACCGGAATCAGTTCGTCCTTTACGTAGTGGAGTTGCACCAACCGGGGGCGAATTCCGCCATCTTCGAAGTGCAGTGAAACGGCTTCAAGGACGTTGCGCCGAAGCCCTTCCCAGTCCTCCGCCTCCGTGAACATCCCGTAGCCGAGGGCACGCGCAAAATAACCGCCCTCTTCGGCATCGCGGACCTCGAAGATCAACTCCATGCCCTCAGAATACGCGAGGCGGCAGGGCGTCCGTTAGCTTCGTGACTGAGGCCCCCGTGACTGAGGCAGGCGCCGCGCGAAGAGTAAACTTCAGCACGGCGCGGGCACGCCTGCGATACCGTCCGCCGGCACATCGAACAAGCTCATCTGCGCCTCCGGCGGCCAACCCTCTTTCAACGGCTCGAACCAGCCGCGCTCGGTGAGCCCGCACCGCGCGCGCACCGCCTCCACGCGCGCCGCGATCGCCGCCGGGTCCGGATGCCGCAGATCGGAATGCGCCGGAAACATCCGCTTGTATCGCTGCCCCAGCTTCGGATCCCGCCGCTCCACAAACTTGAGAAAATGTTCCCGCGTCGGCGACCGCAAAAACAGCGCGCTCGCGTGAAACGAGCACGCTCCCGCCTTCGCCGCCGCCTCGCACACCGCGCCGATCTGCGCCTCGCTGTCGTTGAACCCCGGCATCACCGGGCAACAGTTCACCCCCGTCCGTATGCCCGCCGAAGCCAGCGCCCGGACGGCTTCGAGCCTCCGCGCCGGCGCCGGCGCCATCGGCTCCAGTGCCCGGGCCATCCGCGCGTCGAGCGTGGTGATTGTCACGTCCACGCGCAACGCATGCCGTTCCGCCACCCGCGCCAGCAACTCCACGTCCCGCATCACCAGGTCGGACTTCGTAATCAGCCCGACCCGCAGCGCGCCCGTCGCCGCCAGCGTTTCCAGAATCCCGCGCGTAATCCGGTACCGCCGCTCCGCCGGCTGATACGGATCCGTCGCCGTCCCCAGCGCGGCAATCTCCCCGCGCCGCGTCCGCCCCAGTTCCCGCCGGAACGCTGCGGCATCAAAATGTTTCGCGTAAATTCTCCGCTCGAATAGCAGCGGGTCCCGCAGTTCCAGAAACTCGTGCGTGTACCGCGCATAGCAGTACTGGCAGCCGAACTCGCAGCCCCGGTACGGGTTGATCGTCCAGTCGAACGGAACGTTCTCGCTCGAGCAGCGGTTCAGCAGCGAGCGCGAAGCCAGCTCGAAATACTCCACCCGCCGTTTGGCGAGCAGCGAAGGAGCGGAAGCGGCGAGCCGGGCGATGCCAACAAGCTGGGTCATGCGGGAGGACCTCTAGCTTCAGTATTCGCCGTTTCTTCGCCCATGTCAAGACCTGACCCTTCGTCTCAGCGGTTTCGGAATCATGTGGCTTGGCGATTGAGGGGGATCGAAGCCTGCGCGCAGGGCCTGAGCGCCCACGAATCGAGACAGCGATGCGCGGCGGCGGGGACCGGCCTCGACTGGGTTGTCAAACATCTGTGCGGGGTTGAGCCGCATGCGAGCAGATGAGCCCGAGCGTCCGGAGCTAACACTAACTCGAGCCGGGCGCCCGCCGCCGCGGCCGGCTCCGAGTCCTCCGCTCGTAGGTCGCCCCATCCTCGCCTCGAAGCTCGGCCATCGAAGCCGCTCGGGCCTGTTTCGTGGTCCCTACCTCAAGAAACCGCCCATCCCGGTCCCCTCATTTCAAAACCGCTGCCATCCCTTGACCCGGGTGTATAATAGTAGCGGAGGATAAGAGTTCGTAGCTTAAGCCTGCAAGGATCTGTTTACGAACAGTAACCAGAGAAAGCAAAAAGCGCGTCGCGTTAGAAAGTACGAACGCGCAATGGAACACGTCGAAGCTCAAGCGCAAGTATCCGTCGCGGGTGCTGTTAAATAGAGTTCTCCATTTACAGATGTGCTCCGGGACATCTGCGCTGTGCCGTCTAGAACAATAATGAGGATAAACCAAATGAGGTGCGCCTTAAATTCGATCTTCGCCACCCTGGTCCTGGTTGGTGGAACTGTTACCGCGTTTGCCGATAGTGTTAAGTCCGATTATGACCACGGAGCGGACTTCTCCAAGTTCCACACGTACTCTTGGGGAAAAGTCGGTACGGCGAATCCCTTCTACGTGGACCGGATTAAGCAGGGAGTGGACAAACAACTTCAAGCTAAGGGATGGCGGTTGGTTCCTTCCGGGGGAGACGCCACCATCTTCGCCACCGATCGCGTCCACAATGAGAAGGAAATGGAGACCATGTATGATGGCATGGGAGGCGGCTGGGGAGGTGGCTGGGGTTGGGGCGGCTGGGGTTGGGGTGGAGGAGGCGGTTTGATGGGGGACGAGACCACCACCACAGTCAACCAGAGAGTAGGGAAGCTCGTTGTCGATATCTTTGAGACCGGCTCGAAAAAGCTGCTGTGGCGTGGCTCCTCTTCGGCGGATCTCTCTAATAATTCCAGTAAGAACACCAAGGATCTGGACAAAGATATCGCCAAAATGTTGAAGGACTTCCCTCCCAAAGGCGGCAAGTCCTAGCCCCTGTCGCGGAAGCTATCGGCAGTTTCGCCGGCCGGGACCACATTTTGGGCAACCCGGAACTGAGCCGTGCGCCCGCTCGATCTTGATAAAGAACCGGCAATCGCCGTTGGATTTCGTGACAGTTCACCGTCGCTCCGATTCGGATTCCGTGGCGGCAGCCAGCCTCCTCGCGGTTTGACTTCACCGGCGCTTGATAGTGCCGCCGCCACGCCAACGGTCCGGCCCTTCTCAGTAGCCGGGTGGCGATACGCTGCGGACCCCAGCGCCCGGCTTCAGAATTCGGCTACCTCAGCGGCGGATAGAGCAACCCAGGGGTGCGGCTTTAGCACCGGCCGGGCAGCTCAGCCCGTTATCCGTGCCGGCTTCGAAGACCTCTGTCGTTCCGTCGGGTGCTTTCCTCATCGCGCCGCTCGCTTCCGCCGGACTGCGCTTGGAAGCCTGCGCCCGCACGTTACGATAGCGGTGCATCTTGCACCGCCGCCGCCCGGTGGCTTGCGCGGAATCGAGCCATCCACGATGCCGTCCTCGGCTCCGGCCATGAGGGCGAGGGGCTCGACGCCGGAGTTCGGCAAGCACATGAACTCGGCGCCCGCGTCCACCCAGCCGGCCCCGATCCAATTCGCCGAACTTAGCCGCCCTTCTTGCGTAAGAGCTGGATTCCAGGCATGAATGGGCCGCCGGGAAAATGTCGAGAATCCTCCGTTGCCCGGCAAACGCGGAAGACGAAGCCGAGGCGAAACATCTGCCACCGCGGCCGGCGCCGAGGTGCCCGCCGTGATAGGCGTGGCGAGGATCTCTGCATGACCGGCCCGCGGACCTCCCTCTCATTTCTGATCGAACAGCCCCGGCCGGTAGATCTGCTCACCCTCGAAAAACACCTGCCGGATGCTCTCCGTGCGATGAATGTCGCTGGTCGGGTCGCCGTCCACCAGGAGCAGGCTCGCGTCGCGGCCCGGCGCGATCAGCCCGAGACGATCCGTCTGCCGCAGCAGGCGCGCGGCGTTGCCCGTGGCGCCCTGCAAGGCCACCCCCGCCGGCACGCCCGCCTCCACCCAAAGCTGCAGTTCGCGGTGCAGCGCCGGACCGTGAATCAGCATCGGATTCCCCGAGTCGGTCCCGGTCACCAGCATCACGCCCGCCTTCCATGCCCGCCGCAGATTATCCTCGGCGATCCGCAGGTCCGGCTTCGGAAACTCCGCCTCCAGCGCCTTTCCGTCCGGGGAAGCCAGGAATTTCTTCGTCCCGCTAAGCAGGTTCTCCGGTCCGATCTGCTGCACCAGCGGCCGCTCGAGCGGTTCCGTCTTCCCAACCGCCAGGTCCGCCATCGCCTCCACCACCGCCAGCGTCGGGTCGTAAGCCGTGCCCTGCGCGCGCATCTGCGCAAACAACGCGTCGGGAATCGCCG
>JAJYCN010000232.1 GCA_021778335.1 Acidobacteriota bacterium | reverse complement strand
CATGCTCGGAAGCCGCCGCCAGAGACCGGCGGTCCCGATGCCGCACCGGGCGCACCGCGTCCCCGCCGCCGCCCACGATGAACAGGTCCACCGCGTCCACGCGCAGATGCTCGAGGTGATGATCGTGCCCGGCCGCATACACATCCACGCCGTACCGGGCGAGCAGAGGCAGTAGCTCGCGTTGCAGTTGCTTCACCCGTGCGTCGACGTGATGGCGCCCGGAGCTGTAGACCGGGTGGTGGCCGTAAGCGAATCGCCACACGATGCCTGGCGGGTGCGGCGCACGCAACAGACTCCGCAGCCAGTCCCGCTCCCGGGCATTCCATGCCACGGTGTCCAGCGCAAAGAACTGCACCGGCCCGGCGGTGAACGTGTAGTATCGGGCCGGCATGCGCCAGGTTTTGCTGAATTTCGAGTACTCGATCTCGGCTTCCGGGCGCGCCGTCCGTAGCGCGCAGGCGCCGTCGCCTCGCCCATAGTCGTGGTTGCCGAACGTGGGATAGAACGGAACGCCGAGCGAACCGTAGAACGGCTCCCACAGATCGTGAAACTTCGGATCGCCGACGCTCCGGACGCCGCACTCGTAGAAGTTGTCGCCCATGGTCAGCCCGATATCGACCGGGTCTGCCGCGGCGCGGCGCGCGATCGCGCGGGCTACCTCGCCCTCCCAGGGTTTTCCCTTGCGCCCGAAATCGCCGAAAGCAACGAAGTGTAGCCGTTCGCCGGCCGGGCGCACCGCGCCGAGACCGGCCTGCGCATATGAGACGGAGCAAATCACGGCCGCGCAGGCAGCCGCCGCGAACGCCTTGCCAGGCGCGCCTGTCATACTATGAATCGCCGGGCATGCCGTTGCCGGCGGGAGGACACATGGACAGCACAACGGAAACGGGCGCCGGCGCGCAAGCATCTCTCCTCGATCCCGGAATGGTCACCACGGCGTTCACGCTCGATGGATATCGCATCGTGCGAACCCTCGGCCTGGTGCGTGGCATCGTCGTGCGGTCGCGATCGCTTATCGGCACGCTCGGCGCCACGCTGCAGACGATCGTCGGCGGCAACATCACGCTGTACACTCATCTCTGCGAGCAGACGCGCGAGCACGCCTACAATCTCATGATCGGCCATGCGATCGAGATGGGAGGCAACGCGGTGATCGGCGTCCGCTACGACGCAACCGACATCATGCAGGGCGTGACCGAAGTGCTCTGCTATGGCACCGCGGTCGAGGTGGTTCGCGAAAGCTGAACCGGCCACACGCTCCTTCAGCGCGAGGCCGTTTTGGCGGGGGTCGGCGCGGCGGGTGGTTTCAGTTCCTCGGCGATCAACGGTTTCAACACATCCACCGTCACGGGCCCGTGAAATGGCTTGCCGTCCAGAAACAGCGAGGGCGTGCCGTCGACACCGGCTTGGACGCCGTCCTTGATGTCGCTGTCGATCCGCTTGTCGAACTTGCCTGAGTCGACGTCCTTCTGGAACTTATTCATGTCGAGGCCGGTTTCCTTGGCCAGTGCGAAGATCTTGTCGTGCGAAAGCTGGCGCGAGTTGGCGAAGAGTTTATCGTGCAGTTCCCAGAACTTACCCTGCTCCTGGGCGGCCAGCGCCGCCTCGGAGGCGAGCCTGGCGTGCGGATGCATTTCGAGCGGGAATTCTTTGTAGATCAGTTTCACCTGCGTGGGATACTCCTTCAACAGCTCGTCGATGGCCTTGACGGCGGCCGTACAATACGGGCATTCGAAATCGGAGAATTCGATCAGTGTCACCTTCGCGTTGGCCGGTCCGCGGACCGGGGCGCCCGCCACGGGGATCGATTCCGGATCTCCGAGGATGCGGTTCTGGCTGGCGCGCAGTTTCGCCAGGCGGGAGTTTGTCAGGTCGTTATGAATCTGCGCCGCGGTGTGGCCCGCCACAACGCCATCCACGATCATCCGCGCCAGCGCCTTGCTGTCCGTGCAGGGCGGGTCTACGACGCGGCACTCGGCCACGCGCATCTGGCAGCCGCAGGTGCACATCTCCTCGCGCAGGGATTTCAGTGCCTTCTGTTTTTGGGCCGCGGTCAGTTTGCCCAAGTCCACGCCTGGCAGATCCGTCGCGGTGACCCAGGCAGCCCCGCCCGGCGGTGTCTGTGCCGCAACCGGCAGCAGAAACACGGCCAGCGCGAGTAGCAATTTCATTCCTTTATTATCCACCGGGCGGCGGCGCCGCGGGACTCGGCATGGTCGTCCTTGCGGGGACAGCCGGCGAAGCCACGGCCAGAGTCGCCGGTTTCTTCCGGAGCCGCCGGACCATCCAGGTGATCAGAAACCGGCCGCCCTCGTAGCCCCGATAGTAGGGGTTGGTGCGCAACATGTCGCTGCGAGTGGTCAGAACTTCGCGCCGGATAATCCGCTGAAAGCCGCCCGGGCGCTCCGGCAGGCTCGTCGATGCCAGAGAATGCATAGTCAGGCGCGGGGCCTGGCACGCATTCAACACCACCACCAGCATCCGGGCGTCGGTGGCCATCGGGTCGCCGGTGGCGTTGTGCGTGAACCGGGGGACCGCGGGGCGTTCGATCCAGTCCATCTGGTCGACGCAGGACGTAAACGCCAGATCGTAGCCGACCTTTTCCCGCTCCCGGTCGACATCGGTTTCGATGCGGTGCGTGAGCGGCTCGCCGTGGCGCAGATAGGCGAAATCGATGTCATGGGTTGCCGCCGCAACCCACAGCGGGCGTCCCTGCCATGTCTCCTGCTGCAGCCAGATGCGGATGTGATCGCGCTTGGCCACGTCGTTCAGGCTCTTCTGCCAACTCATGTCGGCGGGGTGGCCGTTGAGCAGCATGGCCGACATGGGCGCCGAGGCGTAGGCACGGCGTTCCGCGGTGGCGCGGATGAAACGGATGCGCCGGCGCAGATTCAGACGCCGCGCCTGTTCCCATCCGGCGGCCAGAAACGCCGCTTCAATCTCTTGGCGGGTCCCCGCAAACAGCACATTCGTCACATCCGCCGGCCGGCCGGAGCCCGGCGCCGTCGCCCGCACCGGAAGTTGGGCCGCCATCGCCGCCAGGTTGGCGGGCTGTCCCGCGGGTGCGGCCGCCGGTACGCGCTCCGCCGGAGCCAGCCCCGGAGGTCCGGCTGTCATGCCGGTTGCGTCGGCGTAGAGCGGCTGCGTAAGCACCAGAGTCATCTCGCTACCCGGCGCGTAGTAAATCTCGGGCTCGGGAAGTTCGGTAATCAGGGACTTCAGCACCCAGTCGGCCACGAGCGCGTGCGGATCCCAGTCGATTACGGCGCGGATGTAGCCACTCACGCGGTAGCAGAGGCTGCCGGTGGCCCGCACCCCGAGGATGCGTCCTTCGCGGTTCACTTTTTCGCGGCCGTTGTCGATGGCCTCCAGACGGGTGGCGAGCGGAATGCGCACCTTGCCCGCGGGCGTGATGGCGTCGAAGGTCAGGTCCATCGACGCGGTTTCGTGCCGGATGCCGAGCCCGACGCGGCTGGCGTGCCGCACGGTTCCCGTTACGATGCTGCCCGCCGGAATCACGGTCCTGCCGTTGTTGAGGACCGGCGCGATCAGGACGGCCTGCAGCGGCATTCCGGCGTGGGCGGCGTAAGAACCCACCGCCGAGGTCAGGCGGATTTGGAGTTCGGAGCCGGCCGGAGCCTGGCGGAGATTCAAGAGGTGCAGGGTCAACAGCACGGGCAGCAACGAGGCCGTCATGCCGGTTGAGCCTCCCGCACGTCCCGGTCGAGCGCCGCGTCATAGGTCTCGTAGAGCGTTTCGAACACCCGGTTCCAGGACTGCCGGCGGGCGCAATCGCGCGCCGCGCTTCCCATCTGCCCTCGAAGCCAGTCGTCGTTCATCAGCCGCTCCAACCCTTGCGCAAATTCTTCCGCCGAACCCGCCTGGAATCCCTCGACGCCGTCGCGCACTCCGATGCGCCCGCACGCCGGCGCCGAAGCCAGAACGGGAACGCCGGAGGCCATCGCCTCGAGCAACACCAGCCCGAACGTATCGGTCGCCGAAGGGAACACGAATGCGTCCATATCGGCGAACGCCTGTGCCAGGGCGTCACCTCGAAGGACGCCTGCAAACTCCGCCCGTTTCAAGTGCGTGCGCAGCCAGCCACGTTCGCTCCCCTCGCCGAGCAGAACGACGCGAAAGCCCGAGTGCCCCCGCGCCTCGATCCGCCGCTCGATTTCGGCGAACATCCGCACGCCTTTTTCCGGTGTCAGGCGTCCGGCGTAGCCGATGGTGAAGACGTCGTCCTTCCGGCGCCGGCGCGCCGGCGAGAACATTTCGCAGTCCACGCCGTGGCCTAGCCCGAAGACGGAGCGCCCGGTCCGTTCGGCGAGCATCTCGCGGGCCGCCTCGTTCGGCGCCAGCAGGAAGCGCCCCAGACGGTAAAAGCGCGTCAGAGCGTCCAGGCTGAGCTTCCCAGCCATCCCGGCGGCCTTCGTCCGGACCCCGCGCGGAACCCAGCCCATTGTTCGTTCCAGCCGCAAGGCCGCGTATTCATGCAGATTTGTATGCCAAGATACGGCCAGCGGCACTTGGAGAGAGTGCGCAACCCAGAAACCCAGGACGCCCAGGTCGCCCGGACCCGTGATCTGGATCAGGTCCGGCCCGAACGCCTGTGTGGCTCGGGTAATACTTTTCTTGTAGCGAATCAGCAACGGATCGCAGCGGAGCTCATGGTCGAGGGAAAACGAAGCCAAGCCGCGCTTCAGCTCATAAAAGGTGACGCTCCGCTCCTGCCTTTTGCGGGTCTGGTTTCCGCCGAACGCGCAGAAAAAAGGCAAGTTGCGGGATCCTGCAAAACTGAGGAAACGCTGCGACACGGTCCCGACGCCGTTGGCCTCGAGCAGCGAGTCCGTGAATAAGGCGACGCGCAGAGGGGAGATCACCCCACCGCCTCGGCAACCGGATTAGACGCCCGCGCCTTCCCGATACCCCCGCCTGGGGGGTAAATCCACGGAACCCCTTGGGATTTCACGGACATCGGGAGAGCGACCACTCGAAGATCATATCACGCCGATATCAACGTAGTATGAGAGCACTATGAGCTGGAGCAAGATTTTCTGAGTTTCCGTTCCGGCGATGCTGGTTTGCCACTACGTCCCGTCATCTGCCAAACTCAAGATTGATGCTCCGTCGCCGTCGAGCGGCGTGCCGCGCGGCGATCGGCGTGGCGCTGCTGCTCTCCCCTTCCTGTCCGCCGCTCGAACTCCTGGCAGCCGAACCAGAACCCACCGCCCCCTTCATGAAGCAAGCGGAGACGCTGCAGTATTCCGTTCAGTGGCGCGTGTTCAATGCCGGCGCGGCCACGCTGCGTATTACACCCGACGGTGTTGCCGAGCATCCCCGCTGGCGCTCCAGCGTTCATGTGGAATCCACCGGGGTCATCGCCGAGTTCTTTCGCTTGAGCGACGACTACGAGGTGAACCTGGAAGACAACTTCTGCGCCCTCGACAGTCATTTGCAAGCGTTAGAAGGGAAACGCAGCCGCGAGACGCGTGTCACATATGATCAAGCGAAGGGAATGGCCAGCTACGTCGAGCGGGACCGGGTCAAGAACGTTGTACTGCATTCCGCCCAGACGCCGATTCCGGAGTGCGTGAGCGACGTCGTCGGCGGGCTCTTCCGGCTTCGCGCGCTTCAGTTGGATGTCGGCCAGACGGCACATTTGCCGATGTCGGACGGCAAGAAGGCCGCGCAGGTGCGCATCGAGGCGCAGAGCAGGGAAGAAGTGGTCACAAAACTCGGCCGCTTCAAGACCATTCATTACGAAGCGGATCTTTTCAACGGCGTCCTCTACAAACGCAAAGCGCACGTCGACTTCTGGTTGAGCGACGACGCCCGCCGCCTGCCGGTGCAAATCCAGGTGCGTCTTCCGATCGTGATCGGCACCATCACATTGCAGTTGGAGAAGGAAGCCCAGGGATGATACTGGCCTCGCTGGCGGCGGCGGTCCTGCTGGCGCAGGCTACCCCCGCTCCCAGTGCGCGGCTGTCGAATTCGGCGCGCGAGACGCTTTACAAGCGAACCGTACAACTGATGGAAGCGTCCACGGTGGCTACGCCGGAGTTGGCTCGCGCTGGAGCGCCGCTCATTGAAGATGCGCGCCAGGCGGTTGTCAACCTGCACGCCCAAGGCTGGAACGAATCCTACGACTACCGCTTCGTCACCGCCGTCCGCGTTTTCCTGGAACTCGCCGACGCCGTGCCGAAACCATTCCCATTCCCGGAAACCGCCCGCGCGCAGATGACCGAGTTGCGCGACAACCTCCTGCGCGCGCAGGCCGGCTTCACGGCCGCGCTCGAGCATCAGGCGCGAAGCCTCCACAGCCCGGATCCGGTGGACCTGGCGCGCTTCGCCGACGACAACATCCGTCTCGGCCCGCCCAAGCCCGGCAATGCCCGCGTGGTTTTCTTTGGCGACAGCATTACCGATTTCTGGCGCCTGAACGAGTATTTCCCCGGCCGCGATTTTCCCAACCGCGGCATCTCCGGCCAAACCACGGGTGAGATGCTGCAGCGATTTCAGGCCGACGTCGTCAGCCTGCAGCCCGCGGCGGTAGTGATTCTGGCCGGGACCAACGACATCGCGCGCGGCGTCCCGCTCACCGCCATCGAAGCCAACCTGACGTCGATGTTCGAACTGGCTTCGTTCAACAAGATCCGCGTGATTCTGGCCAGTCTGCTTCCGGTGAACGACTTCAACCGGGCCAAAGACCCGAACTATGAACGCAGCGCGCTCCGCCCGCCGGCCACGATCGTACAACTGAACGACTGGATGTCCCGCCTGTGCCGCGAGAAGGGCTGCACTTACCTCGACTACTACTCGAAAATGGTGGATGCCCAGTCGCGGCTTCAGGCCGGCCTCTCCGACGACGGCCTTCATCCCAACGGCGGCGGCTACCGGATCATGGCGCCTCTGGTCCAGGACGCAATCGCGCGCTCACTCGCTCCGGCGCAACCGGCCCGGCGCAGGCGGCGTCTTCCGTTCTAAACTGAATGCGGGAACCGAAAGAGTTCGTAGCCTGTCCTGGGCGCGCCCGCCTGCCAGCGGGGAGCATTGGGCGGTCACCTTTCGGCCGTCCGCCGCATCTTCTTAGGGAGAGAGCGAGACGATGCGTTTGAAGTCATTGGGTCTATGTGCGGTGATTCTGGCTTGCGCTGCCTATGGCGGCTCAGCCGGGACTCCGCTCAGTGTCGCCAAGCTTACAGCCTTCCTGCAATCTTCCATCAACCTTAAGATGTCCGATAAGGATGTCGCCCAGTACCTGAGGACCGTCCGGCTCACGGACAAACTCGACATGAGCAAGGTGGAGGAGTTTCAAGGGCTCGGCATCGGTCCGAAATCGATAGCCATCCTCGAGCATCTCGCCGAAGAGTCCGCGTCGATGAAGGCGCCACCGCCACCACCCAAAGCCGCTCCGCCCCCTCCGCCGATGCCGCCGCCGGACTCCATCGAGCAGGCCAAAATCATCGAGGCCACGCGCGAGTACTCCCAAAGCTATACCAAGCAGCTTCCCAACTTCCTTTGCGTCGAGGTGACCCGCCGGTATTACGACCCCTCCGGGTCCGATAGCTGGGGGCTGCTCGACACGATCACCACGAAGCTGACTTACTTCGATCAGCAGGAAAAGTACGACGTCATCAACGTCACCAACCACCCGGACGATGTGCCTCTGGACCGCCTGGGCGGGGTCATCAGCCGCGGGGAATTCGGCTCTCAGATGAAGGAAATCTTCGAGGCCCACTCGCACACCAGCTTCCAATGGTCGCGCTGGGCCACGCTTCGCGGCCGGCTGCACTACGTCTTCGCATACCAGGTTCCACAGGAGTATTCCGAATACAGCATGGAGGCCGAGGGCCACATGCGGATCGTGCCGGGGTACAAGGGCGAAATCTTTGTCGACAAAGATACCGGCGTGGTTTCGCGGATTACGCTTGAGCCGGTGAACATCCCGACTTCGTTTCCGGTGACCTACGCCAAGACGACGCTCGATTACGACCTCGCGCCGATCGGCGACAACATGTATATGCTGCCGCTACGCGTCCGGCTGATCTCCACCAGCCCGATGGAGCGCTATCCGCACCTGTCGTTCCGCAACGACAAAGAGTTCCGGCTCTATCAGAAGTTCGGCTCCGAGGTGAAGATCAACTTCGCCTCCGGCGACGCGCTGCCGGAAGACCAGTTCAAGGAGCAGCCCGCGGCGCCCAACAGCGCGCCGGCAACGCCCGCTCCCGCGAATGCCCCGGCAAACGCCCCCGCGAACGCACCGGCGAACGCGCCGTCCAGTGGCTCGTCCAGTGCTCCGTCCAACGGGCCCAGGCCGCAGCCAGGCACCGAGAAGCCTCAACAATAGGCCCCGGCGGCCGCTCAGCGCGGACGCGTCCCGTGTCGCGTATACTGAAGGCGGCTCAGTCTTCGTCCGACGAGTCGAATTGCCCCCGGTTCGGGAGGCGCCATGTCGCATGCCCGGTTATTGTGGTTCCTCGTCTCGCTGCCCCTGATGGCGGCCGCCGCCGCGCCGCCGCTCACCGTCGTTCTCGATCTGCGGGGCGCGCGCTACGAAGATCGCTCGATCCGCGAAATGGAAGCCGAGGCCCAGCGAATCCTCAGCCAGGCCGGTCTTCGCCTGGACTGGATCCGCAAGGAAGATGTCCCGCAGTTCGCGCAGTTCGACAGCCTGGTCCTGTTCCGGTTCACCGGGAACTGTGTCATCGAGCCGAACCCGATGATGTTCGACGAGCGCGGCCCTCTCGCATTTACGTCCTCTAGCGACGAGACCGTGCTTCCCTTTGGAGAGGTTCGCTGCGACCGTCTTCGCGTCTCGCTCCAGCGCGAGTTGAAATCGGCGGATTACGAACGCGGCGACATTCTCATGGGGCGCGCGCTCGGCCGGGTGATGGCGCACGAGGTGTATCACATGGTGACCCGGGATCCCGGCCACACTGAATCCGGTGTCGCGATGCGGTCGCTCAGCGCCAGCGAACTGGTCCGAGGCGACCTCAGCCTGGACCGCGAGGCGATCAAGCGCATTCAAGCCTCATTCAACCGGCACGAGTTAGCCGCCTCCGGCCGGTGACTTCCTCTCGCCGCCGTAACACACCGATAAAAGCTTTTTATCGAATTCGGCGGTAGAGAAATGACTGTTTGATGGTAAACTTCAAGAAATCCTGGCGGTGGGTCTTCCCGGCCAGAACAGTTGATTGACAAGTCCGGATCAGGGTTCCGAACCCTTACCGGTTTGGTCTGTCCTAAGTGAGGGACATTCCGCTCCTTGTTGCGAGCCAAGGCGGCCATGCTACGCCTGCGACACTGCTCAAGCGGCAAAGGAGAACGGAATGGGGAGTTGGGATAACTTACGGGCCGGCGCATCGAAGCTGGCCGCAATCACAGCACTTAGCCTGGCGTTGGCGGGTTTCGCCTCCGGCCAGTCCTATCTTGGCGGCATCCGCGGCGCGGTGTCGGATTCCTCCGGCGCGGCGATCCCGGATGTCAAAGTGACTCTTACGAATCAGGGGACGGGAGTCGCGCGGTCGACCATTTCAAACAGCGCCGGTGCTTACGTCTTCAGCGACGTGGACCCGGCTACCTACGCCATCACGGCCGAGAGCCCGAGCTTCAAGAAATTCGAT
>JAJYCN010000008.1 GCA_021778335.1 Acidobacteriota bacterium | reverse complement strand
CCTTGAACAGGGAGCGGAGGGAGATTTCGGAGGGGAAGCCGCGGTCCATGATGCGGATGACGGCGGCGAGGTCGTTGCGGTCGAAGGCGGCAGTGAGGTTGGCGACGGCGCGGTCGAAGGATTTGGCGTTGACGAAGCGGCCGACGCGAGCGTGGATGTTCTGGTCGCCGAAATGGAGGACTGCGTAGACAAGGCGTTCGGAGGCGAGCGTGATGCGGGAGGAAACCAGGGCGCGGCCGACCCCTAAGTGAATGTGGCCGGACTGATGTTCGCGGTAGAACTCGCGCTGTACTTCATAGCAGTAGACGGTGGATTGATCGGTAGCGCGCTCGAACATCGAGCTGACGGCGAAGTGGGCGCCGGCTTTTTCCAGGCTGACCATGGCGGGGTGGACCAGGCGCCGGTAGATGGCGCGGCCGTCCTGCTGGTCGGCAAGGTTGCTGGTGGCGGAGGCCAGGCGTTCGAGCAGGCTTTCCTCGAAGGGCTGGCCAAACAGGTCTTCGGCTAACTGCACCGCGCGGGAGGCGTACTGGATAACCTGTACGGTTTCGATGCCGGAGAGCTCGTCGAAAAACCAGCCGCAGCTTGTGTACATCAGCATCAGGTGGCGCTGCATTTCGAGCAGTTTCCAAACCGCGGCGTGCTGTTCGGCTCCGGCGCCGTTGGCGCAGTGGTGGGTGAGGAAACGCTCGCGCGCGTCACCGGTGCGGCTGACGATCACGGAGATGTACTCGTCGCGCGTGGTCCAGGGATCCTGAAACAAAGTGCTGGCTTTTTGTTCGTAGAGGGGTGTAAGCGTGTCGCGGAGCCAATCGAAAGCGGCGCGGAGCGGCGCGCGCCAGTGCTGGCGCCAGCCGGGGTGTGTGCCGGAGTTGCAGCCGCAGTCCTCGGCCCAGCGGCCGACGCCGTGGACGCAGCTCCAGGCGGTGTTTTCGAAAATTTCGGCTTCGCGGTCCGGCGGGTGAAGTTCGAGGAATTCGCCGTAGTTCGTGATGCGGGCGAGGCCGCGTTCTTCGATGTAGTGAAGCGCGTAGGCCAGCGCCATTTCGCCGAAGTGATGGTGGTGGCCGTAGGTTTCCCCGTCCGTGGCGATGTGCATGAGTTGGCCGCGGTCCTCCTCCGGCGGGAACGCGCCGAGGAGGCGTTCGGCGAACTTGACGCCGTTGTTGAGCAGGCCCTCGAACGCGACGGCGCGGGAGACGGGACCGTCGTAGAAGAACACGTTGATCGGCCCGGAGGAGGTGTTGACGAGGTAGGCGCGCGTGGGGTCGATGCGGGAGCCGTTGACGTCGCGCCATTCCGCGGCGCCCAGGTCGCGCTCGGCGCGGGCCTGCGAGGGGGCAAGGATGGTGAAGCCGATGCCTTCGGCGGCCAGCAGCGAGAGCGTTTCCGTGTCGACCGCGGTTTCGGCCAACCACATGCCTTCCGGAAGGCGGCCGAAGCGTGATTGGAAATCGTGGATGCCCCACAGGATCTGCGTGCGCTTGTCGCGGGCGTTGGCCAGCGGCATGATCATGTGGTTGTAGACCTGCGCGATGGCGGAGCCGTGCCCGTTGAAGCGCCCGCGGCTCTCGGCGTCGGCGTCGAGGATGGCGCCGTAGGTCTCCGGGGCGTTCTGCTCCATCCAGGACAGCAACGTGGGCCCGAAGTTGAAGCTGATGCGGCTGTAGTTGTTGACGATGTAATCGATACGGTCGCGCTCGTCGAGGATGCGGGCGGCGGCGTTGCGCGCGTAGCACTCGTCGTTGATGCGGGCGTTCCAGTCGTGAAAAGGCGCGGCGGAGTCCTGCTGCTCGATCTGCTCGAGCCACGGGTTCTCGCGCGGCGGCTGATAGAAGTGGCAGTGAATGCAGAGAAATCGCATGAAACGGCCCTGAGTTTCGATCATCGCTCATTTCTATTTGGGCGGGGGAACGGCGGGATCGGTTATACTCGAGAAGCCGCCGGTTGAACCGGCGAGATCTTTGCAAACAGACTTTTCGGACGCGGGATGTTCGGGAAGGCGGTGAAAATCCGCCACTGCCCCGCAACTGTAAGTGGCGTTGTACGCCGGAAGCGGTCACTGCATAACAGCGGGAAGAACGCTTCGAGTAAGTTTGGCGAGCCACGAGTCAGGAGACCGGTTTCGCGTCCCCAAGATTGTGCGCGTTTTCGAGGGAGAACGACTCATGCGAATCCGTACCTGCATTTATTGGCCGTTGGCGGCGATGCTTGCCTTCGGCCAGACTCCATCCATTTCATCGGCCAACCGCGGTTCGGTTCACGGCGTAGTGACGGACCCGCAACATCGCGCCGTGCCGGGGGCGAGCGTGTTGCTGTACACGCGGGCATCGAGCATGCCGCGGGCGGCGGCCACCGGCGCGGACGGCACGTACCGCTTCGATCGACTGGCGCCAGGGGATTATCTGATCGAGGCGACAGCCGCGGGGTTTGCGCGCTATTCGGCGAGCGATTTGCACATGGGCGCGGGCGAGCAGACACGCGACATCGCGCTGACTCTGGCGGCGCGGGGCGAACAAGTCCTGGTCACGGCGTCAGGAACGCCTCTTACAACGGATGAAATCTCGAAAGCGGTTTCGACGGTGGATGAGAGCCAGATCGCTGAGCGCGATCAGTTTTCGCTCGCCGAGGCGCTGCGGTTCACGCCGGGGCTGCGGATTCAGCAGTTGGGCGGGACCGGCGGGTTGACGACCATCAAAATTCGCGGGCTGCGCAACGAAGACACGGCGGTGCTGTTCGACGGGCTGCGGTTCCGCGACGTGACCACGCCGCAGGGCGACGCCTCGAGCTTCATTCAGGATTTCATCGACACCGATATCGACCGGATGGAGATTCTGCGGGGGACCGGTTCGTCTCTGTACGGGACGGACGCGATCGGCGGGGTTGTGAACCTGATATCCAGCCAGGGTGGGGGCGCGACGCACGGGAGCCTGCTGCTCGAAGGAGGGCAGCTTGGGACGTTTCGCGGCAAGGCGGACCTGGCGGGCGGCGCGCTCGACAATCGCTTCGAATACAGCGCGGGATTGACGCACTTGAACGTGACCGAAGGCGTGGGTGGAAACGACCCGGCGCGGATCACCAGCGGGCAGGGCCACGCGAGCTACCACCTGACACCGGGCACTGTACTGACGGCGCGGCTTTACGCGGCGGATTCTTTCTCGCGGCAGCTTGGGGATCCGGGCGCGGTGGGAGCGCTATCGCAGACCGGCATCATCGACGCGGTTCCGGCCGCGCCGGCGCAGGTGGCGCAGTATGCGAGCGGCGTGCCTTATTCGAGCCTCGCGCTCGGCGCGGCGAACTATCTTCCGGCAATCCCCGATCCGGATAGCTCTCGCGCGGGACGATTCACCGCCGGAGCGATAACGCTCGCGGGGACTATGTCGCAGAGCACAACTTACTCGCTGTATTACCAGGGATCGAGCACGCATGTGAATTTCACGAACGGTCCGGCGGGCGTAGGCTATCAGCCGGTGGGCGGAAACACGGCTCAGATCAACGACGGGTTGGACCAGATCGCGGGCGCGAGGCTGAGCTGGCAGGCGGCGCCGAACAACTTACTCGATGGCGGGTATGAGTTTGAGCGGGAAGATTACTCAAGCAGGGCCTTGCAGCCGGGTAACATCGGCAACAGCAGCGTGGACGCGAGCGAACGGAGCCACTCGTTCTGGCTGCAGGACCAGGCGCGGTTTTTCAACGGGCGGCTTTTAGTTGCCGCCAGCGGGCGGACGCAGATGTTCAACCTGGGTGTGCCCGCATTTGCCCCTTCGGCCTCGGCGCCGTATGCCGGAACGCCGCTCGTGTCGCCGCCGAACGCCTATACGGGGGATGCCTCGGTGGCGTGGTTCTTCCGTTCTACGGGAACCAAGATCCGCGGCCATGCCGGGAGAGGTTACCGGGCGCCATCTCTGTACGAGCGGTTCGGCACTTACTTCGATCCGATCTTCGGTTATTCGGTCTACGGCGACCCGAGACTTACCCCGGAGCATTCCACCGCGTTTGACGCAGGAATCGACCAGAGTCTTTGGAATAACCGGGTGAGGGCATCGGCCACTTATTTCTACACGCGGATCGAGAACGAGATTTTGTTCGACGATTACACGGGGCTGATTAATCCGGCGACGGATCCTTACGGAAGATCGGCGGGATACTACAACAGCCTCGGCGGGCTTGCGCGAGGCCTGGAGGCGAGCGCGAGCGTGGCGGCGACCTCGTCGCTCGATCTGAACGCGGCTTACACCTACACCAACTCGCAGCAGCGGGCGCCGGTGATTCTCGATATTTTCCGGAGCTTTGAAGTGCCGGATAACCAGTTCTCGTTCGTGGCGACGCAGCGGATCGGCTCGCGATTTTTCGTGAACTTCAACCTCGCCGCGTCATCCAGTTACCTGGCGCCGGTGTATTCGCTGGCGACGTTCTCGGGCCTGCCGTTCCGCTTTCCGGGCATGCACGACGCGGGATTGGGCGCCAGCTACCGCTGGCCGGTGCGCGGGGACCGCGACATCCGCTTCTTCGGACGGATCACGAACCTTTTCGACCAGAACTACTTTGAGGCGGGGTTCCCGGCGGCGGGCATCGGCGCCTACGGCGGGATGCAGTTCGAGTTTTAAGCAATCATTTCCGGCCTGTAGTTAAATGGATCATCATGGAACGTCAAAGTGGACGGAGAGAGTTTTTGCGCGCGGGAGCGGCCCTGCTTGCCGCGCCGGCGATCGGTAGCCGGGTTCTGGGAGCGAACGACCGGCCCAGGCTGGCCTTCATCGGCATGGGCAAAATGGGCCGCGACAATCTGAAGGCCGCGCTCAAGCACGACACCGAAGTTGTGGCCGTGTGCGACGTGTACGAGCGGAACCTGAACTGGGCGCACGACATGGCCAAGGGCCAGGCGAAGACGGTGAAGGATTTCCGCGAGATCCTCGCCGACCGCTCGATTGATGCGGTGTGCATCGCCACGCCGGACCACTGGCATGCCTACATGGCGGTGGAGGCGTGCAAGGCGGGCAAGGACGTTTACGTCGAGAAGCCGATCTCGGTGAGTATCGACGAGGCCGGCAAGATGGTGGAGGCGGCGCGAAAGTACAACCGGGTCGTCCAGGCGGGCACGTGGCAGAGGTCGAACGCGCACTTCCAGCAGGCGGTGGACATCGTCAAGAGCGGGGAGTTGGGTAAGATCGCGATGGTGCACACCTGGAACATCGGGAACGAGAAGCAGGCGGGCATGGGAAATCCGCCGGACAGCGATCCGCCCCCGGCGCTCGATTGGAACATGTGGCTTGGGCCGGCGCCGGAGCGGCCGTACAACGTGAACCGCTTCGGCGTGGACCCGAAGGACCACTATTTCTCCACGTTCCGCTGGTTTTGGGATTATGCCGGCGGGATGATGACGGACTGGGGTGTGCACTGGCTGGACATCGTGCAGATGGCGATGGGCGAGGAGACGGCGGCCGCGGCGACCGGCGTGGGAGGGAAGTTCTGGCTCACGGACGACCGCGAAACGCCGGACACCTTGCATGTGAGCTATGAGTATCCGGGCGGATATGTGGCGACGTACGAGAATCGGAACAGTAACGCGCAGTCGATGTTCAACAAGGGCGGCGGCATCCTGTTCTTCGGCGAAAAGGCGACGATGTTCGTGGACCGCGGCGAGTTCTACATCGTGCCGGAGAAGAATTCGGACGTGAAGGCGCGGAAGGTGGAGCGGAGCGACAACGGGCATTTTAGCCACTGGACGAATTTCCTGGAGTGCATGAAGACGCGGCAGAAGCCGGCGAGCGACATCGACCTGTGCCGGCGGTCGACGGCGACGTGTCTGCTGGGCAATATCGCCTATCGCACGAAGACGCGGGTGACGTTCAACGGGGCTGAGGCAACGCCGGGCGCGGCGCGGGAGATGCTCGTGCGCGAGTACCGCGCGCCGTGGAAACTGGAGGTTTAGGCCGCCCCGGTTACGGCTGAGCCGGCGTATCGGACTTGGCGGGCGGCGTGGGCAGCATGAGCGTCACGTCGCCCTTGTGCTGCAGGTTCCAGTCCTTGCGGATTTCGGTTTCCTGCGCGGATTTGCTGCTGCGCAGCTTGCGGACCTCTTCTTTTTCGGCGGCGATCTTCCGGGCCAGTTCGGCGTTCTGCTCCTGCAACTGGCGGATCTGGTGGCGGGATTCGAGCAGCGCCGGGATCCCCTGCGGTCCTCGCTGCGCAACGACGATGTACACGCCGGCCACGATGAGGATCACCACGTAGGCGAGGCGGAGGAGGAGGTCGCTCATGTTGCTCAAATTCAGGCCCTATCTAACTTTATAAACCGCCCCGCCGAAAATATCCAGCCCGAGGTGGAGCTAGGGTTTCACCGGGGACGATACGGCGGCAAGTAGGGAACGTCCGGGGAGCGCCGCGTAATAGAATAGTCGGCTGTGAGCCGAGGGAACCAAAGCTCCCGGCCGCTTCCCGATCCGCAGTGGTATCGGGATGCGGTGTTTTACGAGGTTCCGGTCAAGGCGTTTTATGACGGGATGGGCAATGGTGTCGGCGATTTTCCGGGCCTGACGAAGAAGCTTCCTTATCTCGAAGACCTGGGAATCACGGCAATCTGGCTGCTTCCGTTCTTTCCTTCGCCCTGGCGGGACGACGGATACGACATCTCCGACTACAACGCCGTGCACCCCGTTTACGGCTCGCTGCGTGACTTCCAGACATTCCTCAAAGAAGCCCACGCGCATGGCCTGCGGGTGGTGACGGAGATGGTGCTGAACCACACTTCCGACCAGCACGTATGGTTTCAGCGCTCGCGGCGGGCGCCGCCCGGTTCGCGGTGGCGGAATTTCTACGTCTGGAGCGGCAACACCGACCGCTACCGCGACGCGCGCATCATCTTCAAGGATTTCGAGCACTCCAACTGGACCTGGGACCCGGTGGCGAATGCCTACTTCTGGCACCGGTTCTATTCGCACCAGCCCGATTTGAACTTCGACAATCCGGACGTGCGCAAGGCCGTGCTCGACGCCGTGGACTTCTGGCTCGACATGGGCGTGGACGGGCTGCGTCTGGACGCGGTGCCGTACCTGTTCGAGCGCGAGGGAACCAACTGCGAGAACCTGCCGGAGACGCACGATTTTCTGCGCGAGTTGCGGGCGCACATCGACTCGAAATACCAGGACCGCATGCTGCTGGCCGAGGCGAACCAGTGGCCGGAGGACGCGATCGCATACTTTGGCAATGGCGATGAATGCCACATGGCGTTCCATTTCCCCCTGATGCCGCGGCTGTTCATGTCGCTGCGGATGGAGGACCGGTATCCGATCACCGACATTCTGCGCCTCACGCCGCCGATTCCGGAATCGTGCCAGTGGGCGCTGTTTCTGCGCAACCACGACGAGTTGACGCTCGAGATGGTGACGGACGAAGAGCGCGATTACATGTATCGCGTGTACGCACATGACCCCGGTGCGCGGATCAATTTGGGCATCCGGCGAAGGCTGGCGCCCTTGCTCGAAAACGACCGGCGGCGGACAGAGCTCATGTTCGCGCTGATTTTGTCGCTACCGGGCACGCCGGTGATTTACTACGGCGACGAGATCGGGATGGGAGACAATTTCTATCTCGGCGACCGGAACGGCGTCCGCACGCCGATGCAGTGGAGCGGAGACAGGAACGCCGGCTTCTCGCGCGCCAATCCTCAGAAGCTGTATCTGCCGGTGGTGATCGACCCCGAGTATCACTACAGCGCCGTCAACGTGGAGAACCAGGAGAACAACCAGCACTCGCTACTGCGTTGGATGAGGCGGCTGATTATGCTGCGGCGCCAGCACAAGGCGTTCGGGCGGGGCACGATCCGGTTCCTGAATCCCGAGAACCGGCGCGTGCTGGCGTTCGTGCGGGAAACCGAAAGCGAGAGGGTGCTGGTTGTGGCGAACCTGTCGCGCTTCACGCAGGCGGTGGCGTTGCCCCTCGCCCCTTTCCGCGGAATGGCGCCGGAAGAGATGTTCGGGCGGAACCGGTTTCCGGCGGTGGGCGAGGCGCCGTACTTCCTGTCACTGGGGCCGCACGCTTTCTCCTGGTTTCTGCTGCGCGAGCCGGAGCCCGGACAGGAAGCGCTGAAAGACGAGATGCGGTACTTCACTGCGCCGCGGATTTCCTTGCGAAGCCTGGACGATGTGTTCGCGGCCGGCAACCTGGAGAAGTTCGAGGAGCGGCTCGGCGATTACCTGAAAACGCGCCGGTGGTTCCAGGGTAAGTCGCGGACGATCTCGCGGACGAGCATTCTGGATGTGGTCGAGTTCGCCGCATCCTCGTCATACGTGCTGATCGTAGGTGTCACGTATCCGGACGACGATCCGGAGACGTACTGCGTTCCGGTGTCGCTGGGGCGGGCCGACGAAGGCGAGCGGGTGAGACAGGAGCATCCCGACGTTGTCTTGGCGCAGGTGGAAGACGCCGGCGGGCAGCGCGGGGTGCTCTACAGCGCGACGCGCAACGCGGCGTTTTGCACGGAACTGCTGGGGCTGATGTCGCGGCGGCGGCGCGTTCCGGGCCAGAAGGGCGAACTGGCCGGGGGCCACAGCCGGGAGTTCCGCGCGCTGCTGGGGCCGGGGCGGCCCGCGCTCGACCCGGCACTCGCGAACGCGGACCAGAGCAACAGTTCGCTGCTCTATGGGAGCCGGTTCATCCTGAAGCTGATCCGAAGAATCGAGAGCGGGACGCATCCGGAACTGGAGATCGGCGAGGCGATCGCAAAGATGCGCGAGAAGCCGGGCGTGGCGCCGCTCGCGGGCTGGATTGAATACCGGCCGCAGAGCGGCGCGCCGGCCATCGCGGGGATTCTCCACGGCTACATCGAGCACGAAACGGACGCTTGGCGGTATACGCTCGAAAACCTCAGCCTGTTTTTCGAACACGCGCTGTCGCACGCCGCGGCGCTCGAGGCGGCGCAAGCGGCGCGCGTGGATCCGTTGTCCGGCGAGGAAGCGCCGGAGATCGCGCACGAGCTGACGGGGTCGTACTTGACCGCGATCCGGCAACTGGGCGCTCGGACGGCGGAGTTTCATCTGAGCATGAGCCGGGTGGAGCAGGCCGGCTTCGCGCCGGAGCCGTTCACGGATTTCTACCGCATGGGCCTCTATCACGGTTTGCTGGCGACCTGCGCGCGTGTGTTCGACCTGGTGCGGGAGCGGCTGCCGCGGCTCACGGGAGAACTGAAAGCCGTCTGCGAAGCGCTGGCGACGCGGGAGAGAGACTGCGAGCAGCGGTTGCACGTGCTGCGGGAGAAGCGGATCAGTGCGACGCGCGTCCGGATCCACGGCAGTTACGATTTAGGAAGCGCTCTCTACACGGGTAAGGACTTTGTGCTGTTCGATCTCGAAGGGGAGACGGACCGGCCGTTGGGAGAACGGCGGATCAAACGGTCCCCGCTGCGCGATGTCGCGGGCATGATGCAGTCGCTCCGGGACGCCTCGCGTACGGTGGCGGCGAATCTGGCGGGAGGGAACGGTCCGGCCGAGGCCGCGCAGGCGCGGCTGGCTGAATGGGCGGACTTGTGGCGTCAGTGGGCCGGGACGGAGTTTTTCGCCGGATACGTGAATGTGCCGGGAATTGCGAGTCTGCTGCCGCAGAGCCGGGAGGAAAGGCGGATGTTGATGGAAATTTATACTCTCGAGACGGCATTCTACGATCTGGAACACGGCCTGACCCGGGACGCGGGAAAGGCGGCAATCGCGGCCCGCGCCATCCTGGATGTCATAGAAGCGAACCGATGAAGCATCCCCTGTCGACGTACCGGCTCCAGCTCAATTCGGGATTTCAGTTCGACGCGGCCGGCGTGGCGGCGGAGTACCTGGCGAAGCTCGGCGTCTCGCACGTGTACTGCTCGCCGTACCTGCAGGCGACGCCGGGCAGCGGCCACGGCTACGACGTGGTCGACCATCACCGCGTGAACGCGGATCTCGGCGGCGAGGCGGGGCACGAGCGGTTCTGCCGGAAACTGGGCGAACTCAAGCTCGGGCAGGTGCTCGATATCGTCCCCAACCACATGGCCGCGGCAGGGCGGCACAACGCCTGGTGGTGGGACATCATGGAGAACGGCCCGGCGAGCCGCTACGCGCCGTATTTCGACATCGACTGGAACCCGCCGGAAGAAAAGCTGCGGAATCGCGTTCTGCTGCCGGTGCTCGGCGACCGCTACGGACGCGTGCTGGCGGCGGGCGAGTTGAAGCTGCTGCGGGAGGGCGGCGGATTCGTGATTCGCTACCACGATCACGAATTTCCGGCCTCTCCGCGGTCGATCGGTCCGCTGCTCCATAAGGCGGCGGCAGCCGCTTCGAGCGAGTATCTGGCGTTCTTGGCGGACGGGTTTTCGACGCTGCCCTCGTCTCACTCCACCGGCTGGCAGAGCGTGCTGGCGCGGCATCGCGACAAGAGCGTGCTGCGCGAGTTGCTGGGTAAGCTGTGCGAGGAGCGGCCCGAGATCGCCGCGCGGATCGACGAATGCATCGCGGCCCTGAACGCGAACATCGATGAACTCGACGCGCTCATGGCGCAGCAGAACTTCCGCGTCTCCTACTGGCGCGTGGCCGAGCGGGAGTTGGTGTACCGGCGCTTTTTCGATGTGAATCACCTGATCGGGCTGCGGATGGAAAATCCGGCGGTGTTCGAGGATACGCACGCCCTTTTAATCGAGTGGCTGCGGCGCGGCGTGATCGACGGGCTGCGGGTGGACCATCCGGACGGGCTGCGCGATCCGCAAGGGTATCTCGAGCGGCTGCGGCGGGCGGCGCCGGACGCATGGATCATCGTCGAGAAAATCCTGATGCCGGGCGAGACGCTACGGGATTCGTGGCCGGTCGAGGGCACAAGCGGGTACGATTTTCTGAACGCCGCGGGACGGCTGTTTGCCGATCCGAGCGGGGAAGCGGCGATCAACGAAATTTATCGGGAATTCACCGGCGCGGCGGTCGACTGGCCCGCGGTAGTACACGAGAAGAAAGTGCAGGTGCTGGCCGAGCTGCTGGGCAGCGACGTGAACCGGCTGACGGCGCTGTTTCTGCAGATCTGCGAGCAGGACCGCGACCACCGCGATTACACGCGCCACGAGATTCACGAGGCGGTGCGCGAAGCCGCGGCGGCGTTTCCGGTGTACCGGACGTATGTGCAGGCCGAGACCGGAGAGATCACGCCGGAGGACGAGGAGTTCATCCGGCAGGCGATGGAGGTGGCGGTGGCAGGGCGAACGGACCTCGATCCCGAGCTGTTCGCGTTTCTGCGGCAGGTGCTGACGCTTCAGGCCGGCGGCGCGCCCGGCGCCGAGTTCGTCATGCTGTTCCAGCAGTTGACCGGGCCGGCGATGGCGAAGGGCGTCGAGGACACGGCGTTTTATTCGTATCTGCGGCTGGCGTCGCATAACGAAGTCGGCGGCAGCCCGGAGCGGTTTTCCTCGACGCTCGACGAGTTTCATCAGTTCTGCCTGGAACTCAGCGAGCACTGGCCGCACACGATGCTAACCACGAGTACGCACGACACCAAGCGCGGGGAAGACGTGCGGCTGCGGATCGCTCAACTCGCCTTCGCCGCGGCGGAGTGGACTGAGGCCGTCCGGCGCTGGTCGGCCGCGAACGAGCGGCACAAGACGAACCGCATGCCGGACCGCAAGACCGAGTACCTGCTTTATCAAACGCTGGTCGGCGCGTGGCCTATCTCGAACGAACGTCTGTGGGAATACATGCGCAAGGCGGCGCGCGAGGCCAAGGAATTCACTTCCTGGATCGCGCCGGAGGAAAACTTCGAGCAGGCGCTCAAGAGCTTCATCGACGGGGTATTGTCCGATACGGAGTTCCTCTGGGACTTAGAGGCCTTTCTTGCACCGGTGGTTCGGCGGGGGCGGCTGGCGTCGCTGGCGCACACTCTGCTGAAGATGACCGCTCCGGGCGTGCCGGATATTTATCAGGGGACGGAACTGTGGGACCTGAACCTGGTGGACCCGGACAACCGCCGGCCGGTGGACTTCGCGGTCCGGGCGCGGCTGCTCGATGAGCTAGGTGGGCTCGCGCTGGAGCAGATCCTGGATCGGTTCGATGAGGGGCTTCCGAAGCTCTTTACCATCCGGCAATGCCTGCGCGTGCGCAACGAGCGGCCGCACAGTTTCAGCGCACGAGGCAACTACCGGGCGCTCTGGGCAACGGGACCGAGGTCGGCCGACATCGTGGCGTTCGAACGCGGCGGGGATGTGGTTGCGGTGGCGCCGCGCCGGTTCGAGGAGGCTGCCAATGGTTGGGACCGGACGCTGATCGAATTGCCGGCGGGCGAGTGGACGAACCGGTTAACGGGCGAGAGAATCGAAGGAGGAAAGATAGACCTGCACAGGCTGCTGAAAATCTTCCCCATTGCTTTGTTGACTCTCGGGCGGGGCGCGGCATGAAGCGCCTGCGGGTCTGGGCGCCGGCGGCCAAGCGCGTCGAGATCCGCCTGGACAGCCGCGGGTTCGACATGACGGCCGAGGAAGGCGGGTGGTGGGTTGCGCCGGAAGAGGCCGCGCCGGCGGAGGCGGACTACTCGTTCCTCATCGACGGTGGCGACCCTCTTCCAGACCCGCGCTCTCCCTGGCAGCCTTCCGGCGTGCATGGCCCTTCGCGGACGGTAGACCACGCCGCGTTCTCCTGGACCGATGCGAACTTTCAGGCGCGGCCGCTGGCTTCGGCCATTGTCTACGAATTGCACACGGGCACGTTTTCGCCCGAAGGCACCTTTGTTGGGGCGATCGCGAAACTCGACCACCTGGCTGCGCTCGGCGTCACGCACGTCGAGCTGATGCCGGTGTGCGAGTTTCCGGGGCGGCGCGGCTGGGGCTACGACGGCGTGGATCTGTTCGCGCCGCACCATGCCTACGGCGGGCCACTGGGTTTGAAGCGGCTTGTGGACGCCTGCCACGCGCGCGGGCTTGCGGTGCTGCTCGATGTGGTTTACAACCACCTGGGGCCTTCGGGAAGTTACCTCGCCCGCTACGGCCCGTATTTCACGGCCAAACACCATACGCCATGGGGCGAGGCGCTGAACCTCGACTCGCCGGGTAGCGACGAGGTGCGCCGGTTTCTGTGCGACAACGCAACGATGTGGCTGCGGGATTACCACATCGACGGGTTGCGGCTGGATGCGATCCATTCGCTGTTCGATCAGTCGGCAGTGCATTTTCTCGAGCAGTTGTCGGCGGAAATCGAGGAGTTGTCGGCGCAGCTTGGGAGGCATCTGGTATTGATCGCGGAAAGCGATCTGAACGATCCGCGCGTGGTGCGGCCGCGCGAGTGCGGCGGCTATGGATTCGACGCGCAATGGAGCGACGACTTTCATCACGCGCTGCACGCGGCGCTGACCGGCGAGCGGAACGGCTACTACCGCGGCTTCGGCGCCCTGGGCGCCATTGCGAAGGCGCTGCGGCACGCCTATGTTTACGACGGCCAGTACGCGCCGCACCGCAAGCGCCGGTATGGACGCTCCACCGCCGGGCTGCCGGCCTCGCGTTTCCTTGCGTATTTGCAAAATCACGACCAGGTCGGCAACCGCGCGCAGGGAGATCGCATCGGGCATCTGATTTCCGAAGGCCGTCTGCGCGCGGCCGTGGCGCTGCTGCTGCTGGCGCCGTTCCCGCCGATGCTGTTTCAAGGCGAAGAGTTCGCGGCTTCGACGCCGTTTCAGTTCTTCACCGAACACGACGAAGAGTTGGGGCGCGCCGTGACGCGGGGGCGCCAGCGCGAGTTTGCGGCGTTCGGCTGGGACGGAACGTCGATTCCGGACCCGCAGGATGCGGCGACGTTCGAGCGCTCGAAACTTCAATGGGGGGAAGCGCAAACCGGGCGCGGCGCTTCGATGCTGGCTTGGTACCGCGGCCTGATCCGCCTTCGGCGCCTGTTCCCGGCGCTCGCGGATGCCCGCATGGACCGCGTGCGGACGTTGGTGGATGAAGAGCGGCAGTGGCTCGTCATGCAGCGTGGGCCGGTGGGCCTGGTGTGCAATTTTTCGCGCGAGGCGCGCCGGATACCCATTGAGATTCCCGAAGCGGCCCTGCTGCTGTCTTCTTCTGAAGGCGTGAAAATCCGTGCAAAGGACATCGAAGTTCCCTCTGAAGCGGCGGCGATTGTCGCCGATGGGCGCGAGGCGGAAACCGAGGTGTGGCCGCGGGGACAAAGCAGTGTGTGAGCCAAGCTAAAATCGCACACATGGAACTGCACGCCGTCCCTCTCACGATTCCCAAGGACTCGAACCTGATCGTGGGCCAGAGCCATTTCATCAAAACCGTCGAAGACGTCTACGAAGCGATCGTGAACGCGAATCCCGGCATGAAGTTCGGCATCGCTTTCAATGAGGCCTCCGGGCCGCGCCTGATCCGCGCCGACGGCAATGACGCGGAACTGCGCGAGGCGGCGATCGCGAATGCGAAGGCGATCGGCGCGGGCCATGTCTTCGTGGTGGCCTTGCGCAACGGGTTTCCGGTGAACGTGAAGAACGCGTTGCTGGCGACGCCCGAGGTGTGCGCCATTTTTTGCGCGACCGCCAATCCGGTGGAAGTGATTGTGGCCGAAACCAAGCAGGGGCGCGGCGTGCTGGGCGTGGTGGACGGCGAACCGCCGCTGGGCGTGGAGACGCCGGAGGACGCGCAGAAGCGCCACGGCTTCCTGCGCGCGATCGGCTACAAGCGCTGACCGCGCGGCGATGTTCCTGCTCGACTGGTTTCATAGCTTCCTCCCGCTACTGAACCCGCTCGGCTTCGGCGCGCAGGATTTCGTTCTGCTCGCCTTTGCCGTGCTGGTCGCGGGCATGGCTTTCGCCGCGGGGCCATTCGTCGAGCGCATCGCGCGCCCGTTGGCGGAGAGGCCCTTGGCCGCGATTGCTGTTTTCGCGGCGCTGCCGGTGGCGCTTCGTCTGATGCTTCTCGTGCATCATCCGATTCCGCGGCCGGAGGTCTCCGACGATTTCAGCTACCTGCTTGTAGCCGGCACGCTGCGCCACTTCCGGCTCGCCAACTCGCCGCACGCACTGCCGCAGTTTTTCGAAACATATTTCGCGCTGCAGCAGCCCACCTACAGCTCGATTTTTCCCATCGGGCCGGGGCTGTGGATCGCGCTCGGCTGGGTGGTTTTCGGCCTTCCCTGGGCGGGCGTGGCGCTTTCGGAAGCCGCGCTCTGCGCCGCCTGTTTCTGGATGCTTCGGGCGTGGACCTCGCCGCTGTGGGCGCTCGCCGGCGGGCTTCTGGCCGTGTTCGAGTTCGGTCCGCTGAGCCAGTGGATGAACAGTTACTGGGGCGGCAGCGTGGCGGCCTTTGCCGGATGCCTGGTGTTCGGCGCGGCGGCGCGGCTGCGTCGGGGGCCGAGCCGCAGGAACGCGTTGCTGCTTGGCGCGGGTCTGGGGTTGCACGTGCTCACTCGGCCCTACGAGTCCATTTTCTTGGTCATGGCGGCGGGCATCGTACTCGCGCCCTGGAAGCCGCCGTGGTTGCGTTGGCTGCGCTACACGGCGCTGGCGTTTGCGCCCGCGCTGCTTCTGGTGGCCGCGCACAACAAGGCCGTGACGGGCTCCTGGACCACGCTGCCGTACCAACTCAGCCAGGTTCAATACGGAGTCCCCGCCTCACTGACCTTCCAGCCGATGCCGAAGCCGCACCGCGCGCTGACATCGGAACAGCAGCTTGATTACGACACGCAGGCGGCGGTGCACGGCCCTCTGCCGGATACTTTTTCGCGCTATGCTTCGCGCTTGGCGGAGCGCGTGCGTTTCTACCGGTTCTTCTTCCTCGCGCCGCTATATCTGGTGCTGCCGTTGTTTCTGTTCACTCTGCGCCGTCCTCTGAACGCGGCCGCGGCTGCGGCGATTCTGCTGTTCGCGCTCGGCACGAATTTTTATCCCTACTTTTACACCCACTACATCGCCGCGCTCACGCCCGTGTTCGTCTTCGTGAGCGTGGCATCGCTCGAAAGGCTCTCACAGGTGCGTGTGCGTGGATTCGACTCCGGCGCGCCGGCGGCTCGGATGCTGCTCTTTCTTGCAGCCGCGCATTTCACCTTCTGGTTTGGCATTCACTTGTTCGAGCGGCCGGCGTTCGCCGGACTCATCCGTTATGAGACGTGGGACTCGATCGAAGATCCCGACCCTCTCGGGCGGCAGGCGGTCGAAGCGCAGCTTGACGCCGCGCCCGGCGAGCAGCTTGTCTTCGTTCACTACACCGCCGGTCACCGCTTCCACGAGTGGGTTCACAACGCGGCCGAGATCGATGCGGCGCGCATCGTTTGGGCGCGGGATTTAGGCACAGAGGCGAACAAAGCGCTGCTTGCGTATTACCCCAAGCGCCGCGCCTGGCTGCTGTATCCGGACGTGCGTCCTCCGCGGCTTATCCCCTATTTGGCCGAGAGCGCCACGTCTTTGCCGTAGATCTTGATCAGCGGATGCACGACGACGGCGCGGTACACATACGCCTCGCCGGGCTGCCAGTCCGGCAACGTGACGGAAAACGTACCGGGCGACGACATCGTCTTGAGTGGCGTCGCCGTCCACGCGCCGCCGCGCTCGTTCACGTCGAGGCCGCGGATGTGCTGCCACTCGAAGCCAACCTGCACGGACGAAGCTTTGCCGAGGTCGGCCAGGTCGGCCGAAAGCGTGACGGTCTTCGCCGCCGCATCCCACTTCGCGCCGCCGGTGGAAACCTTCGGCGGCTCCATGGCCGGCTCCGCGTTGGTGATGCGCAGCACCACGGGGTTCGGCCACTGCCGGTTGTTGTAAAGCCGCTGCGTGCGCATGGCGCGGATGTGCAGTCCGTCGCTTTCCTCGTGCCAGGTCGTCTTGGGCACGACGTCGGGGCGGTATTCGAGCACCTTGTCGTTCTGGCCGAGCACGCTCACCTCCGTCCGCGGCGTGGCCTTCACCGAGTGCAGCGTGATGTCCTTCCACTCGCCCCATTTCCAGGGCTCTTTCGAAGCGACAAGCGCGTAAACCGTGTTCGTGTTCTTTTTCCGCGTAAACCAGATTTCGCCTTCGTTCGTGATCACCCAAGGGCGCACCGAATAAATCGCCTCGCTGTTGACGAACATCCACAGGCCGATCTCGCGCAGCCGCGCCTCCTGTTCGATCGGAATTTCGCCGTCGGGCTTCGGGCCGATGTTCAAAAGCAGATTGCCGCCCTTGGCGCGTGTTTCGATCAGCGTGTCGATGAGCGTGGTGCCGGACTTGTAATGCTCGTTCGTCGGCTTGTACTGCCACTGCGTGCCCATGGTGAGGTTGGACTCCCAGGCCCCTTCGAGCGGGACGCCGGGAACGTACTGCTCGGGCGTTTCAAGCGCGCCGCGCGTAACGACGATCTCCGGCTGCAGTTTCCAGGCCAGTTCGCGCAGCCCGCCGGCGGGCCCGTCGAAGAAGATCACCGACATCGGGCCGTACTGCGTGAGAAGCTCCTGAACCTGCGCCTGGTCGTATTTCAAAAGCTCGGGGTTGTGCTCGGGCGAAACTTCGGGCACGTTGCGCTGGATGGTGATGTGGTGTTCGTGGAGGAAATGAAAATCGTCGGGCGAAAAGTAGACGCCGGGCGCGATGCCCTGTTCACGGAACGCCGTGTAAATTTCGCCGGCGATGTCGTGGGGGTACGGCGTATGGAAAATGCTGAAATCCGTGGTGGCGGTGCGGAACATGCAGAAGCCGGAGTGGTGCTTGGTGGTGAAGACCACGTAGCGGACGCCAGCGAGTTTGGCGAGCACGGCCCAGTCCTGCGGATCGAACTTATGCGGGTTGAACGTCTTCGGCAACTCCGTGTAGAAGCGGTTGACGTAGTCCTCCGACGCTCCGGCGAGCGAGTGGCTGATGACCGAACCAAGCTGGCTGTCGACGCCCCAATGGATGAACAGCCCGAAGCCCTGGTCGCGGAACCATTCCAGACGATCGGCGTGGTTGCCCGTCTGGGCCGGCAGGCAGAGCGGAGTCAGCAGCAGCGCCGCGACGGCGCTCAAGTTTCGTCGACGATTCAAGCACGCACCTCGGAACCCTCTCGAAAGCCTGCTTCGAGCCGGGATCAATAAGAATACCACCGCGGTGTCAGCCCGGCGAGCTAATATTTCTTGCTTGTGTTCGTTGCGGCAATTCCGCCCCGACCCACACTACAAGAGAGCGTTAGCATGATTCCGATCGACGTACGCGAACTATCCTAGGTCTGCGAATCGTCGCCAGTTCCCTTATTCGGATCGACCTGTTGGAGAAGGTTGTCGATTTTGGACACGCTCTCGGCCAGCACCTTGAGCAGCGCTCGAGCGTGCTCGTGCGTCATCACAACGCCACGAGTCGCCTTAACGTTCCCTTCCGGTGGTATCCGATCTCCGAACGCAACACGGAAATCGACGCTATTCGCGCTGACCTGCGAGTAGCTGACGTACATATACTCGACCTTGTCCAAGATCATCGGGCTGTCAGTAACATACTTGATAGCGTTTGGAGTAACCTTGTTTTCGGCGTCCTCGGGCATGTGCACCTCTCAAGTCCTGAATTCGATGGCCATTAGCGCTCGGTAGCGTATCTAAGTTCCGCGGAGCTTTGGTCTATCATCGCAAAACTGCCTCCCACTGGAGCATTAAACTGCGCGTGTTTCGCGGTATCGGTCGCCGCATGGTAGCCACTTATCGCCGGACCCAGGACCGTTGCCGGCGCTGGCCCCTTGCGTCTTTGAAAGGCAGGGTCATCCTCAAATGTCGGTCGTTGGAGAAACTGGCGACTAAACTCAGCATCCTCATTAAGTAAACTGCCGAAGGTCTCGAAACTGATCTTCAACCGCACCCCGAGGGCCCTCGCGATCCGTTTCAGGGTCTCGGTTTTCCAGGTTGAGTGATTAACATCCTCAAGCCGCGATACTCCCGGCTGTTTCGTTCCGATCAGCTCGCCCAGTCGCGCTTGACTCAGGCCCCGCTGCTCTCTCAGCGTGACAATCTGTGTTGCTACCCAAGTGTTTAAGAAATCCTCCGCGTAGGCATACCGATATTCCTCATTCCGGAACTCACACCTTAAATTCTCAGTTGATGTGCCCATGGGTTCTCCTCCTTGTTGGATCATTCGATAGTTCTTCTCGATTTCGCTCCGCCCTCTCCTTGGCGCCATCCGGTAGTTTGCCGCCCGTCTCGACTGCGCCAAGGAGAAAGGTATACTCGCCCTGAGGGTCAAAAGGCCCCCGGCAGAGCATGGGGCGAAGCATGACGTCCCCGTGGACGACAAGTTTATAGACGTGCTTGTAAATTGGCCCGGCAAGGAGCTTGGTCCCAACCGCCAATTCATAATCGAGCTGGGCGAGCCTCTTGATCTTGTTGTTTAGTTTGGCCGGGTCACGAACGGTTATTCTATCGCTCTTAACCCATTCAATAATAACGCTCTCACCGCGCTGACTGACAAAATCCCACAACTTCTTCTCGGCCATTACAGGATATCACCAGACGTCCCATAACGCAAGAGTTATGTCAAACGCGACCGCTGACATAACATGCATGTTATAGCTAGACCGAGGCAACCCCTCCGTCTCGCTCATGGCGCGAAAAGGGGATGGTCCCATCCGGTGTTGAGTTGGCAGAGCGGTTGATTGCACCGGCCTTATAAGCTGCGCAGCGGTGTTGATGGCACCGTTCGCGGATTCGAATCCCGCACTCACCGCCACCTCCGATTGTGCTCGTTATCTCAACGAATTGCAATAGAACACCCCGGTGTTGCAGTTGTGGTTGTGCCGAATTTGTAAAGCTCTCAGCTAGCAATTCGGCGCCCAGTAGCCGCACTTCCGAAGAGGCCGGGATACGGTCCGAAATTCAGAGCAGGCGTGATCGCCCGTGGTGTGTGAACAGCCCCGAGGATTTCAGGGTCTCGGTCTTCTCTGGTTGCTCCCCTGCTTAGTCCATAGCTTCCATGCGGCCCGTCTTCCTGCGTTTCCGTTCCTTACGTCTGTAGCATCCCCACCCCTGGCTCCGCAGCGGGATACCGCATGTTCCGCACCTTGCCATCGAAGTTTCAAACAAACAATCGCCCCAACCGAGGATTGTCCGTGGGTCGAGGCGATGTCGAGTGGATAGTTACATTAGTTCTTCGCGGCCTCGCGGAGACGTTCGCGCGCGGTGGCCAGCGAAGCGGCCTCCGGCGGACCCGCCCATTTCCAGACGATCCGCCCGTCGCGTGAAACAAGCAGCAGGTACGCCCCGTCGGCGTCCGAGAACCCGCAGAGCTTCTTCCAGACGTCTTCGTCGTGCTGCAGGACGAGGAACGTCGCGCGCTTGTCCTTCGGGATGCCGGAGCGGATGCCCGACACGACCATGCCGCGGACGAAGCGCGGGACATCCTGCACGACGGCGACGGTGTAACAGGTCGTGCCGGTTTCCGCGCAGCCTTTGGCGAGTTCCTTGTCCCAGGCGGAAGTCGGCTTCGACGAGGCATGGCTGAAGCCGACGATAAACAGCGCCGCGTGGCCCGCGGCGGCGGGCAGCGTGAGTTTCGAACCGGCGAGGCTTTCAAATTCCGTGGTGGGCACCGTCTGCGCAGAAGCCGCCAGCAGCGAAAGCGCGCCGAGCGGAACAAGCAGGCGCGCGGTCATTGTCTCCAGCTCGCGGTGAAGATGTTGAACTCGTAGTGGCTGCGGGCATGGAGATTCGAGGCGAACACCAGCGTCTTGCCGTCGGGGGAAAACTCGGGAAACGACGTGAAGCCGCCGTAGGAGGTGATCTGTTCGAGCCCCGTGCCGTCGAGGTTGATGAGGTACAACTCGAAGTCGGAGCTGTCGCAGTGGTGCTTGTTGGAGGCGAACAGAATCTTCTTACCGTCCGGCGTAAACGTGGGCGCGAAGCTGGCGCAGCCGAAGTGAGTGATCTGCCGGGCGTGGGCGCCGTCGGAGTCGGCCACGAATAGTTCCATCTTCATCGGCGTGGTGAGGCCTTGCGCAAGCAGGTCCTTGTACTGCTTGGTGTCGGCCGCTGTCTTGGGATGATTCGCGCGCCAGACGATATGTTTCGCGTCGCGGCTGTACACGGCGCCGCCGTCATAGCCAAGCGAGTGGGTAAGGCGGTGCTTGCCCGAGCCATCGGCAGCCATGGTCCACAACTCGAGATCGTGGCTCGCCATGGAGGTATAGACGATGCGGCCTGTCGCGAAGTTCACCGTGGCTTCGGCGTCGTAGCCGGGCGTCGTGGTGATGCGGTGAGCGTCCGAGCCGTCGTCATTGGCGGCATAGATGTCGTAGCTCGGATAGACAGCCCAAACGTAGCCCTTGCCGCGGTCCGCGGGCGGCGGGCAGGCGTCGCCCTCGGCTTCGGTCGAGGCATAAAGAATGTGGTGATTGTCGGGCAGGAAGTAGCCGCACGTCGTGCGTCCGCGGCCGCTCGAAACGCGATGCGCGTGCGAGCCGTCGGCGTCCATGATGTAGATTTGGTCGCATTCGGCGCCGTCGCGGGTGGATTGGAAAATGAGCCGTTTGCCGTCGGGCGACCAGTACGCTTCGGCGTTCTGACCCGCAAACGTTAGCTGAAGCGGTTCGCCGAGATGACTGAGTTGCGCGCGAAGCGGGCCGGCGAATAGCAGCGCGGAGCAGAGTGTCAGGCCGTAGAGCGCACAAGCCGCTGCCCGCTGGTTGCTCCCTCGAGAGGCTCGATTCCCGGGGCGTGGGCAGCGGTCTGTTGTGCGCGAGTTTCTGAAGAAACGGGTGCCCATGAACTGAGGATACAGTCGGCGAGTCCGCGCCGCGCCGCCCATTTCGCGCGCCAGAAGAATATAATCACGTGGAATCCGCATGTCCAATCAAGAATTGTCCGGCAAAGTTGCCCTCATTACCGGTGCGAGCAAAGGGCTTGGGAAAGCCATGGCCTTTGCGCTCGCCCAAGCAGGCTGCCGCGTGGCCCTCGTTTCGCGCGACGAGGCATTGCTCGAGAAAGTCCGTGAAGAACTCGCCGCTTCCGGCGGCGCGACCGATGTGTATCGCGCCGACGTGACGAAGGAAGACGAAGTGGCGCGCCTGGCTGACGAGGTTCCCTCCCGGAGCGGCCGCGTCCAGATCCTCATCAACAACGCGGGCATCAACATCCGCAAGAATCTCACCGAGTTCACCCTCGCCGAATGGCGGAGCGTGATGGATACGAACCTGACCAGCGTGTTTCTGCTCTGCCGGGCGTTCGTGCCGGGAATGCGCGGCGCCGGCTACGGGCGCATTCTGAACATGACTTCGATCATGGCGCACGTTTCGCTGCCCGGCCGCGCCGCGTATTCATCCAGCAAAACCGCGCTGCTCGGCCTGACGCGCGCGCTGGCGCTCGAACTGGCTACGGAAGGCATCACGGTGAACGGCATCAGCCCCGGCCCGTTCGCCACCGACATGAACCTTCCGCTGATGAACAACCCCGAAGCCAACGCGCAGTTCCTTGCGAGCATTCCCGTGGGCCGCTGGGGGCAAGTGAAGGAGATCGGTGAGTTGGCCCGGTACCTGTGCTCGGAAGACGCCGGCTTCATCACCGGCACGGACATTTTGATCGATGGAGGATGGTGCGCACGATGAACCCACAGAACACGAATTCGACTCCCGCCGCGCAAGGCGGCATCACCCGGCGCGGCGCGCTGCCGCTCACCGCTCTGGCCGCCTCCTCGTACAAACGCATTCTGGGCGCCAATGATCGCGTGCAGGTCGGCTTCATTGGCTACGGCCTGATCGGCCATGAGCACGTCTTCGATTTCAGCCATCAGAAGGACTGCGACATGGCGGCGATGTGCGACGTCTACCAGCCAAGGCTCGAAGAAGGTTTGAAGGCGTGCGGGCCGCGGGCCAAGGGCTATCGCGATTTCCGCGAGATGCTCGACAACAAGGACCTGCAGGCGATCGTGATCGGCACGCCGGACCACTGGCACGCCCCGCTCACGATTCTTTCCTGCGCGGCCGGCAAGGACGTATACGTGGAAAAGCCGCTCACGCTGTTCGTGCGCGAAGGCCGCTGGATGGTGCAGGCGGCGCGCAAGTACAACCGCGTGGTGCAGGCGGGAACGCAGCAGCGCTCCGGCAAGCATTATCAGAAGGCGAAGGAACTCCTCGAAGCCGGCTATCTCGGCAAGATCATGTACGCGCACTCGGGCTCGCAGCGCAACGTGATGCCGGGTTTCGGCACGCCGCTCGACTCGGACCCGCCTCCGGATCTCGACTACAACATGTGGCTCGGCCCGGCGCCGCTGCGGGCTTACAACAAGCTGCGCAGCCTGTACCATTTCCGCTGGTTCTGGGATTACTCGGGCGGGCAGATGACCAATCTCGGCGCGCACGAGCTCGACATCATCCATTGGGTCATGCAGGTGAAAGGCCCGACCTCGGTGTCTTCCGTCGGGGGCCGCTTCGCGCTGCAGGATATCTGCGAGACGCCGGACACGCAGGACGCCATCTTCGAATATCCGGGCTTCACGGTGCATTACTCCTACCGCGAGGCAAGTGCCGGCCGGCGCGTCGGCTACGGACTCGAATTCAACGGCGAGCGCGGCGGCCTCGTCATTAACCGCGGCGGCTTCGAAGTCTTCCCCGATATGAAGATCGACCCGATGAACGCGATTCCGGTGTTCCAGGGCCATCCAACCGGCGGACCCGAGCGCAGCAAGACGACGCCGGTGCCGTGGACGCAGGCGATGAAAGTGCCCGGCTCCTCCGCCGAACAGTTCGACCTGCACGCGCGGAATTTCCTCGATTGCGTGAAGAGCCGGCAAAGGCCGATCGCCGACGTCGAAGGCGCGCACCAGGTGGCGACGGCGTGCCACCTGGCGAACATGTCGCTTAAGCTCGGGCGGCGGCTGCAATGGGATGCCGGCCACGAAGTGATCGTCGGGGACGCGGAGGCCAACGCGCTGCTGGAACGGCCCTACCGCGAGCCCTGGGACAAAGCGGTGCGGCACGCGCTGGCATGAACCGCCGCGGCTTCCTTTCGCTCGCCGCCGCATCCGCGCTGGCTTCGCGCGGCAAAGGGGCAGAGCCGTTGGCGGGGATGGGCGTCGCAACGACGTCGTACCTGAGCTTCTGGCGCCCGCGGGACACGCTCGAATTTCTCGAACACTGCCACGCGATGGGCGCGGCGGGAATTCAGTCGGCCATCCACGGCGACCCGGCGAAAATCCGCTCCCGCGCCGAAGAGCTCGGCATGTATGTCGAGGCGATGGTGCCGATGCCGGAAAACGGCTCGGCCGAGCCGTTGGAAAAGGCGCTCCAGGCCGCGCGCGAGGCAGGCGCCACGGCGCTCCGTACTGGCATGCTGCACGGCCGGCGCTACATCACGTTCAAGACGCTGGCCGAGTGGGAGGAATGGGAGAAGCGGGCGCGCGCTTCCATCGAACAGGCGCTGCCGCTGCTCGACCGTTACCGCATTCCGCTCGGCATCGAGAACCACAAGGACTGGACCGCGGACCAACTCGCCGAACTGCTGGAGAAACATTCGAGCGAATACCTCGGCGCATGCCTCGATTTCGGCAACAACATCAGCCTGCTTGACGACCCCATGTACGTGGCGCGGAAACTCGCCCCGCACGCCGTCGTAACGCACGTCAAAGACATGGGCGTTTCGCCCACCGATGACGGCTTTCTGCTTTCCGAGGTGCCTCTCGGCACGGGCATTCTCGACCTGCAGGCAATGATCGATCTCGTCCGCCAGGCGCGCGCGCACACTCGGTTCACACTCGAAATGATCACGCGGGACCCGCTGCCAGTCGCCTGTTTGAACGACGCCTACTGGACGACTTTCCCGGACCGCGGCGGCATTTACCTTGCCCGCACCCTGCGCCTCGTCCACGACTACCAAAGCGCGACGCCGCTGCCCGTGGTGAGCAACCTTCCCCGCGAGCAGCAATTGGCCGAAGAAGACGCCAACGTCCGCACCTGCCTGGTCTTCGCGCGGGAGAAGCTGAAGGTGTGAGGCAGTTGCCGCGTCACTTATAGCGTTTGTGGCAGATATAGCATATACTGGCGATGGAGGCCGATGATGCCGGAGGTGGTCGCCAAGCCCGAAGGGAAGCGGATTCTCGATCTTTATCGGAGGTTGCGGCAAAGCCGCGCCAGACTCGTGGGCCGCGACGGAAGGGCGCGAACACTGCCCGCCTCTCCGGACAAATTCCTGGCGAAGCTGATCGCGGATCTGTCGAAGGGGAAGTCTGTCGCCATCGTGCAGAACGATGCGCAAGTGACCACGGTTGAGGCGGCGCGGATGCTGGGCGTCTCGCGGCAGTTCCTGGTCAAGCTGCTGGATCGCGGCGACATTCCCCACCACATGGTTGGGACGCATCGTCGCGTCTACGTCCGTAACCTCCTCGAATTCAGAGCCAAACGGGACTCGGACCGGCGGAAGATCCTGGATGAGTTGACTCGAGCCGAGGCCGCGGACGGGCTCTACGATCTGGGACCGGCGGATGATCGCGCCGGGTAACGGCTACATCGCTGTTCTGGACACCTGCGTCCTCGCGCCCATGCCGCTGTGCGACACGCTGCGGCGGATGGGCTACTCCGCGGAGCAGGCCTCGCGGCGAATCGACGCGATGGAAGCTGCGTTCGAGGATGCGGGAGTCACAGGGTATGAGGAACTGATTGGCACGATGACGAACGACGTCAAGGATCGTCATGTGCTCGCGGCTGCTGTGCGTTGCGGCGCCCACGCCGTCGTCACGCAGAACGTGAGGCACTTTCCTGCCGAATCCGCCAGGATGTACGATCTGGAAGTGTTAACGCCCGACGCCTTTCTCGTGCACCAGTTTCACGTGAACCATCAGTTACTGCGGCAGAGGCTCGAAGCACAGGCCGAAGCACTCGGTGGGACGATGGATGCGCTGCTCAACAAATTGGCCCGCTTCGCTCCGGCCTGCGTCCAATTGCTTCTTTAGCGCACCGCTTCACCCCACGAAGCCGAGCTTCGACGTCGGGAAGTTCGCCAGGTTCGGAAACACGGTCGAAAGCGCGCTGTCGGGGATGCCGAACCAGGAGGCGAGCGTGGCGCCGTATTGGTCGACCCCCGTCGTCGGGATCCACCTGCCGCGCGTGTCGGCGTCGTTGGGGCCCGACAGCTCGAACGTCGGGAACTGCCCGTAAATCTGCCCCCCGGAAACCGCGCCGCCGAAGACAAGCTGGTTGCTGCCCCAGGCGTGGTCGCTGCCGTCGCCGGTCGTGGGCTGGAAGGTGCGGCTGAAGTCGCTTTCGGTGAAGGTCGTCACCTGGTCGGCAAGCCCGAGCTCCTGCGTCGCGTTGTAGAAGGCGATGAGCGCGTCGTTCACCTGCGGGTAAAGCGCGTTGTGCGTCTCCAGTTCGCTGACGTGCGTGTCAAAGCCGCCGAGCGAGCAGAAGAAAATCTGCCGGTTCATCCCAAGCCCGGACTGCACGCTGATAATCTGCGCCACCTGATGAAGCTGCGCGCCGAGGCTCGTCTTCGGGAACTGCGTCTTGAGCGTGGGAGCCTTGCCGAGCGCGTTGGTGAGCGCCTGCGCGTCGGCCATGCTGTTGGCCATCACCTGGTTCGCCGCCTGCACAAGGCTCACGCCTGTGTCGGCGGTGAGCAGCGTCGTCAGCGCGTCCAGCCGCGCCTGCGAGCCTTTCGAATTGTTGAAGCCCTGCAGCATGAGCGACTGCCCCGGCGTCACCGCGACCGGCTGCGAGCTCGCGCCCGCGCCTTCGAGGACGTTTCCGGAAACGGAGAGGAAAACCGGAAAGTCCGACGTATTGATCTTCTGCCCGGCAATGTAGTCCGCCGCCCGTCCGGCCCAACCGGTGGGGCTGTGGCCCTGGGCAACGGAGGTCTGCCACTGTAACTGCTGGTCCGAGTGAGAGAACAGGTTGTTTGGAATCGGCGCCTGCGCCTGCTGGTATTGGGCGCGCGTAAGCGGCTGCACAAGCGAGCCGACGTTGGCCACCACCGCGAGTTCCTTCGAGCCGAACAGGTTCGCCAGGTCCGGCAGCTTGCCGTGGAACGAATAGGGCGCGCCGGAGACGCTCAGCACAGGCGCGGTAAGTTGGCTCGCCGGAAGAGCCAGGCCGCCGCGCAGGGTGGTGTAGGCCTGGAAACTTGTGTCGTCCATCGGCACCACGGTGTTGTTGCTGTCGTTGCCGCCGAACAGAAACACGCACACCAGCGCGCGATAGTTCGACGCGCTCTGCGCCATCGCCGGCAGCAGCCCGAACGGACGCAGCGCCAGCGTGCCCACCGTCGTCAATCCAGCCCGAATGAATCCGCGACGAGAAGTCACTTTCGCCTCCTATTGCACGACCTGGTATTCGCTCGAAGTCAGCGCCACGTACAGCGCCGCCTGCGCCTTGGCGGGCGCCGTCGTCTGCGCTTCGGCAGCCGCCTCCACCTGCTGGGCCACCGCCGCCGGCATCGCGTGGTGGAAGAACACGTAGCTGATGTAGCCGGTGAGCGAAGCGGCGTCGCCCGCCTTCGCGACGAACGGACTCAAATCGACCTTTGTGCTCGCGTCGAGCTTGCCGTAAAGGACGCGATTCACAATGTCGGCCCGGAACGACGCTGCCGCGGTCGACTGAAGCTGAAACTCGGGCGCCAGCAGACCGTTGGTCAGCCGGTACTGCGGCGAGAAGTAGCTGAACACGCTCGGAGCCCGGAACAGATCCTGGCCGAGTTGCGCCGAGTAAGACTGAAGCGCGCTCGAGTTGCCCAGCGTCGCGTTCAAGCCGCGAAGGATGTCCGTCAGGAGCAGGATCGGCTCCCGTAGATGGCCGAAGGTCGCCGCCGTCGCGGTCACCGAGGACGGCTCGTCGCCGGCGCGCGCTTCCGGATCGGTCAAAATCGCCTGAATTACGGCTCTCATATTGCCTTTGACGCCGTTGCCGTCGTTCAAAAACACACTCGACACACGCCCGACGTAAGCCGGACTCGGGTTACTGGTCACCAGGTGCTGGATCAACTGCTCGCAGACGAACGGCGCCATCGTCGGCTGGTTCATCAGATCGTCGAGCGTCATCTGCAGATCCTGTTCGGCGGTCTGCCCGGCGGGAATTACATTGCCGCCGAAAATATTCTTCTGCGTCTCGTCGTGATTAAACTCCGCCGCATACATCTGCCCCATGTAATACGGCGGATTGTTCGCGCCCGCCTTGTGCTTCGGCGCGGCGGGGTACGTCCATCCGGTGAACACCTTGGCCATCTGAGGAATCACGGCCTCGTCGTAAGTAGGTACCGGGTTGTTATTGGAATCCACCACCGGCGTGCCGTCCGCGTTCAACTGCGTCAGGCCCAGGGTAAAAAGCTGAAGTAACTCGCGGGCATAGTTCTCGTTCGCCGACGTGCGGCCGGACGGGTCGGCCTTGTTGTTGTTGGCCATGTTCAAATACCGCCCCATCGCCGGGCTGAGTGTCACCGCCTCAATAATGTCGCGATAGTTCCCGAACGCGTTGTCCCCGAAGATGCGCCAATAAGGTGGGAACGCGTAGGCGTAGTTCACGCCGCCAAGCTGGCTGACCACCCAGATTTCGCTCAGCGCGAACGCAACGCGCTGGCGGAGCTGATCAGGCTGGGTGAGCGCATTCACGAAAAACGCCCGCTGCACGTCGGCCAGCGCCGTGTAAGGCTTCCCGGTCGGCCCGATCACAGGCATGTTCGGCAGGTCCGACGTATTCATCGCGAACTGAGCTTGCAGCCAGTTGGAGATCCCCATCTGCTGAAGCTGAGCGAGGGAAGCGGGCGTCGGCCCCCATGTGGCCTGATCGAGAAACCGCGCCGCGGCGGTGTCGCTCATCACCGGAGTGCCATTCTGGCCGTAGGCCAGCACGAGCGGTGCAAGCAAAAGGAACAAAGTCTTCATGATTCAGCCCCGCTGGACTCTTTCGTACACACTTCTCTAACACGCGAAATACGGACAAAAGTTGCGCCGTACTGAAAAAAAGCGCTCAGCCTTATCGCTGCCTCCAGCCGAAGGCCCCGTCAGGCCCGCTCGGCCCGAGTGTCTTCCGGCTTCTGGCTCCCGGCTCCTTGCTTCCTCCTCAGAACCCCCCGCGCGGCCGATACCCCGGCCTCGCCCGCACGCGGTACTTCCTTGCCGCATCCGAAACAATCTCGACCCGGATGTTCCGGAACCCTTCGTTCGGGTTCGGCTGTGGATAGTAAGTTACCGTGTAGCTGTTCCCCAGGTCCTCGCGGATCGACTCGAACGCCTCCACCTGCCGCTGCCACGTCTTGGCGAAATAAGCTTTCCCGCCCGTCTGCGTCGCTATCCGCCGGAACACCGTCGAAGAAACCGGATCCTTGTTCACCTCGCTCGTCGAGATCACGTAGATCGGAATCCCCTCGTCCTCCGCCACCGCCCGCACGTCGTCCGGAGCCACCATGCTCGCGTTGTCCGGCCCGTTGGAAAACACGATCACCACCTTGCGCCCCGGTACTTTCGCCGCATCCCGCAGCGTCAGCAGCAGCGAGTTATACAACGCCGAATCGTCGCCGGCCACCGCGTTCCCCAGCCCGAAGATCGCATCCCCCCGCTCCCGCGTCAGCCGAGCCGCCCGCGACAAGTTCCGGCTAAACGTGTACACCGCCACCGAATCCGCCCGGTCCAGCCCGCGCACAAAATCCTTGATCGCGTCGGAGGCGTACACAAATCCCCGGTACATATAGTTACTCGTGTCGAACAGCACAAATACGTTCGTGCCCACGAACGCCTCCGTGCTGATGTCGCCCCGTCCCACGGCCTGCGGCTTGTTGTCCGCGAATTCCCCGCCCACCGCCAACGGACGCGTCGTCCCATCGGCCAGCACCTGCACCGGAGGCTTGTTGCCCTCGCCGAACGTGTTCATCTTCTGCGGAATGTCGTCTTCGTATATCTTGAAGTCGCCCGGCTTCAGCCCGTTCACGTAGTGGCCCTTGTTGTCGGTCACCTCGAAGCTCAGCACCACGAGGTCTACCTTCACCCGGAACGTCGGCCGCTCCTGGGCCCACACGATCGCCGTTCCCGCCGCCAATGCCAACGCCGCCGCTATGTACAGATACCTCAAGGCTCCCTCCGCAAAACCCGGCCCCAATCCACTCTCAGTATCCACCAGCCGAAGTCGCCGTCCGTCCCTTATCCGCCTCCGCCAGCGCCTGCGCCCCCACCGTCCGCAAGCTCCGCAACAGCGCCGGCCAATCCTCCAGGTGCGTCGCGAAAATATGTTCCACCGTCGCCCTCGTCCATTCCGGCACCAGCACGTTCAACTGCGCCGGCCGCAGATGCAGGTCGTCGGCGAGCGCCGCATAGTACAAGCCGCTCGACTCCCAGCTCTCGGCCAGCATCCGGCTCGAGTATCCCATCAGCGCAGGAAACGTCCGCAGGCTCAGCAACTGCGGTTCAAAAGAATTCGCCAGCGTCGGCTTCGGCGTCCCGAACGCCCGCGAAATCGCCTCCCGGTTCAACTGCCCCGGCGCTTCCTCGGCCTCCTGCCGGATCTCCACCGCCAGCTTCTCCCCCCGGCTCGCCTTCTCCCTGCTCATATCCTCGGCCATGAAATACATCTCCGAGGGCATCGTCTGCTCCAGCGCTCCCCGCGCGTTCCCTTCTTCCAGGTCCGCCGCAATGGTCGCCACCCGGACCGGCGCCGCGTACTTCCGCAGCTCCTCCAGCACTTCCTTCCGCCGCCCCGCATTCAGGCTCGCCTCGGCAAGCAGCGTCTCGCCGTATTCCATGTGCACCGATACCCAGTGCATCTGCAGCGGCGTCACCCGCCACCACCGCGGCACCGTCGCCCCAATCAGAATCTCCGGCACCAGGTCGCCCCAGATCAGAGCCTGCTCCCGCGACGGCACCAGAAAATTCTGCTCGGCCTGCGCCAGCGCGTACGGCAACCCGGCAAGCGACCCCAGCAGTTTCCCGCCCGCGCTCGTCGGCCACCCGCTCGCCTGTACATCGGTCATCTTCCACAGCGCGCTCACACCCTGCAGCCCCACGAAATCGTGGCTCCGCACGAACGCCGGGTTCGTCAGCAGAAGCTCCGCGCCCGGCGGCGCATAGTACGCGTAGTTCAAACCCACCAGCGTGTCCCGCAGAAACGGCGCCAGCAGCGCCCGCGGATCGTCCCCCTTCTTGCCCCCCGCGCCGCCCCGCTCCACAATCGCCCGCAGGTTCACCTTCCGCTCGTTCTCGATGTGCCGCTCGCTCCAGTATCCGAACGCCAGCGCGTTCTTCTCCGGCGCGCTCAGCATCGCCCGCGGCAGAGGGATCTCCGAAATCCGGCTCTGCACCTTCGCAATCGCCGCCGTATCTACCTTCTTGCCCTTTGCCAGCCCTTCCAATCCCGCTTCCAGCTTGAACAACGTGTCCAGCGGGATCAGCTTCTGCGCTTCGAACACGCGAATCAGGTTCTCCTGCATCGCTGTCTGCACATCCGCGTTCGCCCCGCCCGCTGTCCCGCCCGCCAGCAGGTCCACTATCCGGTCCTGCGCCGGACCCTCTTCGCCTTGCGTGTTCTCGAGCAGCAGCTTCACCCCCGCTTCGCCCGCCGGAAACACGTCGCTCTCCGACGCGATGTCTTCAAACGGCTTCAGTATCCCCGCCAGCGTCCTATCCGCCGCCGCCGCCGGCAGCGACCCCTGCCGCAGAAATATCTGCCACAGCCCGATCAGCCCCTGCACCGCCCCGCCCGCGTCGCTCCGCACCCCCGCATCCTTGATCTCTTCCACCGTTTCCGCCACGTCCAGAAACGACTCGATCGTCGCGTCGCTCAACTCCGGCGCTTCGGCAAGAATCGCATACTGCGCTCCCAGGTCGTGATAATTCCGCGCCAGGTCGTCAATCGTCTTCGGCGCAAGCGGCGTCTTCCGTTGACGCTCCATCTCCGTCAGCGCCAGGAAAATCTTCAGCGGCTCGTTCTCCACCGACTTCCGGCATAGCCCGAACAGCGCCTCCAGCACATCGTCCGGCTCCCTCCACGCCGACGCCGCCTTGCTCAGCTTGTTGTCGTACTTGCCCCGCGGATGATGGATGAACAACTCCCGCCACACATTCATATCCCCCGGAATGAACGGCTGCCCGGACGGCAGAATCCACAGCCGCGACGTCAGCAGCAGCATCTCTGTGTTCGCCCGGAACACCGGCCGCGCCGGACCCGGACTCGTCACCCTCCCCCGGATCGCTTCATAAAATCGCCTCAGCCTCGCCGGCTCCGTCAGATAACCCTGCACCGGCTCCTCCGCCCGCCCCAGCGAATCGAAATAACTCGCCAGCCACCCGTCATCCCGGCTGATCAGCTTGTCCAGGAACCCGGTCGCGTTCGTCACCGGCGTCCCCGCCAACTCCCCCCACATCCGCTCGCTCCGCGCGCCCCCCGGAACCTGCACCTTCCCGTCCCGGATCACGAACATCCCGCCAAAAAAGTCGATCACGTGCGCATAGGCCCGCAGCCTCGCCAACCCAATCGCCTTCCGCATCTGCTCCGCTGTGTACGGATCCAATTTCGCCATCCCCACATACAGCCGGCACAGCGACGGATCGGAAAGGAAATAGTCGATGAACGGCCCGTTCTGCTTCTCTCCGCCCGGCATCCAGTAGTCCGCTCCATACAGCACCGGAATCTGCGTTGAACCAAACGCGTACCGGAACGGACGGTTCGTCCGCAGCGCCACCTCCAGCGCCGCCAGCGGAAATCCCGAGTCGTCCGTCAAAAACGCCCGGCTTGCGTTCACCGTCTCCAGCGCCAGTTCCCCGCCGCACGCGCCCCGGATCCGGTATCCCAACACCCGCAGCAGATCCCCCGTCGCCGTCGAGTCGCACGTCTCAATGACGATCTCTTTCTTCGCCCCAGCCAGCGAGTCCAGTTCCCGCGCCTGCGACAGATAACGGATCACCAGCTTCAGATACTCGGTCTGCGCCAGAGCCTCGTTGCTGTTCACCGCCTCGTAGCCGTTGGTCACTACGTTCCGCGCCAGCGCCGTCAGCAGCGTGTCGCTCCGCACATCCGGCGATAGCGCCGCCATCCGCGCGAACGAACGCAGCGGCCCCGGCAGCGTGATCATGCTCGTCGGTACCCGCGACGGGCTCGCCGGTTTCCCCGGCGCCTCCAGGTCATTCCCGCCCGCGGCGCGGTATTCCCGCAAATCCGCCCCCTCCGCCGCCCCGTCCCCGGCCAGCGTGTCCAGGATCGCCAACCGCCGCAGCATAACGCGCTTCTCGCTCTCGTTCGCCAGCCGCAGCGCGTTTCGATACGCTTTCCGCGCCCCAGCGCCGTGATGCAGATCAAGAAATTCCGCCAGCGCGCTCAGGCTTTCTGGAGTCGCCGAAGGCGCATTCGCCGCCTGCTGCAGCAACTCCAGCGCACCCGCCGCGTCCCCTTTTCGCTCGAGTTCCCACGCCTTCTGCGTCTCGCCGTTCCCTGCGGCAAGCGCCGGCAAAATGGAAATAAAAAGGACCGTCGCAATACTTCTCACCGGCGCCTCCGTTTCCTTCTGGTCCTATAATCTACCATTCTGTGTCCCGCTCTGGAAGGCCACTCCGGCGCGCCACTCCGGCGCGCTCCTCGCCTCCCGCTCTCCTCCAGGATGTCGCCGCAACCCACAGCGCTTCACTTTTTTTCGCACGTTACCTCCCCGCAAAGGGAAATACAGCCGCCGTTGCTATATTGGCCGGATGCGGTTCCGCCCTTATTTTTTGCTAACTCTCATTGTCCTCCTTCCGGGCCCCCTCTCCGCCCAGGTCGCAACCGGCCAGCCCGGCCTCCCCGCGGTGGACTCCGTCATGCAAGGCCTGCTCGCCAAATACGACATCCCCGGCGCCGCCCTCGCCGTCACCCTCCAGGGCCGCCTCGTCTACGCCCGAGGCTACGGCTACGCCAACTCAACCTCTAACCAGCAGGTCCAGCCAGACACCCCATTCCGCCAGGCCAGTGTCAGCAAAACCCTTACCGCCATCGGCATCCTCGAACTCGCCGGCCAGGGCAAGTTGAAACTCGACGACCCCGCCTTCGGCTACCTGTCTGACCTTCAGCCCTCCGCCAACAACATCGGAGATTCGCGCATCGCCTCCATCACCATCCGCGACTGTCTCAACCACACCGGCGGCTGGGACCGCAACATCGTCGGCGACCCCGTCTCCCAAAGCATCCAGATCGCCGAACACGAAGGCGCCCCGGTCCCCGGCAGCGCCAACTGGTTCGTCAGTTATATGTGGACCCGCCCGCTCCAGCACGACCCCGGAACCGTCTACGCCTACTCCAACGTCGGCTACGTCGTCCTCGGCGCCGTCATCGAACACGTCTCCGGCGTGCGCTACGAAGACTTCATCCGCAAGAACGTCCTCCAACCCCTCGGCATCGTCCGCGCCTATCTCGGCTCTTCCATCGCCTCCGACCCCGCCAACGCCGAGTCCACTTACTATCCCTATCCCGGCCAGTCCTGCGAGACCAGCCTCTTCCCGTACGTCAACGCCTGCGTCCCCGCTCCTTACGCCCAGCACGGCCTCGTGGTCGCCGCCGCCGCCGGTGGCTGGGTCGTCGATGAAATCGACCTCTGCCGCTTCCTCAACGGCATCCCCAAGCTCATCTCCGCCAACATGCTCCAGCAGATGCAGACCGAAACCTCCGCCTTCCACGGCACGTCGTTCTTCGGCCTCGGCTTCGCCATGGTGCCCAACGGAACGAATCTGGACTGGAACAAGGACGGTTCGCTCTCCGGCGCCTCCACTTACATCTACCGCCGCTACAACGGCTTCGCCTGGGCCGTCGCCTTCAACTCCCGCCCCAACCAGACCTCCACCACAACCTCCGGCCAGGAAGGCGGCTCTTTCGAATCCGACTACGTCAACCAGATCTCCTCCGTCCTTGATAGTTCGCTCTACAAGGTCATTGACCAGTTCCCGAACTACCCGAGCACGTTAGTTACTCCCAAAGTAAATGCCGTCGTCCAAAGCGTCGGCGGAGGTAACTCCATCGTCTCCGGCTCCTGGGTAACTATTTACGGCCAGAACCTGAGCGTCGATTCCCGTCTCTGGTATCCCAGCGATTTCAACGGCAACCAGCTCCCGCAGTACGTCGACAACACCACCGTCACCATTAACAGTCTCCCCTGCGCGGTTTACTACGTCTCCCCGGGCCAACTGAATGTCCAGGCTCCCGCCGGTCTCGCCGCCGGTTCCGCGCAAGTCGTCGTCACGCACAACGGCCAGTCGAACACCGCCTTCTCCGCCCAGGCCTCCGCCACAGCGCCCGGCCTCTTCACGTACGCTGCCAACGGCCTCACCCTGGCCGCCGCCCAACACACCACGGATTACTCCACCGTCGGCGTCACCGCCGACACCCCCGGCACGCGCCCCGCCACGCCCGGCGAAGTCCTTGCCTTCTACGGAGGCGGTTTCGCTCCCGCCGCCGCCGGCCAGATCCTCAACGGAAACTCAACGCTTCCCGGCGCGCCCACCGCAACCATCGGCGGCATCCCCGCCCAGGCGACCTCGGTCTACTTAATCGGCGCCGGCCTCTTCCAGGTCAACATCACCGTCCCGCGAGTTTCCGCCGGCAACCAGCCGGTCGTTATAACTTACAACGGCCAGTCCACCCAATCCGGAGTAGTTATCCCCGTAACTACCCAGTAACTCACCCAACTAATGCTTCAGGATGGCGCGCGCCGCGTTATAACCCGGCGCGCCCATCACCCCTCCGCCCGGGTGCGCTCCGCTTCCGCATAAGTACAGCCCCCGCGCCGGCGTCGCATACCGCGCGCTCCCCGCCACCGGCCGCAGGCAGAACATCTGGTCCAGGCTCATCTCCCCGTGGAAAATGTTCCCACCCGTGATTCCGAACCGCTGCTCCAGGTCGTAGGGCGACAGCACCTGCCGGTGAACCACGTGCCCTTTGAACCCCGGCGCGTACTCTTCAATAATGTCCAGCACCCGGTCCCCAAACGGCTCCCGCAACTCCTCCCAATTCCCTTCCCGCAGCGTGTACGGCGCATACTGCAGGAAAATTCCCATCACGTGCCGCCCCTCCGGCGCCAACGTCGCATCGTACATCGTCGGCACCGTCATCTCGAGCATCGGCGCCTGCGACGGCCGCCCATACTTGGCGTCGTCCCACGCCCGCTCCACGTAATCAATCGACGGGCAGATATGCATCGTCGCCCGGTGCTGCGGCCCCGGCGCGCCCGGCAGCGCCCGGAAATCCGGCAGCCCGTCCAGCGCCAGGTTGATCTTCGCCGACGTCCCCTCGCACCGGTAATTCCGGATCCGCCGCGCAAACTCCGGCTCTAACTCGCAGTCCCCGACTAAGTTCAATAACGTCCGCTTCGGGTCCAGGTTGCTTGCCACCACCTTCGCCGCTATCTCGTCCCCGTTCTCCAGCACCACGCCCCGCGCCGCGCCGTCTTTCACGACGATCTTCTTCACGCCCGCCCCCGTCCGGATCTCCGCGCCCCGCCGCCGCGCCGCCTCCGCAATCGCATTCGACACCGCGCCCATCCCTCCGCGCGCGAATCCCCACAACCCCCGGTGCCCCGCCACCCCGCCCATCACGTGGTGCAGCAGAATATACGCCGTCCCCGGCGACCTCGGACCCCCATTCGCCCCAATCACCCCATCCGTCGCCAGCGTCACCTTCACCTGCGGCGACTCGAACCACTGGTCCAGAAAATCCGCCGCGCTCATGGTGAAGATGTTCACCAGCCCCGTCATCTCTTTCGCGCCCAGCTTCCGCAGCCGCGCCGCCAGCTTCAGATAATCGAGAAAATCCCCGATTCCCGCCGGAGGAAACTCCGGCGGCGCCTCCAGCAGCAGCCCCTCCACCACCGTGGCCAGCTTCTCCAGATGCGCCTCATACGCCGGAAACACGTCCGCGTCGTGCCGCGAAAACTTGGCGATCTCGCCCAGCGTCTTCGCCTCGTCCTGCCACATGAAGAAGTGCCGCCCATCCGGATACACCGAAAAGAACGCCGGATCCTTCGCGTCCACCTGGTATCCCAGCTTTTCCAGTTTCAGTTCCTTCACGATCCGGTCCTGCAGCAGGCTGCTCAGATACGCCGCCGTCGACACCCGGTACCCCGGCCAAATCTCCTCCGTCACCGAGCATCCGCCCACCAGTTCGCGCCGCTCCAGCACCAGCACGCTCCGCCCCGCGCCCGCCAGGTACGCCGCCGTCACCAGCCCGTTATGCCCGCCCCCAACCACAATGCAGTCGTATTGTTTGGCCACGCGAGCATTGTACCCCCGCCCGTTTCCCAGCCGCCGTCGCGCCGCCGCGCTACATTGAAAAACGTGGCTACCCGCTTTGCCCCCGCGCGAAACACCGCATCGCCCGCTTTCCGCCGCTACGCCTTCGCCGTCCTCGTCTACAACGTGCTAGTCGTTCTCTGGGGCGCCGTCGTCCGCGCCACCGGCTCCGGAGCCGGCTGCGGCAACCACTGGCCGCTCTGCAACGGCGTCGTCGTCCCCCGCGATGCCGCCGTCCAAACCATCATCGAGTTCACCCACCGCCTCATGAGCGGCGCCTCGCTCGCCGCCGTCGTCCTGCTCGTCGTCTGGGCTTTCCGCGCCTTTCCTTCCGGCCACGTCCTCCGCCGCGCCACTCTCTGGGCGCTCGGCTTCCTGTTCCTCGAAGCCCTCCTCGGCGCAGGCCTCGTCCTGTTCGATTACGTCGCCAAAAACGTCTCCGTCGGCCGCGTCGTCTATCTCGCCGCCCACCTAACCAACACCCAACTCCTCCTCGCCTCGCTCGCCGTCGTCGCCTGGCTCGCCTCCCAACCCGCGCGCTCCGGCCGTTCTCTCCCGGCCTCCCTCGCCGCCGCTCTCATCGCGGCTCTCATCGTTTGCGTCAGCGGGGCCATCGCCGCCTTAGGCGACACCCTCTTCCCCGCAACCTCTTTAACCGCCGGCCTGCATCAGGACTTGAGCTCCACTTCGAACCTCCTGCTCCGCCTCCGCCTCGCCCACCCCGTCATCGCGCTCGTCGGCGCCGCCATCGTCGTCTTCTCGACCCTCCGCGTCCTCCGCGCCCACCTCCCCAAACTCCACTCCAATCTCGCCCTCGCCGTCCTCCTCCTCACCATCGCCCAACTCATCGCCGGCGCCCTCAACGTCGCCCTCCTCGCCCCCGTCCCCATGCAGATCTTCCACCTCCTCCTCGCCGGCGCCCTCTGGATCGCCCTCGTCTTCCTCTCGCTCGCCGCCCTCCGCCCCGCCGAATCCTGACCCCGGCGCCGTTTTACACTGACTATATGGCAACGGTCGACCCCTTCGATCGCATCACCGTCGAACCCGGCAAATGCGGCGGCAAGCCTTGCATCCGCGGCATGCGCATCACCGTCCGCCGCGTCCTCGAACTCCTTGCCGCTTTCCCGGACCGCGAATCCCTCCTCGCCGAGTACCCCTACCTCGAGACCGGAGACCTGCAACAAGCCCTCCGCTACGCCGCCCGGCCTCGCACCTCACTCGGCCGGCGCAGGCGATCTCCGAACCCACAACCGCTTTCCGCGGAGTAAAGCGACACAATCCGCATCGAATCCCAGGACGAGAAATCTCAAACCGCTTCCCGCCCACGCCCGCTGTCGCTATGGAGCACTAACTAGGATGAAACGGCCGTTCACCGCTTCCGTCTGGCGCGAAGGAAACTGGTACGTCTCCCAGTGCCTCGAAGTCGATGTCGCCAGCCAAGGCGAGACGGAAGAGGAAGCCTTGGCCAACCTGGCCGAAGCCCTGGAACTTTACTTCGAGCCCCCGCACCCATCCAGGCCCCCGGCGCCGTCCCAATCAGCGGCAAGCCGCTGACACCAATCCCCCTACTCTTCCTCCTCCTCCACCCCCGCCTTCGCCGCCTTCGCCGCCGCGATCACCTTCTCGGCCTGCAACTGCGGCACGTAATCGTAGTGGCCGAACTCCATCTGAAACGAAGCCCGCCCCTGCGTCATCGAAATCAGATCGTTCTGGTAACTCAGCATCTCCGCCATCGGCACCTCCGCGCGGATAATCTGCGTCCCCCCGCGCGTGTCCATCCCGGTGATGCGCCCGCGCCGCCCGTTCATGTCGCCCATCAGGTCGCCCGCGTACTCCACCGGAGCCTGCACTTCTACCTTCATCGCGAGAAGAGGATAGGATTGTGACGATGGTGCGAGCGCAGTCGATTGAGACTCTTAATTCGCTTGTACGGCTACCTCACGAGACGGAATGGGTCGAATTCAAGCACAACGATTCTGAGCCGGAGGAAATCGGCGAGTATCTCTCCGCTCTTTCCAATGCCGCGACGCTGCACGAAGAAAATGCCGCATATTTGGTCTGGGGCGTCGAGAGCGGCACACACAGGGTAGTAGGGACGGACTTCCGTCCCCGGCAACGGAAGATCGGGAACGAGGACCTGGAACCATGGCTGGCTCGGCACCTTCATCCAGACGTGCACTTTCGCATCGATGAGTTTAGCGTTGACTCAAAGGCCGTTGTGCTCTTCTCCATCAAGCCTTGTAGTCATACTCCGGTCCGCTGGAAGGATCACGCCTTCATCCGGGTTGGCAGCTACAAGAAGAAGTTGAAGGATTACCCGGAGAAGGAACGTGCTCTCTGGGCGCGATTATCGCAGACGACGTTCGAGAAGGAACTGGCTGCGCGCGCACTGGCTGGCGAGGACGTCCTCGCGCGGCTCGACTATCCCGCTTTCTTCGAGATGCTGGATCAGCATATTCCCTCCTCCCGTGCTGCGATTCTGAGCCGCCTGGAAAAGGAATGCATGACCCAGTCACTGGGTGACGACCGTTGGAACGTCACGAACCTCGGAGCGATTCTATTTGCCAGAAAACTTGCGGACTTTGAAGCCGTAGCTCGGAAAGCCATCCGAGTCATCGTTTACAAAGGCAAGGACCGAACGGAGACCATCAAGGAGCAGGAAGGGTCGCGCGGCTATGCTGCCGGTTTCGAGGGTCTCATCTCCTACATAAGTGATCAACTGCCGGGAAGCGAAGAAATCGGTCAGGCGCTGCGCCGCGAGGCGCGGGCTTACCCGGAGATCGCCGTCCGCGAACTGGTGGCGAACGCGATCATCCACCAGGACTTTTCCATACGGGGCACAGGTCCCACGATAGAAGTCTTCATGAACCGCATCGAGATTACAAACCCTGGAAAACCCCTCATCGATACACTGCGATTCATTGACGAGCCGCCACGTTCGCGGAACGAGGCTCTGGCTGCGTTCATGCGCCGCGCGAAGATCTGCGAAGAGCGCGGGAGCGGCATCGACAAAGTCATATTCCAAGCGGAACTCTATCAGTTGCCTGCGCCAGAGTTCCGCGTGACCGAGCATCACACGATCGCCATTCTCTACGCACGGCGTCCATTGCGAGGGATGGACCGGCAGGATCGAATTCGCGCCTGCTACCAGCATGCTGCCTTACAATACGTTTCCCGCCAGGCGATGACCAACACGTCCTTGCGCAAGCGGCTTGGAATTGAGGAGAGGAATTACGCCACCGCTTCGCGCGTGATCGCAGACACGATCGAAGAGGGGCTCGTGAAGCCCAGAGACCCAACGAATACCTCCAGGAAGCACGCCAGCTACGTGCCGTTCTGGGCTTAGGCTTATGTGACCGTTATGTGATTCGGGACGGTTTTCGAGTCCGGGAGAGCAGGCCGGACAGCAAACTTAGCCTTACTTTTCAACATGTTAAATCAGAACGCACGAAGTCGGGTTATGTGATGGAACGAGTCTGGGGCGCGTACCGGGCGTATACACCCCCGCACCCATCCACGCCCCCGGCGCCGTCCCAATCAGCCGGCAAGCCGCTGACACCAATCCCCCTACTCTTCCTCCTCCTCCACCCCCGTCTTCGCCGCCTTCGCCGCCGCGATCACCTTCTCCGCCTGCAACTGCGGCACGTAATCGTAGTGGCCGAACTCCATCTGAAACGAAGCCCGCCCCTGCGTCATCGAAATCAGATCGTTCTGGTAACTCAGCATCTCCGCCATCGGCACCTCCGCGC
>JAJYCN010000231.1 GCA_021778335.1 Acidobacteriota bacterium | reverse complement strand
CTGCAGCAGGTGCATTCCAGGCCGTGCAGCCAGATCACCGGGATGCGCGGCTTGTTTTCCATAGCTGCAACGACCTTAGGAACCATGGTGGCTTCGAGGCCGAGGGTGGCGGAGATTGTGGTGCAGAATTTCAGGAAGGTTCGCCGGTCGACGCCGTGCTGTTTCAACACGTCGTAGGTTGAGAGAGTGCGCGTGGAAAGGGGCATCTGGTCTCTCCGACTACAGAATTTGCGGCATGATGCGAGCACGATGCGGGCCAATTCAGGCAGCACGCGAGGGACAGCGCGCGAAAACGAACCCATCGATCAGGGTCGCGGGTCTTAGATAGCTCGCTTAGCCAGATGCGAAACGGGACGGATTTGTAAAAGTTATGGCCGAAAGCACGGGAGTCGCTAGTGGGAGATAATTGGGAGTCCGTCGCCGCATCCGGACCTAGTTAGCGTCACGGGCATGAGAAAGTAACAAGCAAGTAATGCCAGCCTGGCGCCGGAAGGAAAAACGCGGAACGGGTCGAATGACTCAAGGCTGCGTGCTGGTGCGGGGAATGACGCATGGGTTCTGAGCCGAATCACGCGACTGTCCTTCGGAAGCGAATCCACATTCAGGGCGTCGTTCAAGGCGTCGGGTTCCGGCCGTTCGTCTATGAACTCGCGATGGCGAACCGGCTGGCGGGATGGGTAAGAAACTCATCCGAAGGAGTGTTTATCGAGGTCGAAGGACCGGCTGACCGGCTCGAATCATTTGAAGAAGACTTGAGGAACCGGCGGCCGGTGCTTGCTCAGGTCGACCGGGTCCAGGTAACAGACATTCCTCAGCAAGGGGCTCGGGATTTCGTCATACTAGAAAGCGCGCAAGTTACAGGGGAGTTTGTCCTGGTTCCTCCGGACATCGCCACGTGCGCGGAGTGTTACGAGGACTTCACCGATCCCGCGAACCGGCGTTACCAACATCCGTTTACCAATTGCACGAACTGTGGGCCGCGTTACACCATCATCCGGGACATCCCCTACGACCGCCCGGCAACGACGATGGTTGAGTTTCCGATGTGCAGGGAGTGCCGGGGCGAGTATGAGAATCCGGCGGACCGCCGGTTTCACGCGCAGCCGAACGCTTGTCCCCAATGTGGTCCGGCGCTGAGCGCGCCGATCGAGCAGGCCCAGAGTTGGCTACGGGAAGGCAAGGTTGTGGCGATCAAGGGACTGGGTGGGTTCCATTTGGCCTGTGATGCCACCAATGGCGAAGCGGTGCGCCGGCTGCGGGAAAGAAAGCGCCGCAGCGACAAGCCGTTCGCGATCATGGCGCCGGATTTGGGCGCGGTGGAGCGATGGTGCGAAGTCAGTCCGGCGGACCGGGAAGCATTGGAGTGCCCCAGGCGGCCAATTGCAATCCTGCCGCGCCGGCCGGGAACTGTGATCTCCGATGCGGTTGCGCCGGGAAACAAGACCATCGGCGTCATGCTGCCTTACACTCCGTTGCACCACTTACTGTTCGAGGGCGCCGGCGGGCGGTTCGAGGCGCTGGTCATGACCAGCGGCAACGTCAGCGAAGAACCAATTGTGAGCCGGGAAGAGGAGCTTCCGCGTCTGGCTTCTCTTTACGATGAGGTCCTGACGCATAACCGGAAGATCCATACGCGAGTGGACGACTCGGTGGTTCGGACGTTTGAAAGGGAGGTGCGCGTCGTACGGCGCTCGCGCGGTTACGCGCCTCAACCCGTGCGGTTGGCTTTTGAGATGGCGCCCGCCCTGGGCGCCGGCGGCGAACTCAAGAATACCTTCTGTCTGACCAAGCAGAGGTACGCGATCTTAAGCCAGCATATCGGCGATCTGGAGAATCTGGAGACTCTCGAGTTCTTTCACGAAACCTTGTCACACATGAAGCGGTTCTATCGGATCGAGCCGGAAGTGGTGGGCTACGATCTTCATCCGGGCTACCTGAGCACGCGCGCCGCACTTGAGATGCAGGGAGTACAAAAGGTCGGCGTCCAGCATCATCATGCCCACATCGCAAGCTGCATGGCCGAAAACGGGCTGCGGGAGAGAGTTATCGGTGTATCGCTCGATGGGACCGGTTACGGAACCGACGGCCAGATCTGGGGCGGCGAGTTTCTGGTCTGCGATTTCTTGGGTTTCGAGCGTTGCCTGCACTTTCGGTATGTACCGCTCGCCGGTGGCGACGCCGCGGTGCGCGAGCCGTGGCGGATGGCGCTCAGCTACGCACGGGATGCGTTTGGGCAGAGCCTTCCGGAGCAGCTATTCGAGAGAATCGACCCGCGGCGGCGCGCGATTGTGGAAGCGATGCTTGCGCGCCGGGTCAACACGGTTCTGACTTCTTCTTGCGGAAGGTTATTCGACGCCGTGGCTTCGCTCATCGGGCTGCGCGATGAAACCAACTACGAAGGTCAAGCGGCGATCGAGTTAGAGGCGGCGGCGGAAGACGGCGTGGAGTCGCGATACGGCTTCGAGTTGAGCGATGCGGACGTGGATCTGCGCCCGGCGATCGCGGAGATCGTGGCGGAGGTTCGGAAGGGGACGGGAGCGGGAAAGATCGCGGCGTCGTTTCACAATACGGTGGTTGCAGTGATCGTCGAGGCGTGCCGGCGGACGAGGGATTCGCATGGCCTCAAGAAGGTTTGTCTGAGTGGAGGCACGTTCCAGAACTTTTACCTTCTAGGCCGCGTTGTGGAGGGCCTGCGGCAGGCAGGTTTCGAGGTGTACCTACACTCGCAGGTTCCGGCCAACGACGGAGGCATCGCGCTGGGTCAGGCGGTGGTCGCGGCCGAGGCGGCCAGGCGCTGAACCACGCTAGCCTGACTCTATATGTATCGTCGTCTTGACCGCGCCCATCGCGCGGCCGCGGTGTTTTTGGGCTGCCTCACTCTTGCCGGCGCCACAGCTTTGTTCGTCTGGGACTTGAAACCCGCCCGGTTTCCCCCGCGCGCGCATGAGTGGCTCGGCGCGTTTCCGCTGGCGTTGATCGCCGTCGCTTATCTCGTCTACCAGCGGGCGCATCATCCGCCGGTCCGGGAATGGATCAAGGCGGTTCTGCTGGCGGCCGCGTTCTTATTCTGGGCGGCCAACCAGTTCTGGCCGCATGCGTCGCAAGCCACGCTGTTCAACGACATCGCCATCGGTCTCTTCGTGCTCGACGTGTTCCTGGTGATTATCGGATGGCCGGGGAGTTCGCCAGACGAATCGTTCGGTGAGACGGCGGATAGGGATTCAGGATCGGCGTGACTTCGGCGGCCTCACTGTTTGTGGGCAAACCGCGCGCTTTCCCAATCGAACCGAAATCCTTTGGGCAGAGTCCGTTGGCTTTTCGCGATAAAAAGCACGGCCACGCCGGGGAGGACCGGAGGCAGGATCTTCTCGGTTTGCCCCATATCGATCCAGCCGGAATCGCTGGTGGTCCAGTTGTGTTCGCGCGAGCTTGCAATTTCCTGCGTGATACCCGGCAGGTTCGTACAGTCGCGGAAGAATGCGTAATACGGCGCGTGGTGGCGGAAGCCGGACGAATCGGTGAACTCGAGATCGGTGAACTCGAAGCCGGCGATAAAGTAGGACCCGATGGGCCCTTGGCCCTGCTCGATCAGGCGCACTCGGCCGAGTAACTGGGCGCCTTTCGGAGCCACGACGTCGTGCTTGTCCTTGACGTCGGCATCGAGCGATCCCCGAATCAAGTCGCCTACGCGAGCCTGCGCCAGGTCGACCGCGGCGGCGAGAGAAATGGGGAACGTCAGCCCCTGCGGGATTTGGAATTCAACGGTGCGGAGTGGCGGTGGGGCAGGTTGCACAGTGTCGCCTGAAACCAGATGGGACTCGGACTTGAACTCACGGCAGTGCGTGAATTGAATCTGGTTCTGGCTTTCCCGGCCGTCGGCGCGCACCATGGTGGCCACGGCCGAGAAGGGGAACAGATAAGACTGGCCGGACAACACGAGCCGGTTGTAGTCGATCACACTGACAAGCGAGGAGAGTTCCAGTTCCGGGGGGATATGCGACGGCCAGGATTCCAGCCGCAGCAGGTCCGCCGTCGCGGCGTCGGCCCAGAACGTACCGCTCGTGTCGACTAGAGCCTGCCGTCCCTCTATGTTCAGCGTCCAGCGGAAGAAGTTCGAGGAAATCGTGAAGTCGTAGCGGGCGGCACTGATTCCGTTGAAGGTCTCCCGGCCGCGATAGTGGATGATCGCCTGAGACCGGCGCGAGAAGACCGCGCGTGAGGTTGAAAAAAATTCGCCGCTTGAATTAAACCCCGGCACGGTGATGTCGTTCCGAAACGTGCTCTGTTCGTCGGGCCAGGCAAACAGTTCCTTCTCTCCCATCGCCACCACTTCCAGCCGAAGAGCGTCTAATGCGTGGATGGGCTTTTCGGGGGATTCGCGGATGAGACGATCGACGTTTTCCAAGCAGGCGTAGGCGGGAAGCCGGTCAAGCGTCTGCTGCATGTTGCGCTTGATGCGCGACAGCAGAAGCACGCCGGGCGGAAGCCCCAATTGGGCGCTCGTCTGCGCCAAGGCCGAGGCGCCGCAAGCCAGGGCCGGCAAGCACAACCGCCAAAACCGCGACATCGTCATCCCACGCCTTCGAGTCTACGCTTCTTCGCTAGGCTTGTATGTTCACGATCTATGTCGAATCACGCAAGCAGCACGGCTGTCCTCCTGATCAATTGCCCGGACCGCAAAGGCCTGGTCGCCTCGGTGTCGAGCTTGCTGTACCGGCACGGCGCCAACATCACCCATGCCGACCAGCATCAGGACCACGAAGCCGGCTTGTTCTTCATGCGCGTCGAGTGGGTGCTGGAGGACTTCGACCTGCCCGCGTTCCGCGTGGAATTCGAGGCTCTCGCCGCGGAACTTCAGATGACATGGCAACTTTACCGGATGCAGGACGTGCCGCGCGTGGCGATTTTCGTTTCGCAGCATCTGCACTGTCTGGCGGACCTGCTGCACCGCCAGCAAGCGGGCGAGTTCCATGGTTCGATTCCCCTAATCATCAGCAATCACTCGAGCGCCGAGGCTTTGGCGCGGTTTTACGGCGTCGCGTTTCACCATCTGCCGGTTACGGCGGCAACGAAGGCGCTGGCGGAGACGGAGCAGTTGAAACTGCTCGAGGAGAACGGCGTTGACCTGATCGTGCTGGCGCGGTACATGCAAATCCTGTCGCCCGAGTTCGTGGCCCGATATCCCAGGCGGATCATCAACGTTCACCATTCCTTTCTTCCGGCGTTCGTGGGCGCGAGGCCGTATCACGCGGCCTTCCAGCGAGGCGTGAAACTGATCGGCGCGACCGGCCATTATGTGACGGCGACGCTCGACGATGGACCGATTATCGAGCAGGATGTGGTCCGCATTTCGCACCGCGACCAGGTCGAGGACCTGATTCGCAAAGGGCGGGACATGGAGAAAGCTGTGTTGTCCCGCGCTGTGACGTGGCACCTGGAACACCGTATTCTTTGCTACGGGAATAAGACAGTGGTCTTCGATTAACCCGGCGCGCCCCCCGGTTGCAGAGGGTTTTCCCAACAGCTAACATTTGAAAACTCATGCCCCGAAGAGCATACTTCATCGCCTCCGCCGTTCTGGCCTTCACCCCGATTTACTGCCTTGGGGCCGAACGGATTCTCGTCACCCATCTGGCTCCTAACAGCGAGACGCTGTTTGTATCGAACGCGGACGGTTCCGGCGAGCACCCGATCGCTGAGTCGGGCTCGCTCGACTACAATCCGTCCTGGTCCGGGAATGGCGACTGGATCGTATTCACTTCGGAGCGCGCCGGTTCGGCCGATTTGTATCGCGTTCACCCGGACGGCACGGCGCTGGAGCGGCTCACCGATGATCCCGCTTTTGACGACCAGGCGGCGTTTTCACCCGACGAGCGGCACATCGTGTTCGTAAGCACGCGAGGCGGAGGGAAAGCTAATCTTTGGATTCTCGAAACCGCGTCCCGCCGGGCGCGGCCCCTCACCTCAGGCGATGGCGGGGACTTCCGTCCGGCCTGGTCCCCGGACGGGGAATGGATCGCGTTCTCGTCCGATCGCGGCAGCGACGTTCCGCCGGCCAGGCAACGCTGGGAGCGCCTGCAGTTGGCCGATATCTATGTCATCCATCCGGACGGAACCGGCTTGCGACGGATCAGCCAGCATGGCGGCTTCTGCGGCAGCCCCAAATGGACCGCGGACAGTAAGAATGTGATCGCTTATTGCATGACCGGGCAGAATACCTGGGACTATCGGTTCCCAACTCACGACGTGGATCTGGAGGGCAACACGGCGTTGACGCAGATCCGCATTGCCGATGGCAGGGAAGACCCGCTGCGCGTCACGCCGGGAATCGAACTGGTTCCCGCCGCGCTGCCGTCCGGCGCTACCGGTTATCTCCGCTTCGATAAGTCCGCCGCGGGCGTGTTCTATACGAACGGCAAGAAGGGTCCAACGGGCAAGGACATTCGCACGCCATCCTGGTCGCCGGACGGGACGCGACTGGTATACGGCCGCATCAAGCAAATCAAGTTCACTGGGCTCGTTCCACTTTTTAGTCACGCAAATGGCTATTCGTTATACGCGGCCAGAATCGAAGGAATGATGCCCTCCTACACGGCCGACGGCGCTCGCTACGCGGGTCTGATCGAGGGCGCCAACGAAACCGCCGTGCTGAGCGTCGGAGAATTCGGCAAGCCTCCCAAGCCGATCCTTCAGCGAAAGGAGCTCATGCTGGCGCCACAATGGTCACCTGACGGACGCCAGATCGCTTTCGGAATCGGTTTGTTCACGGCTTTCCTGGATTTCGACGCCGGCGTCAAGACGCCCGTGACGCGGGTGAACGGAGGCGCGCAAGTGGGCGTCATCAACGCCGACGGAACGGGTTTCCATCTGGTCACCTCCGGGCCGAACAACAACGCCTTCCCGTCTTACTCGCCCGATGGAACACGCATCGTGTACCGGACCGCCGGCCCGCGGGAGAACGGCTTGCGCATTATGAACCTTGCGACCAAGTCCATAACGCCACTTACGGAAGAGTACGATAACTTCGCTGCCTGGTCACCGCGCGGAGATCTGATTGCTTTCGTGCGCAAGATCGGGAATAACTTCCTGGTATTTACGATTCATCCCGACGGAAGCGGGATCAAGCAACTCACCGACTGCAATTGCAACGACGCGCACCTCAACTGGTCGCCCGACGGCGAACATATCGTCTTTGCGAGCAGCCGGATGGGCTTCAAGGACGAGGCGCCACTCGTCGGCAATCCGCAGCCCTACGGCGAGATCTTCGTCATGGACAAAGACGGCTCGCACGTGACGCAGTTGACCGACGACCAGTGGGAAGACGGCGCGCCTTCGTGGATTCCGGACGCTAGCCTGCGCTCCGCGCTTCCAGGTCCTGGGCCTCGACCACCGCGATGGCAGCCACGTTGACGATCTCGCTGACTTCGGCGCCGCGCTGCAGAACGTGCACCGGCTTGGAGAGACCCATCAGGATCGGCCCGATGGCTTCGGCGCCGCCCAGACGCGCGAGCAGTTTGTAGGCGATATTGCCGGATTCGAGATTGGGGAAGACCAGCACGTTGGCCCCGCCCTGCAGCGGGCTGAACGGATACGTATTGGCCAGGATCTCGGGAGTCACGGCGGTATCGGCTTGCATTTCGCCGTCGGCGATCAGGCCCGGCGCGCGCTCATGCACAATCGCGACGGCGCGGCGAACCTTGTCCGACAGCGCGTGCCTGGCGCTGCCGAAGTTCGAAAACGAGAGCAGAGCCACGCGCGGCTCAACATTGAACCGGCGCGCGGCGTCGGCGGCTGAAAGCGCGATCTCGGCCAGGTCCTCCGCCGAGGGGTCGATATTGACCGTCGCGTCGGCGAAAAAGTAAACTCCGCCGTTCGAAGTGAGCAGAAGATAGAGGCCGGAGACCCGGCGGAAGCCGTCGCGAACCGGAATCACCTCGAGCGCGGGACGAACGGTCTCCGGATAGTGCTGGGTCAACCCGCCGATCAGGACGTCGGCATCTCCCAGACGCACCATCAACGCCCCGAACGTGTTGTTCTGCCGGACCCGCTCGTCGGCTTCGTTCAGCGTGACGCCCTTTCGCTGCCGCAAGCGGTAGAACTCGTCGGTGTAGCGGGCCAGTCGCGGCGAGGTCGACGGGTCGTGAATTTCAATCGAGTTCAGGCTGAGCCGGAGTTCTTCGATCCGTTCGTGGATCACCTTCTCGTTGCCGAGCAGCACGGGCGTCGCGATCCGGTCGTCGAGCAGGATCTGGGCGGCGCGCAGGATCTTCGGCTCGGCGCCTTCGGGGAAAACGATGCGTTTGGGTTTGCGCTGCGCCTTGTGGATCATGCTGCGCATCACGCCCTGGCTGCGGCCAAGCCGGCGTTCCAGTTGTTCGCGGTACTCGTTCAGGTCGATCTGTTCGCGGGCCACGCCGCTGTCCATCGCCGCCTTGGCCACCGCCCAGGCTTCCCGGACGAGCACGCGCGGGTCGAACGGTTTCGGGATGATGTAGTCGGACCCGAATTGCAGCCTCTCGAGACCGTACGTGCGCATGACGGAGTCGGGCACGTCTTCGCGGGCCAGCGAAGCCAAAGCGTTGGTAGCAGCGAGTTTCATCTCGTCGTTGATGGTGGTGGCGCGTACGTCGAGTGCGCCGCGGAAGATGAATGGGAAGCCGAGGACGTTGTTTACCTGGTTGGGATAATCGCTCCGGCCCGTGGCGACGATGGCGTCGGACCGGGCGGCGATCGCTTCCTCGTAAGGAATTTCGGGATCGGGATTGGCTAGCGCGAAGACGATCGGTTTGGCGGCCATACGCCGCAGCATGTCGCCGGTAACGCAGTTGGCGACCGAGAGGCCCAAGAAAACATCGGCGCCGTCCAATGCTTCGGCAAGCGTAGCCGCCGTCGTGTCGGAGGCGAATCGCGCCTTGTAGGGGTTTATGCCTTCCGTGCGGCCGTGGCGAATGGTTCCGTGAGAGTCGCACATGACGATGTTTTCCCGGCGCGCGCCGAGGCGGATGCAGTGTTCGGCGCAGGCGATGGCGCTGGCGCCGGCGCCGTTGAAGACGATGCGCACCTGGGAGGCGGTTTTGCCCGCCAGCAGCAGAGCGTTCAAAAAGGCCGCGCCCGCGATGATGGCCGTGCCGTGCTGGTCGTCGTGGAAGACCGGGATGTGGAGCGTCTTGCGAAGTTCCTCCTCGACCAGGAAACAATCCGGGGCCTTGATGTCTTCCAGGTTGATCCCGCCCACGGTGGGTTCCAGCATCTGGCAAAAGCGGACGATGTCGTTAGGATCGCGGGCGTTCAATTCGAGATCGAACACATCGATTCCGGCGAAGCGCTGAAACAGAACGCCTTTGCCCTCCATCACGGGTTTGGCGGCCGCCGGACCGATATCGCCGAGGCCCAGAACGGCGGTTCCATTGGTGACAACAGCCACCAGGTTTCCTTTTCCTGTGTAGCGGTAAGAAAGGCCGGGGTCGCGCTCAATCGCCAGACAAGGCACGGCGACGCCGGGAGTATAGGCCAGACTCAGATCGCGCTGTGTCGAGCAGGGTTTGGTGGGCTTGACGGTGATCTTGCCGGCCGGGGCGGAGGAATGGTACGCAAGGGCGTCCTCGTCACGGATAACCATGGTTCCGATTGTGCCATGCTTGCGCTAAGGATATCGGAGAATCCTGGCGCGCAAGC
>JAJYCN010000230.1 GCA_021778335.1 Acidobacteriota bacterium | reverse complement strand
AGGCTCGGATGGAAAAGGCCCTGCAGGGTTTGCAGCATGAAATGGCCAGCATCCGCACCGGCCGTGCTTCCGTCAGTCTGCTCGACAGCGTCAAGGTCGAGGCCTACGGCTCCGTGATGCCGCTCAACGCGGTCGCCACGCTGCACGTGCCTGAACCAGCCTTGATCACCGTCCAGCCCTTCGACACCGGCCAGATCGGCGCAATCGAAAAAGCGATTCGCAGCGCAGATCTCGGCCTGAACCCCAGCAACGACGGCAAGCTCATCCGCATACCGATTCCACCGCTCACCGAGGACCGTCGTAAAGAACTCGTTCGCAAGCTCCATCACATCGCAGAGGAGCACCGCGTCGCCCTCCGCAACGTGCGCCGCGATGCGAACGAGGCGGTGAAAAAAATGCTCAAGGACAAACTGATCAGCGAAGACGAGGAACGCCGCGCGCTCGACGAAGTCCAGAAGCTCACCGACTCGCACATCCAAAAACTTGACACCGCGGCGAAAACGAAAGAAAAAGAAATTCTCGAAATCAAGTGACGGCGCGCCCGCTACCCTTGCGCCCCTCGAACAACGGAGTGTATGATCCTTCCATGTCCAAAGTGACTCTCGCAGTTACACTGGTCCTTGCGCTGGGTGCCTCGGCGTGCAGCGGGGGACGGCACGATCCAAATGAAAAATACTATCTCGTTGCCGCGAACATCAAGCTGGACTACTGGCAGACGGCCGCCAACGGTTTGACCGCCGCCGCGCGCCAGTTGGGTGTTCAGGCGGAAATGGTCGGTCCGGACACCTACGATGTGCAAGCCGAACGTGACGCCTTCCGGGCCGCGGTCGCCAAAAAGCCGGCCGGAATTCTCGTCAACGTCGCCGATCCCTCCGTTCTCGGCCCGGAAATCGATTCGGCCATCGGCCAGGGCATCCCGGTCGTCGCCATGGACTCCGACGCCCCGGGCAGCAAGCGGATTACGTTCATCGGCACGAATAACTATGAAGCCGGCCAAATGGGCGGCAGCGCGCTTCTGAAGGAACTGAACGGCAAGGGCAAAGTGATTGTCTATTCGATGCCCGGCCAGGCCAATCTTGACGAGCGCCTGAAGGGATATCAGGATGCGATCAAGGGCAGCGGCGTCGAGTTCATTCAGGTCATCAACGTCAAGGGCGACCCTCGTGTAGCTTTCGACACCACCAGCGAGATCATCAACCAGGGTAAGATCAAGCCCGACGGCTTCGTGTGTCTGGAGGAAGCTGCCTGTAAGGAAGTGGCCGACGTTCTCGATCGCAACAAGGTTACCGGCAAAACCATTGTTGCGATGGACACCGTGAAGGACACTCTCGACTGGATTCAGAAGGGCGTCATTGCGGCTACCATCGCCCAGAAGCCATACACCATGGCATTCTACGGCGTGAAGGTTCTTGACGACATCTCCCACTACAAGCCGCAATCGCTTGCGTTGAAGTTCTCAGATGATACCCACTCGCCGTATCCGGTGTTCATCGATACCGGGGCGACGCTGGTCGACAAGAGTAATCTCGCCGCATTCGAAGCGGCTCAGTCCACGAAGTAACTACCAGCCCATTCGCTCGCGCAAGGCGGTGATGTGGGCGGCGTGGTGGCGGCCATGCCACGCGTACAGCGCCGCCGCGCGATCGAGCGTCACCGGTCCCATCTCCGGATGCCGGAAAGTGCGTGTCCACGCCGCCTCATCGAGCGAGCCTAGCAGCGCCACCCACCGCGCATGCAACGCGTCGAGCAGCGCCAGCGACACTTCCACGGGCCCGCGCGAGGCGTCGGTAAGCGCCGCCCACTTGGCCTCGTCGTAAGGCTTGATCGGCGGATCGTCCTCCGTTAACGCAAGCCGGAACCTGACGTAGCTGTTCATGTGGCTGTCCGGCACATGGTGCGCCACCTGGCGGACTGTCCATCCGCCTTCCCGGTACGGCGTGTCAAGCTGCGCATCGCTAAGTCCGGTCACCGCGGCGCGCAGAAGCGCCGGCGCCCCGGCAATCTGCCCGATCGCTTCGGCCCGGCCTTGGGCCGTGAGCGGACCGGCGTAATGGAAGCGGCCAATCGGGTACCGAAGGTCGGCCGGAGACGTTTGCGCGGTCATGCTCTCGATTGTCGCGCAACCGTCGACGCCACGGCTTGGCCTCAGACGTAGGTGTACCCGAGGTTGGCGGCGATATGCCGCGTGTCCGCTTCCGTGTAGGTCCACGGATCCATGACAGGGCTGGTGCTGGTGCCGGGCGCGCCACTGAGCGGAGGGTTCTTGCCCGACCCGGAGGGGCTGTTGTACCACTGCCACCAGAGACGGTCGATGTTTGCGTGATGCATCCAGAAGATGGGATCCGCCGGCGCGGTCGCGATGATTCCCATGGTTCCCCCGACCCACATGTGAACCCAATCGTGAATTCCTTCGAGAGGCCAGACCGCTCCGGAGCCGTTCAGCGAGAACTCGGCAAAGTCGGTGAGCGTGAGCGTGGAGGGAGTGTGCGCGGCGACGCCCGATAGCGCCGATGGGGTGCCCGGACTTCGTGTGACAGTGATGGTGGTGGCCGGCGTCGTGACGGTAGGCGTGTATCCGGCAAGCCAGGCGGGGAAAGTCTGTTCAGCGGCTTGCGTCCAGTCCCAGTAGGGCAGAGTTACGTCCGGATGGACAGAGGCCAACTCGTTCTCGAATAAGTAGAGAAAGATCCGGTGCCAGGGAAGAAAACGCAGCGTGTTGTGTTGGTTGTGCACTTGGGAGTGGATCTGAACCATCTGGCCGAGTTCCCCGAGAATGTTCAGCGTGCTGAAGGCGCAGAGGAACCGCTCCCGCTCGATGGCAGTGAGTTTCGCCTGGTCCTTGCGCTGCTTGACCGGCGGGAACCACCCGGGAGGCAGTTCAATCTTAAGACGGGACAACAGCATGCTGAAGTGATCCGCAAAGGAAGTTACATGGGTGATCGGACCGAGGTCGACGGCGCGTTTCATTTCTTCGCCGGGGTTCATCGATTTCATCCTGGCCATGGGGCACGCTCCTTGGTCAACAGCCGTGTTGACGTGAGTATGTGCGGCGCGGCCTCGCTCCGTTTCAGGGGTCGCGGCGCTGTGCGCGGCGGATTTCGAGCCACATGGGGAAGATCTCGGGATTTTCAAGCCAGGTGAGCATCCAGAGAATCATCTCGTCTTTTTCCTGACGGAGTGCCTCTTTGCGCCGGGCGGAGAAGCGGGCGTGGTCTTTGGCGCGGATCACCGCGGCACGGCAGGCATTGCGCCGCTCCGCCGTTCCCGCGCGGTATTCGGCGGCGAGCGTCAGCAGGGTTCGCTCGAGCGAGCCGAAGCCATCCTGGCGAACGCCTTCGACCAGCGGCGCGAGCCTCCGCCCGCAGTTGAGCAGCAGCGCGCGCAGCGTTTTCTCCGAAACCGGAGAGAGCAGTGCCGCTATCCGGTCCCGCTCGGCTTCGTCAATGACCGGCGGCTGCGCTTCCTCAAGATACGCGGCGAGCCGCGCGGCCCTGCTGCGCTTAGCGGGTTCCACGGCGGTACTCGCGGACGCGGCGGTTGTGTTCTTCGATCGTGCGGGAGAACCGATGTCCGCCACCGTCTGGTTTAGCGACGAAATACAGGTAACCTGTTTTAGCCGGATCGAGCGCGGCTTTGAGAGAGTCCCAGCCGGGATTGGCGATCGGTCCCGGCGGCAGGCCCGCGTGCGTGTATGTGTTGTACGCGTTGTGGCTGGCGAGATCCGAGCGATGGATCACGCCGCGATAGCGCTCCTCGAGCAAAGCGGCATAAATCGTCGTCGGGTCGCAGTCGAGCAGCATGCCTTTCTCGAGACGGTTGCGGAACACGCTCGCCACCACCGGACGCTCTTCCGGGTTAGCCGTCTCCTTCTCGACTAAGGAAGCCAGAGTAACAACGTCGTGTAAGTCCGCGCCACGCGGCGGCGCCAGCGCGCGCCACTCGCGGCGGAACTGGGCCGTCATCATCCGGCATAACTCCCGCCCCGTGGCGTGCCGTCCGATGCGGTAGGTGGAGGGGAACAGATAGCCTTCGAGACTTCGAGCCTTCGGGTCAAGATCGCGAATGAGCGCGGGATTTTCGGCCGCTTCCAGAAACCGCGCCGAACTGACAACTCCGAGCCGGTCGACGAGAGCAGCGATGTCGAAAACATTCGAGCCCTCCGGTATCGTGAGCTGCCGGTAGTAGACGTCCCCGCGAGCCAGGCGATGAAAGATGTCGACCGGGGACGCGGGTTCTGCGAAGCGGTATTCACCCGCCTGGAGCGGCGCGTGGGGATTGGCGAGGCGCGCCAGAGCCAACTGCCACCCGAAACGAAGCACGCCGGCGGAGGCCAATTGCCGTCCGATGCTGAGCGTGCCGGCGCCGCGCGGAATTTCGACAAAAACCTCGTTCCCAGTGAATCCCCGGTAGGGCCGATGGAGCCAGGCGCCAAGCACGGCCGCGGCAAGGATCGCGGCAAGAACCGCCGCGGCGAAACGCGGCTTCACGAGCGGCACGCGTCCAGGTAGCTTTCCAGCAGCAGCACCGCGGCGAGACGGTCCACCGCGCGGGCGCGCTTGGCGATGCTGATGCCGCTCTCGCGGAGCACGCGCTGCGCCTCGACCGTGGTCAGGCGCTCATCCCAAAACTTCACCGGTAGCCCCGTCGCGGCGCCCAGGCGCCCGGCGAATTCGCGTACGTACTCGGCCTGCCGGCCCTCGCGCCCGCTCATGTGGAGCGGGTTCCCGAGCAGCAGTAGGCCGACGTCCTTGCTCGATGCGATCTCGGCCAACCGCGCCAGGTCCTCGCGGATGGTGGTGCGTTCGAGCGTGTCGAGCCCCTGCGCGGTCACGCCCAGCGGGTCGCTGACCGCCAGCCCGATGCGCCGTTTGCCTACGTCGAGCGCGAGAACTCGGCGCTGCTCCGGATTTTCATTGCCCTGATGCACGGTTACCCTCATTATAAAAGTTAGGTTCGAAATTCCCGATGGCTGTGTTGTTATCCTCGCTTCCGGCTGGCAAACGGCCCTCGGCGAGCGTCTCCGTGATCGCTCTCGCGGCCGCCGTGGCGCTGCTGTACTTCGGGCGCGTGTTCTGCATCACAGTGGTGATCTCACTGATCATTGCCGTCCTCCTGGAGCCTCTGGTTGTGCTGGGCATGCGAATCAAGCTGCCCCGCCCGGCGGCGAGCCTCCTGGCGTGCCTGGTAGCCCTCGTGACCGTCTATCTGATTGGGCTCGGAGCCTTCACGCAGATCAGCAACCTGCGCGAGGACCTCCCGGCATACAGCGCCCGCATCAACGACCTGGTCGATGCGGGGGCGGGCCAACTCGATGCGGCGGAGAAGCACCTGGTCGAGACTTTTGTGCCGAAGCGCTTTCGCGAGCCGGAGCCGGGCCCCGCGGCCCCGGAACCGGTGTCCCGGAGAAAGCGAACGCGTGTGATCGTCGAGCCGACCGTTCCGCCGCCGATCCAGGAAGTCCGGATCCATCCCGAGCCGAAGTCCATCTTTTTGTATCTCTATAACTACATCGCCTCGATCTACGATGTGCTTCTCATGGCCAGCTTTGTGCCATTCCTGGTCTACTTCATGCTGAGCTGGCGCGATCATTTCCGGCGCAGCGCGCTGTCGTTGTTCGATCCCTCGGACCGGCACGCGGCGGGGAAGACGTGGCAGGGAATCACGCAAGCCTCGCGCGCCTACGTCGTGGGCAATTTTCTTCTGGGTCTTATCCTCAGCATCGCCGGCTGCGTGTTCTTTTTCTGGATCGGGCTGCCGTACTGGCTCATCGTGGGTATTCTGAGCGGCTTCCTGAGTCTCGTGCCCTACGCGGGACTGCCGCTGGCGGTGATTCCGCCGCTGTTCGCCGGGCTCGCCGTGTTCACCCGTATCCCGATGTTTCTGGCCATCGTGGCCGCCGTCGCGGTGCTCCATCTGCTTGCGCTGAACCTGCTGTATCCACGCCTGGTGGGCGGCCGCTTGCATCTCAATCCGCTGGCCGTAACCGTGTCGCTCATGTTTTGGGGCACGATTTGGGGCGGGATCGGGCTGGTGCTCGCAATTCCCGTGACCGCGGCCATCAAGGCGATCTGCGACAACGTCACCGGCCTTCAGGGATTCGGCCGGCTCCTCGGCGATTGAGCGCACAGGGCCGCAAGCGGCGACATGCGCGGTGTTAATTGGAGACGCTCAGACGCCCCAGCAGTAGTCTTCCACCGCGCGCTCGATGCCCGGGTCCTGCTCGGTCAGCCGCATCAGCTCCAGGCGGATGGCGTCGAGCATGGCGATCCAACTTGCCTCGATCACGTTGTCGGAGACGCCGACGGTCGACCAGCTCTTCTTGTGGTCGCTCCACTCGACAAGCACGCGGACTTTGGTCGCGGTGCCTTTCTTCGAGTCGAGCACCCGGACCTTGTAGTCCGTCAGTCGGATAGCTGCAATTTGGGGATAGAGCTTCGAAAGACACTGGCGCAGGCAGACCTCCAACGCGTGCATTGGTCCGCAGCCCTTGGCCGTCGCCGTGTGGATTTCGTCGCCTACCCTCAGCGTGACGGTAGCGGTAGTCTCATTCACCGGCGCGCCGGTCGCGTTGATCATCCGCGTCGAGACTTCGTAGCCGATGACATCGAACAGCCGCTCGCCGGGGCGGAGCGCTTCGCGCACCATCAGTTCGAAGGTGCCTTCGGCCGCTTCGAGCTCGTAGCCCTGATACTCCATGTGCTTGACGCGCTCAAGGAGGCTGCGGCGGGCATCGTCGTTCAGGCGGTCGGCCAGGCCGTGCTGCTTCAGCTTGTACAGCACGTTGCCGCGGCCCGACAGGTCGCTGAGCAGCACCCGCTGGCGATTGCCGACGCTTTCCGGCGTAACGTGCTCGTAGGTCGCCGAATCCTTCAGAACCGCCGAGACGTGTACGCCTCCCTTGTGGGCGAAAGCGCTCCTGCCGACGTAGGGCTGATCGTTCCGCATCGGCAGATTGGCGAGTTCGGCGATGAACCGCGCGACACCGGCAAGGTTGGCGAGGTTCTCCCGGCCAATGGTGGTGTGGCCGAGTTTCAACTCGAGGTTCGCGATGATCGAGGAGAGATTGGCGTTGCCGCAGCGTTCGCCGTAGCCGTTCATGCAGCCCTGAACATGGGTGACGCCCTGTTCCACGGCGGCGAGAGTATTGGCGACAGCGACGTCGGAGTCGTTGTGGGTGTGGATGCCGATGGTGCCGTCGAACCGCTGGCGGACATCGGCGACGATTTCGGTCAACCGCGCCGGAATAGTCCCGCCGTTGGTGTCGCAGAGCACCAGCACATCCGCGCCCGCCTTCTGGGCGGCTTCAAGCGTGCGAAGAGCGAACGACGGGTTCGACACATAACCGTCGAAAAAGTGCTCGGCATCGTAAACCACCTCACGGCCGTGGTCCTTCAGGATTTTGACCGTCTCGGAGATGATAACGAGGTTTTCCTCCTCGCTGATGCCCAGCGCCCGCGCCGTGTGCAGGTCCCAGCTCTTGCCGAAAATCGAGACAACCGGTGTTTCCGCCGCGAGAAGTTCCCGCACGTTGGGGTCGTCGGTGACCTTGTGCCGTACAAACCGGGTGGACCCGAAGGCGGTGATCTTGGCGTGCTTGAGGTTCAGATCCTTGGCGCGCTGAAAGAACTCCTTGTCCTTCGGGTTTGATCCGGGCCAGCCACCTTCGATGTAGTCGATAGCAATCTCATCCAGCTTCTGGGCAATAATCAGCTTGTCCTCGGCCGAAAAAGAGACGGACTCGCCTTGGGTTCCGTCCCGGAGCGTGGTATCGAAGGTGAAGATTCTCATCGAAGGTGTTCCTTGCTATTGAGTTATTTCGCCGTGGCCGCTTCCTGCTCCTGCGGCACCCCGGCTTCTTTCCGCTTCTTCAAGAACGGCATCATCTGGCGCAGTTCGCGCCCGACCTGCTCGACCTTTGAATCCTTCTGCGCTTCGCGCATGGCAAGGAACTTGCCCCGGCCGTTCTTGTTCTCCGCCATCCATTCCCGCGCGAATTCTCCGGACTGAATCTCGCTGAGGACCTTCTTCATCTCCTTGCGGGTTTCCTCCGTCACGATGCGCGGCCCGCGGCTGTAGTCGCCGTATTCCGCTGTATCGGAGATCGAGTAGCGCATATAGTTAAGGCCGCCCTCGTAAATCAGGTCCACGATGAGCTTTAACTCATGAAGGCACTCGAAATACGCGATTTCCGGAGCGTATCCGGCTTCAACCAACGTGTCAAATCCGGCCTGGATCAACGCCGCGGTACCGCCGCACAGCACAGCCTGCTCGCCGAACAGGTCGCTTTCCGTCTCTTCGCGGAACGTGGTCTCAATGACGCCGGCCTTCAGGCAGCCGAGGCCGAGAGCGTAGGCCAGCGCGACCTCCTTGGCCTTCGCGCTGGGATCCTGCTGGATGGCCACCAGGGCGGGGACGCCGACGCCTTCCGTGAACAGTTCGCGGACGCGATGCCCGGGGGCCTTCGGCGCGATCATCGATACGTCGACATCCTTCGGCGCAACAATCGTCTTGAAGTGAATGCTGAAGCCGTGGGCGAACATAAGCGTCTTGCCGGCCGAAAGCTGCGGCGCGATCTCGTCGCGGTACAGGTCGCCCTGAATGTGGTCCGGCGTGAGGATCATGATCACATCGGCGAGGCGCGTCGCGTCGGCAACGCTGTGAACGGCCAGCCCGACGGCCTCGGCTTTCGCCTTGCTCTTGCTGCCGGCGCCGAGGCCGACGATGACATGGACGCCGGAGTCGCGCAGATTGAGAGCGTGAGCATGGCCCTGGCTGCCGTAGCCGATGATGGCGACGGTCTTGCCCTTGAGCGCGTCGAGGGAGGCGTCTTTTTCGTAGTAGCGATTTGGCATGAAAGTTTCCTGGTTAACGTTTCTCGATTTGAATTAGGGTAGGAGGTGTCGAGCTTGTCGAAGCGGGTAAGTTGCCTTACTTCACTTCGACTCGACCGCCTCCTCTTCCTGCCGGCTTGGATTACCGCGAGGAACCGGCGGGGCAAGGCGGAGGCGCTTGGCTTCGAGCGAAACGGCGACGGAACCGGAACGGATCACGTCGATCTCGCCGTAGCTGCGCATAACATCAATGAACTCGTCGAGCTTTTCCGGATCGCCGGTAGCTTCCAGCGCGAAGCCTTCGGTGGATTGATCGACCACGCGGGCGCCGAAAATCTCAGCTTCCTTCAGCACCGCCGCCCGGCTGGGCATGGTGGCCCGAATACGCAGCAAAGCCATCTCTCGGCAGACCGCTGGCGACTCGGTAAGATCCGTAGCCTGAAGAACATTGACCAGTTTGTTCATCTGTTTGATGACCTGTGAGCGAAGGTTCGGCTCGACGTCGACCACAATGCTCATCCGTGACAGCGCCGGGTCAAGCGTGCGGGCCACGGTCAGGCTTTCAATGTTGTACGCGCGGGCGCTCAGCAGGCCGGTGACGCGCATCAGCGCGCCGGGTTTGTTTTCGACAAGGAGAGAGATGATCTGCAGCATGTGTGTGTGTTCCCACTTACGCGTTCACGGGTTGCGGCGGCCCGAGCACCATTTCGCTGATCGCCGCGCCGGCAGGCACCATCGGATAGACGTTTTCATTCGGCGAAACGCGCACGTTGAGCAGGTAAGGGCCGGGTTCGTGAACCGCCTCTTCCAGCGCGGAGACAAGTTCCGACGGCCGCTCGACCGTCCGCCCCTTGAAGCCGTACGCCCCGGCAAGTTTGGTCACATCCGGGAACGAGTCCAGTTGAACCGCCGACAGGCGGTTGTTATAGAAAAGCGACTGCCAC
>JAJYCN010000229.1 GCA_021778335.1 Acidobacteriota bacterium | reverse complement strand
TTCGAGCCGGACCATCATCTGGCCCTGCTTCACCTTGTCGCCCTTCTCCACCCCGATCCAGGCCACCTTGCCGACCACTTTCGAGGCGACCTCGATCTTATGATGGGCCACGATGTAGCCCGTGGCGTTCAGAATCACTTCGCGGCTGGCGCCACCGGGGCCGGACACCTCGGGCGCCCGCGCCCGGACGGTCTCCACTTCCACGGCGGCGTTGAGCCGGGAATAGGCGAAGCGTCCGAGGCCGAGCACGACGAATAGCAGCACGCCGCCGATGATCCACCTCGATACCCACGGCGAAGGCTCGAGCGACTTCTTCGCCGACCGGTCAATGCGCAGGCTTTTGAGTTCCGCTTCCATAACTGCTTGCTAGATCTCCCTGAGTGCCGTCAAGATTTCTTTTCGCGCCGCCATCCGCGCCGGGAACAGCCCGCCCACCGCGCCCATGAACATGGCAAACAGGATGCCGTCGAGCATGATTTGCGGCGTTACGCGGAAGTTGAACGCGATTTCGCTGAAAGTGACGAAGTTGCCGATTCCGGTGCTGACATTGTTCAGGGGCAGCACCAGAACGCAGCCGAGCAGACCTCCCAAAACCGACAACAGGAGCGATTCGGCGAGGAAGCTCAACAGGATGCTCCCCCGGGAAAAGCCCAGAACCCGCAGCGTTCCGATCTCCTGGGATCGCCGCGCCACCGCCGCGTACATCGTATTCATCGCGGCGAAACTTGAACCTACCGCCATGATCACAGATACGAAGACGCCCAGAAACTGCAGCGGCGCGCCGGCGGTGGTCTGAGCGTCGTAGTAGGAACGCTCGGTTTGCGCCGTGACGTTCAGCTTCTGGTCGTCATTCATCGAATTGATAAGGGCCGGCACGACGCTCGAATCGGCGGCTTGCACCAGCACCGAACTCAGGCCGTCCTGGCGGTTGAAGTCCGAACTCACCTGGCCAAGGTCGCCGAATATCTCGCTGTTCACCGCCGACTCGCCTCCGTCCATCACGCCCACCACTTCCCACATGCCTTTTCCGAATCGAAGCTGGTGGTGAAGACGGGCGTCGGGATAGCGCCTTGCGATCGATTTGCCGACGACGACCTCCCGTTGGCCCGTTTGAAACCAGCGTCCTTCGACGATTTTCAAGCCGCGCATTTGGACGCCTACGGGGAGCAGGCCGCGCAGAGTCACGTTCATTCCCTGCGGGCTGTCTACGCTCGGCAGATTGATCACGGTCACCATTTCGAGCGACGCCATGGGTTGGCCGGTAGGGTCGCGGGCGATGCCAGGCTTGAACTTGATGTCTTGAAATACGTCGCGCGTGACCCCGGAGTTCAACTCAGCCGTGGCGCCCTTGCGCATGACCAGGACCCGCAGCGGATCGCCGGTAGAGGCGAAAGCTGTGCGCAGGCCGGAAAGAAGCGCCAGCACGGAGAGCAGAACGGCGACGGTGAGCGCGATGCCAAGCGCGGTCATCACCGTGGTGGTCTTGCGGACGACCAGGTTGCGGAAATTGTAAGTCAGGGGAATCGCCATCGCCGTCTCCGTGCTCAACCCGAATACCGCAGAGAATCGAGAATCGTGGTTCGCGCCGCCCCGAGCGCCGGAATCAGCGAACTGATGAGGCCGATAAACAACGCGATCGCCAGCGCGGTCAAAGCCAGGCCCGGGGTCATGGCCAGCGCGCGCAGATTCTCAATGCCGCTGACGCCATTGCGGATGCCTCCGCAAAGCAACCCCGCCAAGGCGACCCCGAGGGTCCCACCGGCCAGCGCGATCACGCCGGCTTCGCCGAGGATCAGTCCGACAATGGCGCCCTTGGTAAAGCCGAGCGTCTTCAGGATGCCTACTTCCCTTACCCGTTCGCGCACCGACATCGACAGCGTATTTGCCGACACCAGTAGGATGGTGAAGGTTACCGCGCCGCAGATGGCGAGCAGGAAAAGCTTCAGGTTCCCCAGAAACGCGACGAAGCTCAACTCGAAGTTCCGTTCGGACTCGGTCCGCGTAGGCGCCGGCGAGTTGTCGAACATGTGGTCGATCGACGCGGCCACTCGCGGCACATCGGCGATGCTATTTGCCCGCACCTCGAACATGCTTGCTACGTCGCGCATGGGACTGTCCAGGCCGAGACTTTCCCGGAGATACTCTTTGTTGAAGAACAGGGCTTCGTGATTTTCCGGATCGCTGTAGATTCCTACTAATTTGAACTCCAGCGTGACCGGGAAAATGTCGCCCACAAGGGTAATCCGGTCGCCCAGCTTCCAGCCGAATTTTCTGGCGAGGCCCGCGTTCACGATGCAGCCGGTGCGCTCGTGGAGAAACGCTACTTTCTGATCCGCCGGCATTGTGGTGTCGGAATAAATTGTGAAGAACCGGTCCGGCTCGACGGCGAAGCGGGCGAAGTAGTTGCGCCGGTCGCGCGCGTCTTTGTAACTGCCGCCGAACCACTGCCATAGCATGACTTCCTTCACGCCGGGCACACGACGGATCTTGTCTTCATAGGACATCGGCATTACATCCGCGAGGCCGACCTTGTGATGTGTAATCATTCGTACGGCCTGCGCGGGCGTCCCTGGACCGCCGAAGAACAGTGCCCGATACATGGCCATCAACACGCCCAGCAGACAGAACGACACGGCGATGCTGGTGATCGTCAGCGCCGTGCGGCGCCGGTTGCGCATGCTGCTCTTCAAAATGAACGTGAGATTCCGGAGCATCCCGTTTCCTTAGATTCCTTGGCCATTCTTATGATTCCGATTATGCTGGGGATGACCCGCAAGATGGAAAACGAGATCGACGAACACACGCGAGAAACCGGCGAACGGCGCGCGGCAGCCGATGAACACTTCATGCGCCGCGCGCTCGCCTTGGCGCGGGAAGCGGCCGTTGCGGGGGAAGCTCCGATCGGCGCGGTGGTGGTGGCCGATGGGCGCATCGCCGGCGAAGGGCGCAATTCGCCGATCGCGCTTTGCGACCCCACGGCGCACGCCGAAATCCTCGCCTTGCGGGAGGCGTCGAAGACGCTGGGAAACTACCGGCTTGCCGGCGCGACCCTTTACGTGACGCTCGAGCCCTGCGTGATGTGCGCCGGAGCGATGGTGAACGCGCGCATTGCTCGTCTGGTATTCGGCGTACGCGACCTCCGGTTCGGCGGCGTGCGAAGCAAGTTCCGCGTGGCCGACTCGGAGCTGCTGAACCATCGCGCCGCGATCGACGAAGGGCTTCTTGCGGCTGAATGCCAACAGATTCTGCAGGCCTTCTTTCAGACGCTCCGCTGAGCTGCGAGTCCTCATCTCTTCTCCTCGATTCCGCGCAGCAGGAGTTCGAGCGACCAGTCGATGGCGGCGTCTTCGCTCGTGTGCGCCTCCCAGAACCGGCGCGCTGCGTTAAGCGATTCAAAAACGGAAAAGAAGACGCGGCACAAACGCCTGGCATCCCGCAGATGCGGCCTGACCTCGCTCAGGCCCTCGGTGAAGATCTGCTCCAGCGGTTCGAAAATGCAGCGCTGAAACGCCGGCTCGATTCTAGCGATCGCTTCCGGGGACAGTTCCGGATAGTCGGAGTTCACGTAGCGGCTGATGTCGAGCGGCGGACGGCTCAGCATCCACCTGGCGAAACGCCGGAGGCGCTGTTCGAGCGAATCCGTCTCCGGCCCGATCGCCGCCAGTGCGCCCTCGCGATGACGCTCGAAATGCCGCAGGGTGACTTCGACGTACAAGTCCTGCTTCCCGCCCGGGACGTGGTAGTAAATGGACGGCTGCCGGATGCCGAGATCGTCTGCGATATCCCGAATGGTGACTGCGGCGTAGCCGCGGGAGGCGAAGTGCCGAGCGGCCACTTCGAGAAGTTGATCCCGGCTGGAGAGGGCACGTTCGGCGGGTGAAGGGGCCATTGAACCTAACTTAAATTAGGTAGGTAAGCTTGTCAAGGGGGATGACGGCGGCGAGGAGATCAAAACAGAAGCCATCCGGTCTCGGACCGGATGGCTTCTGTTTTGCGGGAGTGGGGGATGGTCAGGCGGCTTTGCGTTCCGGCGCCTGTTTGTCGCGTGGGGCGAGGGGCGGCCGGATGGGGATGACGCGCGCCACGTGTGCCGGGCGGGCTTCGGAGTGTGCTCCGGTTGCGTGGAAGTAGTCCTCCAGCGGATACAGAGCGTAAGGCTGCAGTTCCCGGTACACGCGGCCGAGACGTTGCTGAATCCGGTAGACCGAGTGGAAGAAGGTGCCGCGGTCCACACCCAGACGCCGGCAGCAGAGCCGCCAGTCCGCCCCGAGAAGAAAATGATAACGAAAGACCTTATGTTCGAATTCGTCCAGCGAACGCTCGCTTACCAAGGTGAAATCCGCGGCAAATTCCTCGTCTTTACGGCCCCAAACCGTTTTCCGCTCCCGGCCGGGGTTCGCTTCAAGAGACACTCGCGTCATGCTTCCACCGCCTGCCACGATGGAGCGAAACCGCGCAAAGCAAGCGCGGAAGATCGCCCGGAGAACGCAGTTGCAAGGCTGGGCGCTGTCGGCGTGGCCGCCTTTGAGCCCGAGTCCCCTGCATGACGTGCACTGCGCCGTCGCGAGTCCGATTGTGTCCGATCTGGTCCAGTCCATTCCTCGTTCCTTCCGTCCTTTTTCTCTCTCCCCGGCATTTTCTCGTTCGCTGCCAGGTGTCTATGACTCCATCCTAAGGTTATTTAGGGGTTTGTCAAGAAAAAGAGAGAGAGATAATTTCTATTTCTTACTATCTTCTTTATTTTTAAGAAAAGAAAAAGGAACGAAAAGCCGTGAAATTCGAATCCTAGCGGCCCGATGCGGCGGCCTCGCGGTAGGCGTCCACCACCGCCCCCGCCGTACGCAGCCAATCAAACCGGCGGACCTGCTCGAAACCGCGTTCCACCAGAGTGCTTCGCAATGTCTCATCCAACAGTGCCTCCCGGACGCCGCGCGCGATATCGAACACGTTTTCCGGATTCACAATCACCGCCGCATCGCCGACCACTTCCGGCAGCGAACTGAGGGCCGAGCTGACGACCGGCGTTCCGCACGCCATTGCTTCGAGCGGGGGCAATCCGAATCCCTCGTACAGGGACGGGAATACAAACACCGAGGCCGCCTGGTAGAAGACGCGAAGCGTGTCGATCGGCACGAAGCCGAGGAAACGCACCGCATGTTCCACGCGGCTCTGGATCACCGCGCGCCGCACCTCCGGGGCGCGGGAAATCTCGTCCCCGATAATAATTAATTTCAATCCTTGATAGACCGGGTTGTTTTCTAATTCCTGCCGCACAATCGAAAACGCTTCGATCATCCGTGGGATATTTTTTTGCGGCCGGATGGTTCCCGCGTAAAGCAGGAAGGGGAAGTTGATCTGGTAGCGGTCGAGTGTGTGCTCCATTTCCGGCGGATAGGGGGCTTCGCTATCCCCGCCGGCGGAGGCGATGACGGGCCGCTCGGCCCGCCGGAAAGCCGGGTCGGGCGCGTTGTAGATCACCCGGATCCGGTCGGAAGGGATGCCGAGGACATCTTCGATATCCCGCCGGGTAGCTTCGGAAACCGCGATTACGCGGTTGGCCCGGCGCAATCCACGCTCGTAGCGCCACAGGTGCATGCCCCGGGTCCGCCGTTCCGGGTAGATCAGGCTGCTCATGTCATGAACGGTCACGATATAAGGCCGGGGCATCGCAAGGGGGACGGTGTTCAGGGGAACGTGATAGACGTCGGCCCGCAGGCGCCGGAGGAACCAGGCGAAGGCCGCTCTGCGCGCCAAGCTGTGCGCCGGCGGATTGAAATGGACCCGCTCGAAGTTGGAACCGAGGGCCGCCAACGCCGGCGCCGCGGGTTCGTTGGTCACCAGCAGGTAATGGTTTTCGCGCGCGAGCCGGTCGAGTGAGTGAACCAGATTGCGAATATGGGTCCCGATCCCGAAATCGCCGATCCGGCGGACGTCAATCGCGACCCTTAATCCCATACAGACGGTTACCGGGCGGCGGCGCGCGCCAACTTCCAACCGTAGAGCGGGAACGCCTCGGTCAGCTCGGCGACGCTCGTTCGAACGCGCGCCAGTGTCTCATCCGAGGCGGGCGCCCGCAGCACCTCGGCGACCAGTTCGCCGACTCGCCGCATCTCGCCTTCGCCGAAGCCGCGCGTGGTTACCGCGGGACTGCCAAGCCGGATGCCGCTCGGGTTCAACGGCGGGTTTGTGTCGAAGGGAATCGCATTCTTGTTCGCCGTGATCCACGCCTTGTCGAGCGCGGCTTCCGCCTCCTTTCCGCGGACGCCCTGGCCGAACACGTCGACCAGCACGAGGTGCGAATCCGTGCCGCCGGAAACGACGTGGAATCCGTGTGAAGCAAGGCTGATCGAGAGCGTTTGCGCGTTTGCGATCACGCGCTTCTGATAGGCGACGAACTCCGGCCGCGCGGCTTCCAGGAAACACACCGCCTTCGCCGCCAGAATGTGCACCAGCGGGCCTCCCTGCACGCCGGGAAAGACGGTTTTATCGATCGCCGCGGCATATTGGGCGCGGCAGAGAATCATGCCCGAGCGCGGCCCGCGCAGAGTCTTATGCGTCGTGGAGGTGACGATGTCGGCGTACTCGCACGGATTCGGATAGACGCCCGCGGCGACGAGGCCGGAAAAATGCGCCATGTCGACCAGAAGGAGCGCGCCTACGGAATCGGCTATCTGCCGGAAGCGCGCGAAGTCGATGATTCGCGAATAGGCGCTCGCACCGGCGATGATCATTTTCGGCTTGTGTTGTTCGGCGAGGCGCGCCACTTCGTCGTAGTCGATCCGTTCGTCTTCCTTGCGCACGCCGTAGGCGACGACGTGATAGGTTTTGCCGGAGAAATTCAGCGGATGGCCGTGCGTCAGATGGCCGCCGTGCGCCAGGTTCATGCCCAGAATCGTCGCGCCCGGCTCGAGAACGGCGGTATAGGCGGCTTGGTTTGCCTGCGAGCCCGAGTGCGGCTGCACGTTGGCGTGCTCGGCGTGGAACAAGGCCTTGGCGCGGTCCCGGGCGAGACTTTCGACGATGTCGGTGAATTCGCAGCCGCCGTAGTAGCGCTTGCCCGGATACCCCTCGGCGTACTTGTTCGTGAACACGCTTCCCGCAGCCTCGAGGATGGCTTCGGAGGTGAAATTCTCGCTGGCGATCAGCTCCAGCCGCGAGTGCTGGCGTTCGACCTCATGCTGGATCGCCTCGTAAATCCGCGGGTCGACGACCGACAGAGGAAGTGACATGCGCTCAACGTCATTCATGGATATTACCAGTGTAAAACGCGCGGAACCCCGGCGTAGGCCGTTGCTACACTGAAGACTTCATGCGTTGGAGTAAACTCTTCATCCCGACGCTGCGCGAAGTGCCGGCCGACGCCGAATTCGCCAGCCACCAGCTCTTACTGCGCGCCGGATATGTGCGCCAACTCGCCGCGGGCATCTATAACTACCTGTTTCTCGCCCAACGTTCGCTGCTAAAAATCCAGCAGATTGTGCGCCAGGAAATGGACGCGATCGGCGGGCAGGAATTCTATCTTCCGGGGTTGAACCCGGCCGAAGTCTGGCAGGAATCCGGGCGCTGGGATCTGATGGGCGACAACCTGTTCCGCCTGAAGGACCGGTTTGGCCGCGATTTGTGCCTGGGGATGACGCACGAAGAGGTCATGACTTTCATCGCCCGCGGCGAACTGCGCAGCTACAAGCAGCTTCCGCAGCTTTGGTATCAGATTCAGACCAAGTTCCGCGACGAGCCCCGGCCGAAATCGGGCCTGCTGCGCGTGCGGCAGTTCATCATGAAGGACTCTTACTCCTTTGACCTCGATGAAGCCGGGCTGGATGTATCTTACGAGAAGCACCGCCAGGCTTACTGCCGGATCTTCGACCGCTGCGGCCTCCGATACCTCGCCGTCGAAGCGCACTCGGGCGCGATGGGCGGCAGCCAGTCCATGGAGTTCATGGTGGCCTCCAATGCCGGTGAGGACCTGGTGGTGCACTGCCCGGGGTGCGGATACGCGGCCAACATGGAGAAGGCGAAATCGGTTGCCGCGGACGCCGGCGCCGGCGACCCGCAGGAAAAACGCACGCCCGAAAAAGTGCACACGCCGGGGCAAAAGACGATCGCGGAAGTAACGGCTTTCCTCTCCGTGCCGCCGGCACGGCTGATCAAGAGCGTGGTGCTGGTGGCCGGCGAGACGCCGTTCCTGGTGCTGCTGCGCGGAGATCATGCGCTGAGCGAGACGAAGTTTGCGGCCGTTCGCGGGGCAGGCGAGCCGCGTCCGGCGCATCCCGAAGAAATCCGCCAGTGGTTTGGGGCGGAGCCGGGTTCGCTTGGTCCGGTTGGGGTCAAAGGCATGCGAATCCTGGCGGACCGGGTGCTGGAAGGCCGCCGGAATATGATCACCGGGGCCAACGTGGACGACTATCACCTGCTGAACGTCACGCCCGGCGTCGACTTCGAGGCCGAGTTCCTGGACCTGCGGCAGGTGACCGAGGGCGACACCTGCGCCGAGTGCGGGGGGCGGCTCCAAATCGTGAAAGCCGTCGAAGTCGGCCACATATTCAAGCTTGGCTACCGCTACTCGCGTTCGATGGGGCTGAAGGTGCTCGGCGAGTCCGGCGAGGAGATCATGCCCATCATGGGCTCCTATGGCATTGGCATCGAGCGGATTCTCACCGCGGCGATCGAATTGTTCCATGACAAAGACGGCATGTCGCTGCCGCCTTCCATTGCGCCGTTCGACGTGGTGCTGACGCCGGTGAATCTTGGGGACAAGGCGCAGCGCGAGGGCGCCGAAGCGCTGTACGCCGAGTGCAAGGCGCAGGGTGTGGACGTATTATTCGACGACCGCGATGAGCGCCCGGGCGTCAAGTTCAAAGACGCGGATCTGATCGGCGTGCCGTACCGCATTACGCTCGGCAAGAAACTGGCGCAGGGCGTGGTGGAACTCGTCAATCGCCGGACGCATGTGGTGGAGGAAATTCGGGTGGCCGAGGCCGCGGCGCGATTGAAAGCCCTTCGCGCGCAATGACGCCGGACTGGGCTGAAGTACGCGCGCACTTCCCCGCCCTGCGCCGGTGGACATTCCTCAACACCGCGTCTTTCGGCCAGCTTCCGGATACCGCGGTTGCGGCGTGCGCGCGGCACTTCGCCCACCGGGACGAATTCGCCTGCCACGATTTCGTCTCCTGGTTCGACGACGCCGACCGTCTCCGCGGCCTGCTGGGCCAACTCATCAACGCCCCGGCCGATAGCATCGCCTTCGCCGCCAACGCCGCCGCCGCGCTTTCGGTTCTTTTGAACGGCATCGACTGGCGCCCTGGCGATCAAGTGGTGACGCTTGCCGGGGAGTTTCCGCTTCTGCCGAATGCCTCGCACGCACTGGGGCGCGGTGGAGTCGAGGCGGTGGAAACATCGTGGGAGAGATTGCCCGATGTACTCTCGCCGCGGACGCGGCTTGTGATGCTGAGCACGGTGAACTACACGACGGGCTTCGCGCCGCCGCTCGAGGAGTTGGCCGGGGAACTACGCAGCCGGGGCATCCTGTGGTTCCTCGACGCGACGCAAAGTCTCGGCGCATTGCCGCTCGACGTGGCCCGGTTACAGCCCACGATGCTCGCCGCCGACGGCTATAAGTGGCTGCTGTGCCCGAACGGCGCCACTTTCTTCCACGTTCCGGCCGACGTGCGCGCCTGGCTCCGGCCGAACGTCGTCGGCTGGCGGAGCGACCGGGGCTGGCGCGACGTGGACCATCTTCACCATGGGGCTCCGAGGTTGCCTGAAAGCGCCGAACGATATGAAGGCGGCATGCTCGCTTTCCCTCTGCTCTA
>JAJYCN010000228.1 GCA_021778335.1 Acidobacteriota bacterium | reverse complement strand
GGAGGGTTGAAACAAGGATCAAACGCCGGTCGGACGTTGAAATCGAAAAAACTCCGAAGGGCAGTTATCCCTCTGGTGTCGTTGGGGTTGTGTATCGCTCGGGAAGCGATAGCCGGACAGTAGTGATGAAAATCATCGAAAAACGGAGCGGCGAGGCGGACGGCATCGCGGATGCGCACATATTGTGACGGCGACGTGCTCGCGATGCGATAGAGAAACGGCGCGAGATTATCCGCATTGAACCGAAGCGCGACATTGTCGTTGATGGCACGCGGGCGCCGCACACCGGCATTGAAGCTCGTGTCGTGAAAGTGATAGACGGCCCAACTGCTGATGGCATCGAACACATCACCTTTGTTATCGGCAAGCTTTGCCTCTGCATGGCCGGAGCCGAGCGACAGGCCGGTGATACCAAACTCGCTGTCGACATTCCGCTGCTCTTCCGCGAATACGAAGCGCCCGTCATGCGTCGGCACGAGGGCAAATTCATAACCGTACTTTCCAAAGTCGACCTTCCCCTCAAGCCGCGAGGTCTCCTTCGGCCCCATAAAAAGGCACGCGTCAGCGCCACCCTCCACCGCGATCGCAGTTTGAAGTCGCTGGTGAATCATCTCAGTAAGAAGTCGAAAAAAACCAACGAAATTGCTCTTCCCGGCGCCATTCGCCCCAATAAGGACGTTCAGCCCGCCGAGCTCAAAGTCCCGCAACAACTTGATCGACTTGTAGCCCCGGATGGTCAACCGTTTCAGGACGTCGGCCATGATGCTTCAATACTACCCTAGCGGCCCACCAACCGACTTCGGCGAGGTTCCATTCCCCCCTCACCTCACCCGAACCGTAACCACCTCAAACGCCCCAAGCGGAACCTCCACCACCCCATCCGCCACGCACAAAGTCGGCACCCCGCCCACGTACCATAAGAAGAACATCGGCGGCCGAAGGGATCGGCTAGCATATCCTTAAAGACGTGGACCTCATAACGGCCCTCTATCGGAAACTCGATCCACTTGAGGCGCTCCCGGCCGACGACACCCAGCTCTATGTCGATTGGCAACACGAGTTATTCGGCTCGGATGACATCAAGCTGCAACTAGCCCGCGGGTTTGCCCGCGGCGTCGCCGGCGTGCCCGTCACGCGTCTGTTCACCGGACACCGCGGAACCGGCAAGACGACCGAGTTGAACCGGGTCAAGCAGAAGCTCGAACGGGCCGGTGGCCCGGGCGGACGCAAAATCTTCGTATCATTCCTCGAATGTGAAAAGTGGGTGGACCTGAACAATCTGGAGCCGCCCGTCCTGATCCTCCAGATGGTTCGGCAACTAGTGTCCGACCTCGACGAGGCTGGCTACAAAAACCCCTGGACGAAAGTCCGCGCGTTCTTTGGTGAAGTCGCGGAGATACTGAACTCCGACGTCGAATTGAAAGACCTAAGTCTTAACGCCGACCCATTCGAAATCGGCGTCGCCATCAAGCAGGTGCCTGGCGCGCGAGCCAAGCTTCGCAAACTCCTCGAAGACCGGCTGCCACGCATCTACGATCTGGTCAACCGCGAGATTCTTCAGCCGGCCCGGGAGTGGCTCGCCGGCCGAGGCTACGAGGACATCTTGCTCATCGTGGACCAGCTTGACCGCATTCCGCAGAAGCAGATTGACGATCACGGCCTCACCAACCACGAGCAGCTTTTTCTCAACTCAGCCGACGTGCTTCGCGCCCTGCAGTGCAACGTGTTGTACACGATCCCCATCGAACTCGCCTACAGCCACTGTCACGGGCGGCTGGCCGACGTATACGGCAGCGCAATCCTCACTCTTCCAATGATCACCGTGTCCGGCGCGGACGGCGGGGCGGGAATCGAACGCATGATCAAGACCGTTCGCCTGCGCGCCGAAGCAGCGGGCGTGGCCAACACAGAGGATCTCTGCGCCATGAATGATCTGCGGCGTCTTTGTCTGCTCTCCGGCGGCCATTTCCGGTCGTTGTTCTCTTGCTGCGCAGCGCTATCGATCGCTCGGAAAATCTGCCGCTGGAGACTCAGGTAATCGATCGCGCCATCCGGCAGCAGGCCAGCGACTTCGGAAAGAGCCTAAGCGATGAACAGTGGACAGCGCTCAAGCTGGTGCACGATACCGGCAAGCCGCTCAATTCAGACCCGGCTGCCTGGATGACCTTTCTCCGCGAGCGCTACGTCTACCCGTATTACGACCCCAAGAGCGAAGGGCTCTGGTACGATTGGAACCCGTTGCTGGGCGAGGTGAACAAGACATGAGCACCGCGCTGCTCCTGCCTCCGCTTAGCGGCGACAACGTCAGCGAGTTGGAGGCCGTGTGCCGGATGATCTCGCGGGCGGGTGGCTGCGTCCTCTCGTTTTGCTGGGTGAATCACCGAGCGTTGCAAGAGCGGCTGGTCGCGGAGCTGAAGTCCCGGCTGACCGGTCTCGATATCGCCGAAATCAGCCTCGATCGCGATGCGGGCGAAGGGATCGTCGACCAATGGGAGCGGTTCCTCGGCACACGCAAGCCGGCTGCGCTGTTTGTCTACGGCCTCGAACACGTTCTGGATTACACGGCTGGCTACACGCATGCGATCGCGATCCTGAATCTGAACCGCGGCTACATCGCACAGCGCTTTCCGTTTCCGATCGTGTTCTGGGCGCCGGACTTCGCCATGGTGGAGTTCTCGCGCCAGGCGCCCGACACCTGGTCGGCCAGGTCCGGAAGTTTTCACTTCACCGGTGGGCCGGCCGAGACGGAGGAGACAATTCGGCGGCTGGACGAGGCGGGCTTCTCGTCGAGCGCCGCGCGTGACAAAGTCGAGCGCAGGTTGCTGCTGGAGCGCGTGTGCCGTGAGCTGGAATCAGAGCCGCGGCCGGACGCAAATTCCCTGGCCAAGGCGCGGAGGCGGCTCGGAGATTCTCTGTCATTCGAAGGGCAGCAAGGAGCGGCAGATCGGCTCTACCAGGAAGCGCTGCCGCTGTACCGTCAAATCGGAGACCGGCTGGGCGAAGCCAACATCCTCCAGGCGCGGGCCAACGTGGCGCGCATTCAAGCTCGCTACGACGAAGCTGAGCGGCTCTACCAGGAAGCGTTGCCCCTGTACCGCCAAATCGGAGACCGGTTGGGCCAAGCCAATGTCCTCCAGGCGCAGGGCGAAGTGGCGCGCATGCAAGCTCGCTATGAGGAAGCCGAGCAGCTCTACCAGGAAGCGCTGTCGCTGTACCGCCAAATCGGAGACCGGCTCGGCGAAGCCAATGTCATCCAAGCGCGGGCACATGGAGCGCACAACCAACATCGCTACGAGGAAGCCGAGCACCTCTACCTGGAAGCCCTGCCGCTGTACCGTCAAAGCGGAGACCGGTTGGGCGAAGCCAACGTCCCCAGGGCGCGGGGCGATGGGGCGCGCATGCAAGATCGTTATGAGGATGCAGATCGGCTCTACCAGGAAGCGCTGCCGCTACACCGTCAGATCGGAGACCGGCTGGGCGAGGCCAATGATCTGCTGACGCGGGGCGACCTGGAGCTCCTGCTAGCTCGCTATGAGGGCGCCGAACGGCTCGACCACGAGGCGCTGGCACTGTACCGTCGAATCGGGGACCCCCTGGGCGAAGCCAACGCCCTCAGGGCGCTGGGCGAAGTGGCATACATGCAAGCTCGCAATGAGGACTCCGAGCGGTTCTACCAGGAAGCGCTCCCGCTCTACCGCCAAATCGGAAGCCGGTTGGGCGAAGCCAATGTCCTCAAGGCGCAGGGTGAGGTGGCGCGCACGCAAGCTCGCTATGAGGAAGCCGAACGGCTCTACCAGGAAGCGCTCCCGCTCTACCGTCAAATCGGAGACCGGTTGGGCCAAGCCCAGGTCCTCCAGGCGCGTGGCGATCTGGCGCTCATGCAAGCTCGCTACAAGGAAGCCGAACGACTCTACCAGGAAGCGCTTCCCCTGTACCGCCAAATCGGAGACCGGCTGGGCGAGGCCAATATCCTCAAGGCGCGGGGCGATGTGGCGCGCATGCAAGCTCGCTATGAGGAAGCCGAGCGGCTCTACCAGGAAGCGCTGCCGCTACACCGTCAGATCGGAAACCGGTTGGGCGAAGCCAACATCCTCCAGGCCCAGGCCCATGTGGCGCGCATGCAAGCTCGCTATGAGGAAGCCGAGCGGCTCTACCAGGAAGCGCTGTCGCTATACCGTCAAATCGGACACCGGTTGGGCGAAGCCAACGCCCTCGCGGCGCGGGGCGAGGTGGCGCTCGTGCAAGATCGCTATGGGGAAGCCGAGCGGCTCTACCAGGAAGCGCTGCCGCTACACCGTCAGATCGGAAACCGGTTAGGCGAAGCCAACTGCCTCTTCAGCATGGGCCAACTCGCCCGCGCCACTCGTCGCAGCGACGGAGAGACGCGCTGGTTGTTCACTGAAGCCGCGCGAATCTTCACGGCAATCGGCGATACCGAATGGGCCCGCCGCGCCTCAGAAGCCGCAGCGGGCACCCCTACCGCGCCGTAAACCCGTCAGGCGGCACTCGCGTCACACCCCCACCCGCTAAACCGCACGCACCAAGAGCTACCCCCTCTCACCTCACCCGAACCGTAACGACCTCAAACGCCCCAAGCGGCACGCTCACCACCCCATCCGCCACCGCGAGCCCCCGCACCGCCCCCTCGACCCCATCACACAACTCCGCCTCCCTCACCCTCCCATGCAAGAACCGCAGCCGCACCGTCGCCGCCATCCCCGCCGTCTCCCGCAGCCGCAAAATGCTCCCATTCCCATCCTCGGCCCGCTTCCATGTCTCGAGCATCACGTCCTTCGCATCCGCCTCCAGGAACCCCGTCCCCTCCGCCGGCAGAGGCCGCTCCGGATTCCCCGGTTTATCCTGCGACACAACGTGGTTCACCTCCGCCGGCCGCATGCTCTCCTCGCTCAGCCGCGTCAACGCCGCCGCATCCAGCGCCGCCGCGCTCGTCACCACATACCGGAAAGTAAATTCCCCGCCCTGCGCCGCGCGGTAGTTCGTATGCCAGTAGTTATTCATCGCGTAAGAAAACATCGTCGCGCTCTTAGGATGAAACTCCGCCGGCCACTCCCCGCGGTTAATATCTCCGAAGCTCGCCAGCGGCGCATCCACCGGAATCACCCCCACGTGCATCCCATCTCCGCCCGCCTCCATCCAGTCCTGCACCGTGAACCATTCCAGGCTCCCGCCCCGCCACACGTCCTTCGCCGGATCGATCCACCCCTGCTGCAGCGCGAACGCAAACTCCGGCCTCGCCGCCGCTACCGGAAACGCGAAATACACCGCCTCCTTCGCCGTCACCGCGTCTTTCTTCACGCGATACCGGAACTCGATCATCTTCACCCCGTCGAACAGCAGCATCTCCGTCTCAATCCGCGGTGTATTCTTCGCCTCGCTCACCATCCGCACGCTCTCGCCGAACGGAGTCTTCTCCATCGCCACCACGCGTCCCTTGCCCGCTAAGTCAACCACCAGATGCGCGCGAGGCAGTGTCGTCACCGGATGAATCATACTCGTCCCATCCCCACCACTTACATACACATACTGCCCGAACTTATACGGGCTCTTCTCATCCACTAACTCCCGCTTCAGTTCCTTATCGTAGATACTCTTCACCGCCCCCGACGCCGCATCCACAGTAACCCGGTAATACCGGTTCTCCACCGTCGTTTCCCCCGCCCCGGCCCGCTCCGCCTGCTTCTCGCGCGTAATCGCATAGCACTTATACCCCACCGCCGGCAGCCCCCGCGCCAGGAACCGAACCCGGATGAACTTCTCCTTCGCCTCGATCACCTGGTACGCCACCCGCTCATGCGTCGTCAAATCCTCCAGCCCCGCGTCCGGCCCCAGATCCGTCTCCACCAGCGCGTCCCTCTGCCAGTTCAGCGGATTGAACACCACCAGCGTCTCCGCCGGAATATGAATGTCGTTGGCAAGCTGGCTCAACGAACGGTCCATCACATCCGCAATCTCGAAATGCGCCGCCACCGCGTGGTTATCCTTCACCGCCAACTGCCGCACCGCCTCCTCGTGGTCCGGCTGCGACACCGAGTTATACGACGTCCACGTATGCTCGCTGAACAACACAATATGCCGCCAGATGTCCGCCATCTCCCCCACCGGCGCATGAAGATCCGGCTGCACCGAATGCATCGCCGACGCCAACACTTCCGCCGATAGCGCCCGCCGCTGATTCTCCCTATCCTCCGCCGTGTACAGCGCATCGCTCCCCGCCCCGTCCTCCCAATACGGACCACCGTCGCCCTTATACACCGGCAGCCCCGCCCCATACTTACTCGCAATCTCCTCGAAAAACCTCGGAAACGTCGTGTACTCTAAGTGCGGATACGCATACTGCCCATCCCAATCCCCCACAAACGTCGCCGTCGACGGATACAGGTCCGTATTCTCCACCTGCGTCCCATACAACAGAACCGAGTCCAACTTATACCCCGTCCCCGAATACGCCTGCAGATAAATCGGCAGCGACTCCCGCACCGCGTTCAACGATGGAGGCAGCCCGAACAGCGTCTCCACCTGCTCGTAATGCCGCGAATACCAGAACAGAATCTTCTTCCCGTCCGGGCCCTCCCACCAGAACGGCGACTTCGAATTCCAATGCTCATGCGCAAACACCGGCGCCCGGTCGTTATTCGAAGCCGCAACGAAGTACTTCACCCCCGCCGACGCAAGCACCGAAGGATACGCCCCGCTGTAACTCGGCACATCCGTGATATTGGCGTATTCGAACGGAATCCCATACTCCCGCGCATAATCCTTCGCCACATACAACGACCGGTACAACGTCTCAAGCGACGCATAACCCGTCAGTAAGTTCGCATACTGCGCCGGCATCGCCATCTTCCCCTCGCGGATCAACCCCAGTATCTCTTTCCGCTTCGCCTCAGACCGCGTATCGAGTAACTGCTGCAAGTTCCACGACCCATCCATCGAAAATCGGAACGCCGGATGCTCCTCAATCAACTGCCCCGCCTGCTCCAGCACCCGAGCCTGCGTCTCCGCCACCTTCCCCTGATAATCCGTGAAACCCACATCCAGATGCGTGTGCGGAGCCACATACACCGTCCACTTCTTCGCCGCCGTCACCGGAAACGAATACGCCTGCCCGCCGCCCACCTCCACCCGCGCCGTCTCCGTCCCGCTCCACTCCGGCACATCGAAGGAAAACCGCTGCTCCCCAAAATCCGCGGCCCCCAACTCCGCTTCATAACTATGCCCGCCCAACGAAAGCCGCACCTTCCCCCGCGCTCCCGCCTCCGGCCGCACCACCACATCCACCACTTCCTTCAACGCCTCCGAGCCCCCGCGATAAAAAACCGTCGGCGTCACCCGCGCCCTCGCTTCCTCCTTCGGAGCCCCCGCCGTCAACCGCACCGCATCCCAGGCAAACCCGCTCCGCGCCCCAGTCCCCGTCTCCGCCGGCTCGTCCACCGGCTCCAGCGCCAGCACATTCTCCCCCCGCTTCAAGTAACTCGCCGGAATCCCAATCTTCAACTCCGAAATCGAATAATGCGGATCGAAAGCAAACACCCCATCCCCAAACACCGCATTTATATTCGGCTGCAAATAAAACAAACCCCGGTGCCCGTTGATCGTCGCCGCCAACGCCGGAATCCGAGGCGTCCAAGTCAATACGGAAACCTCCAGCGTGTACCCGCCCGCCGCCGGAGCCCCCAAACCAAACTCAATCGCCGAAACCTGCCCAGGCCTCTGAAACGCCGGCCAATCCTTCCGCCAGTCCCCCTGCCCGGCCCGAAACACCAACTTCTCCCGAGCCTCACCGTGAAACTCCGCCGAAGACTTATCAAACCCCCCAATCGACCAGACCGCCCCATCCGCCGCCCAAACCCGCAGCGCCACCGCCACAGCCAGCACCAACGCCCGCTTCATACGCCTCCCTTCAAGAACCTATCAGTATCCCCCCAATCGAACCCCCACCCCCGTCCCTGCTTCTTGCTCCCTGCTTCTTGCTCCTGGCTTCTTGCTTTTGGCTTCTTGCTTCATGCTCCTTTGGCACGCGCCGTGTCCATAACAATTCCGAGGCAAGGAGAACCCATGCTCGCTGAACTCGACATCACGCTCCCCGGCCGCGGCACGCACTCGAGCACCGCCACGAAGAGGCGCGCTCGTTCTCGAACTACGTCCTCACCCCCATCCGCATTGAAGACGAAGCCGGCACCAACGACAGGCCCCCTCCGCGGAGACCGTCGTCCCGCTGCCGCCGCCCCGCAACCCCCGCTATGAACCGCGTCATCTCCCGCGGTTCCGCCTCCGAATCGTTGAACCCCGGCGCCACCAGCGTTACAATTTCCCGCCAATACCCCATCCCGGGAATCCTCTGGATCGAATTCAGAGCCGGCCCCGCCCGCCGGCGCCCGCGCGCCAGACAGCGCGCACGCCACACCTCCAGCGTCTCGTTTTAGGACTTACTACCGGATTTGCTTCTTGACTTACTGCACACTTACGAGCGGCAGCAGCCGCCGCACGCTCTCCGGAGTCCGCAAACGCCGCAGCGCCCGCGTCTCGATCTGACGCACCTGGTCGTGGCTCAACTGCTCCCGGTCCGCGATCTCCCGCAGCGTCAGCTCGCGCTCGTAGCCGATCCCGAACCGCATCCGGATCACGCGCTCTTCGTCGGCATCGAGCACCCGCAGCACCCGCTCGGTCTCTTCCCGCACGTCCGACTCGAACATCGTCTCCGTCAGCGGCCGCAGCCACCGGTCTTCAATCAGATCCTGCAGCGTCGACTCGCCGTCCTTGCCCACCGGCAGATCCAGCGACACCGGATCCCGCGAAATCGCCCGCAGCTCTTCCACCTTCTGCGCCGTCGTCTCCATCCGCTGCGCAATCTCCTGGTTGCTCGGCGCCCGCCCCAGCTCGATCTCCAGCTCCCGCGACGCCCGCACAAACTTAGTCAGGCTCTCGTTCATGTGCACCGGAATCCGGATCGTCCGGCTCTGGTCGTCAATCGCCCGCGTGATCGACTGCCGGATCCACCACGTCGCATAAGTCGAAAACTTATAACCCAGGTGATAGTCGAACTTATCCGCCGCCCGCATCAACCCGATGTTACCTTCCTGAATCAGGTCCAGAATATGCAGCCCGCGGTTCACATACTTCTTCGCCACCGAAACCACCAGCCGCAGGTTCGCCTCCACCAGCGCCTTCTTGCCCTGCGCATACAAAGCCTCGCCGTGCTGGATCGCCCGCAGGCACAGCTTCATCTCCGTAGTCGCCGCGCCCGCTTCCGCGCACTCGCGCTTGAACGCCTCCACGAACGCCAGCCACGTCCCCGCCCCGAACGGCGCCTCGCGGATCGCCTGCGACGTCCGCACGCGCAGCCGCGCCGCCTCGCCCGCCAGCCGCCGCCGCACGTGCACCTGCCGCGCCTGCGTCGCCTTCAGCTTCTCCGCCACTTCCATCTGCTCGCGGTACAGCTTCACCACCTTGCCCAGCCGCCGCATCGCCGCTACACGCCGCCGTTCCTTCGAAGCCTCGTCGCCGTTCCCCATCTCAATCAGACGGTCCACCTTCACCTTCTCCTGGCGAACGTCCGAGTACATCGCCATCACCATCCGCTGCACCAGGGCCGTCCGCGACACCACCCGCCGAACGCGCGTCCGCCCCCGCTCCATCCGCGACGCAAGGTCGATCTCGCCCTGCCGCGTAAGCAGCCTTACCATCCCCATCTCGCGCAGGTACACGCGTACGGGGTCGTCCGTGTATGCCGATTCCTCCGCATGGGCCGCAAAGCCCTCGCCATGCTCAATTTCTTCCGCCGGAAACTCTTCCGGCTCGGCCAACATCGTGCTCAGCGAATCCGCGGATTCTGTCGGAATGTGCTCGT
>JAJYCN010000227.1 GCA_021778335.1 Acidobacteriota bacterium | reverse complement strand
ATGAAGTGCGAGATGCCGGTTTCCTCGACGCGCTCGCGGCGGGAGCCGGTGGCGATCCACACTCCGACCGAAACGCTGCGCACGTGCGGCATGTGCTCGCTCAGGATGCGAATCCCGTTCGGCAGGGTTGTGGTCAGGATCTCCCTCGGTGGGAGCGTGGCGGTGTCCGGGGAACTGATCGTCAAAGACATGCGAAAACGGCTAACATTATTGTACCTGTTCTCTCCGGAGCCCCGGCCCGAGTCTGCGGTAAGCTGAAAGTGAAGTATGAATAAATCTCCTCAAGCTATTCTGGGGATGGAGCTTAGCGATATCGCTGGTGTTCTCGATCCCGGCGATCCGCCGTATCGTGCTCGCCAGATCTATCAGGCCGTGTATGACCGCCGGGTAGAGCGCATCGCGCAGATCACCACGCTGCCGAAGGCCGCGAGGGAGGAGTTGGAAGCGCGGCTCGATGTCGGCTGGCCGAAGGCGGCCGCCCATTTTGATTCGACCGACGGGACGCGCCGCTATCTGTTGCGGCTTGCCGACGGGCGGACGGTCGAGACGGTGCTGATGCCGGAGGAGTCGCGCGACACGATCTGCATTTCGAGCCAGGTGGGCTGTCCGGTGAATTGCCGTTTCTGCCTGACGGCGCTGATGGGATTGGAGCGGCATCTCACGGCGGGGGAGATCGTCGGGCAGGCGGTTTACGTGATGCGTGAGCATGGGCTGGACCCGCGGCGGTCGCAGACGAACATCGTCATGATGGGGATGGGCGAACCGCTGCTCAACCTCGCGAACGTGCTGAAGGCGGTGCGATTGCTCACCGACGAGCAAGGCATTGGGATGTCGGGGCGGCGGATCACCGTGTCGACGTCGGGTATTGTTCCCGCGATGGAAGAACTCGGGCGGGCCGAAGTGCGGCCGAAGCTTGCCATTTCGCTGAACGCCTCGACGGAGGAACAGCGCCGGGAACTGATGCCGATCACGCGGAAGTACCACCTGCGGGACCTGCTGGACGCCTGCCGTGGCTATCCATTGCGTCCGTGGGAAAAGCTGACCTTTGAGTATGTGCTGCTGAAAGACGTGAACGACACGGATGCCGATGCCCGGCGCGTGGCTCGGATGCTTGCCAATCTCCGGGCGAAGGTGAATCTGATTGCGCTGAACCCTGGGCCTGGGATTCCGTACGGCACCCCGGCGGACGAACGTGTTGCGGCGTTTCAGGCGATCGTGCGGAAGACGGTGCCGTGTTTCGTCCGCAAGCCGCGCGGCCGCGACATTTACGCCGCCTGCGGCCAGCTCAAGCGCATTGAGAGTATAGCCAGCGAAGCGATATGATTGCCGTCGGATGACGGAACGGAACATTTGTCCACTTGTGTGCCTGGCGCTTTGGCTTGGGTTTCCCGCCGCATTCGCCGCGCCCGCCGATGCCGAAAAACTGATCGCAATGGCCCGTGAGCATCCGGATTCGGCGGAGTTGGCTTCAGCCATCCGGGAGGCGTTTCCGGCGGCGGAAATTGCCAAGGGGACAGCGGTGGCCGAGCAAGGGCCGGATTTCTTCTTTGCCATCGAGTCGACGTCCGAACCGCGGATCGTGATCGACGAAGACGCCCCGGCGCCGATGGCCCCGCTCGATTCGGGCAAACTGCACTTCTACATCGCCTCGCTAGCTACCTCCCGCACGCATAACTTTCATTACCTGATCGACGGCGCCTCATTCGGCGGGAAGTTCAACGTCATTGCCTACGGGCCGGAGTCGTATCTCCACCCCGGCGTGAAGCCCGGCCACCTGACTGAGAAGCGCGTCCACACGAGCACGATCTATCCGGGCATGCAGAGCGATTTCTGGATCTATACACCGGCTGAATACGATCCGAAGACCCCTGCGGCGGTGATGATTTGGCAGGATGGCGAGGCGCAGGTGGAGCGGGACGGTCCTTCGCGGTCGCTGAATGTTATCGACAACCTGACGGCCGGGAAGCAGATCCCGGTCATCGTGCACATTTTCATTTCGCCGGGGACAATGAACGGCAAGCGCATGCGTTCGATCGAGTACGACACGGTTTCGGACCGCTACGTGCGGTTCCTGCTCGAGGAAATCCTGCCGTTGGTTGGGCGCGAGTACGCCCTCCGGACGGACGCCTACAGCCGAGCAATCGCCGGGGAGAGCTCCGGCGGCATCTGCGCATTCAATGCCGCCTGGTTCCGGCCCGATGCGTTCAGCCGGGTCATTTCGCGCGTCGGCAGCTTCACGAGCATTCAGTGGGAGAAGGAAGCGCAGGAAGGCGGCAACGACTATCCGTTCAGGGTCCGGCGCGAGGCCAAGCGGAACATCCGGGTCTGGCTGCAGGATGGGTTCAACGACCTCGATAACCAGTTTGGAAGCTGGCCGCTGCAGAACATTGAGATGGCGAATTCGCTCAAGTACCGTGGGTATAATTTCCACTTGAGCTTTTCCAACAACGCGCATGGCCGCACGCCGGGTTTTGCCGAAGACGCCGAAGAGCTGACCTGGCTGTGGCGCGGCTACGATGCGTCGAAGACGAGCGAGGAGTTTCAGATGGATCCGGCGGAGAAGGACCTGCCTTACTACCGCGTCCGTCTGGCCGAGAGGAGCCCGGAGAAATGAGCGCGACAAGGCGCGATGCCCTGAAGGTGCTGGCGGCGACGACCTCGTTGCCTTTCGCGGCGCAGGCCGCGACGGAGCCGAAGAATTTCACGGCCGAGGAATTCGCGGTGCTTTCGCGATTGTCCGACCTGATTCTGCCGAGGACGGACACGCCCGGCGCAGTCGATGCCGGAGTTCCGGCAATACTCGATGAAGCCGCGGGCCGCTCTCCAGCGCTGTGGGACACACTCCGCGAGGGCGTCGCATCGTTGGGTGGCGCGAAGTTCCTTTCGCAGTCTGAAGCCGGGCAGAACGAGGCCGTTCGCCGAATCAGCGGTCTGGACGGCGCCGCTCCGGCACCGTTCTTCACGGCGCTCAAGAATCAGGTCATCGACGCGTACTATTCGACCCGTGAGGGGCTCGTGACTGAACTCGGCTATCACGGCAATGTGCCGCTGGCCGAGTTTCCCGGCTGTACGCATCCCGAGCACCAGCGCCTGGACTAACCCGCATGCAAATTCGAACCTCTCCGGAGATCGCGGACGTTCTCATCGTCGGCAGCGGCGCCGCCGGCGGGATGGCCGCCTGGAACCTGACGCGGCAGGGCGTCAACGTTACTCTGCTCGATGCCGGCGAGCGGTTCAACCGCGCCCGGTTCTGGACCCATGTCCGGCCGTGGGAATTTCGCACTCGGGAAGCCCGGGGCCTTCATCCTCCGGAGTTCTATCTTCAGCCTTCCGAGCAACCGGTTCTGACGCCGCCCGGCCGCCCGTTCGACCTCATGCGGGTGTGGGGGCGAGGCGGCAAGACGAACGTTTGGGGCCGTGTCGCTTTGCGCTACTCGGACCTGAACTTCCGTGAGCCGGCCCTCGACGGCTGGGAGATTCCCTGGCCGGTGAGCTATGCCGAGATGGCTCCCTACTATGACCGCGTCGAGCAGTTGATCGGCGTCTGCGGCGGAGACGACGACGAACCGTTCCTTCCCGGGAGCCGCTACCACCTCCCGCCGCCGAACCCGCGTTGCGGCGAATACCTGATCCGGCGCGCCGCGCATCATGCGGGAGTGAAGATCGTCGCCGGGCGCCGCGCGGTGGTCACGCGCGAGCACAACGGACACGCCCCGTGCCACTTCTGCGGCGCCTGCGGCCGAGGGTGCGACATCTCGGCGTTCTTCAACTCGAGCGACTACCTGCTCGAACCGGCGCTCGCCACTGGACGGCTGACGATCGTCGATCACGCGGTGGCCGCGGAGGTTCTCACCGGCGACGATGGCCTCGCCAGTGGTGTCCGCTACTTCGGACGGCAAACCCGGGACGAGCACACCATCCACGCGCGGCGGGTTATCGTCGCCGCATCCTGCGTCGATTCGACCCGGCTGCTGCTCAACTCCCGCGGCACGCGCCATCCCAACGGCATCGCCAACTCGAACGACGTGATCGGACGGTATCTCTGCGAGCAGATCCGCTTCCACATGTACGGTTTCGTGCCGGAATTGATGGGTGGACCGGTTCACAACGACGATGGCATTTCCGGCGCGCATATTTACATGCCGCGCTTCGTTCCGGCGGGCGGGAAGGGCCGAGATTACCTGCGCGGTTACGGAATGCAGTTCTGGGGCTTCGGCGCCGGGGCCGGCGCATCGTTCGCCAAACAATTACCCGGCTTCGGCGCCGATTTGAAGCGCGCCGTCAAGCAGCGCTATCCCGCGCTGGTGGCGCTGCACCCGTATGGCGAAGTGCTGCCGCGGGCGGACAACCGCATCACGCTCGACCCGGTACGAAAGGACGCTTACGGCATCCCGCTGATGCGGATCGAATACTCGATCGGGGAGAACGAGCGGAAGATGGCGGAGGCGATGTACACGACCTGCGAGGAGATCCTCCATGCGGCCAAGGCCGAGGTATTGCCCTACCGGCGCGGGTCGCTCGATGTAAACGGCGCGGCCATCCACGAACATGGAACCTGCCGCATGGGGACCGACCCAAAGCGGAGCGCGCTGAACAGATACTGCCAGGCGCACGAAGTGAAGAATCTTTTCGTCGTCGACGGCGCGTCGTTTCCGACTTCGACGGAGAAGAACCCGACGCTCACCATCCTGGCCAACGCTTGGCGCGCCACGGATTACATGGCCGCTGAGATGGCTGCCGGCAGGGTGTGACCGCTACACTGAAAACGTATGGACAAACAATACGCGGCCCCGCCGCCGATGGCGATCGACGCCGCGAAGAAGTACACCGCCACGTTTGAAACGTCCCGCGGGAACATTGTCTGCGAACTTTTCGCAAAGGACGCCCCGAAGACTGTCAACAATTTTGTGTTCCTTGCCCGCGAAGGCTTCTACGACGGGACGGCGTTTCACCGCGTGATCGCGAACTTCATGATTCAGGGCGGCGACCCCACCGGCACCGGTCGTGGGGGCCCGGGCTACCGTTTTGAGGACGAGATCGCCGGCCGGGAAAACCGTCACCAGGCGGGTTCGCTTTCGATGGCGAACGCCGGTCCGAACACGAACGGCAGCCAGTTTTTCATCACCCATGTCGTGACTGAATGGCTCGACCCGAAGCACACGGTTTTCGGCCAGGTGGTCTCCGGCCAGGACGCGGTCGACGCGGTGCAGCAGGGCGACGCCCTGAAGACAGTTACGATCCAGGAATTGTAGGATAGAAGTTTACCCACGGAACAGAGCCCCTACCGTCAGGGAGAGGCTCTGTTCCAGCGATCCGGCGCGACCGAGGATGCAACTTTGAGCGCGCCAACATCATCGAGGAAATTCACGAATGGGAGGAACCATCGAATCATGCGCAAGTTGATTGTGCCGGCCGCTCTGTCGGCGCTCGTCGCCGGAGGCCTGAGCCTCGCCGCGCCCAAAGGCGATGCCGCCAAGGGCAAGGAAACGTTCGAGCAGTGCGGAGTGTGCCACAACGTGGACAACGACGAGAAGAAGGTCGGCCCTTCGCTCAAGGGGTTGTTCAAGCACGACAAGCTCAAGAACGGGAAGCCTGTGACGGACGGGAATGTGCTCGAGTTGATCAATGCTGGGGGCAATGGTATGCCGTCTTACAAAGACATTCTTTCCGACGAAGAGAAGGCCAACGTCATCGCATACTTAAAGACGGTCTAAATAACGTCTTTCAAGTAGGCGATCTTACATTTTCGCCCCTGTGTCTCCTTGACACACCTGTGGCGATTGGCGTATCCTTACCTTTCGTTAATTTTTAGATTCTCCGGCGAGCGGGCTGTATCACGCCACCCACCCGATGCGGCCCAAGCCGAATTCATCAAATAGGAGAAACATGCATCAGGAGCCGTACTTTGTAGTCGTCCTCGCGCATTCCTTGCATGGGAGGCTACGGCGGATCCACATTCCGCATCGGGCCATCTACGCGGTTCTGGTCCTGGCATTAATCGGACTCGTTACGGTGTGCGGTTTTGCCTTCAGTTACGCCCGCATGACCTGGAAGGTGGCCCGGTACAACTCGCTTCGCCGCGAGGTCGACGTTCTGCGCACGCGCTATCGGGATCTGCAAACCCAGAACCGGCAGAAGACCGAGGAACTCGCCACGCTGCAGCTATTCGCGAGTGAAGTGCGTCTGGCATATGGCCTGGACAATAAGGCGACGCCCGACGGCGGCCACGACGAAGATCCCGCCCTCATACCGTCCTATCACGAGTCCCTCGAGGATTACGCCGTTCTCGAGGATGCCTCCTCGACACGTGTCCTGCACCAATACCCGAAACAGTGGCTTGCCAACCTCCGCCCAAGCATGTGGCCGCTCGATGGCCGCCTGCTGAGCCCATTTGGCGCCCGAACCGATCCGTTCTCGGGTGAAGGGGCAATTCACACCGGCGTCGACATCTCGGCTTCGATCGGGACGCCGGTTCGCGCGACGGCGGATGGGATTGTCGCTTTCGCGGGATCGATGTCGGGCTACGGCCATCTGCTCGAGATCGAGCATGAGAACGGGATGCGGACCTACTATGCACACTTGTCGGCATTCGAGGTTGTGCCGGGTGAAGAGGTGCGCCGTGGAGAGGTTGTGGCGTTGAGCGGGGCCTCGGGCCATGTGACCGCGCCTCATCTGCACTACGAGGTGCGCATCGGAGGTACGCCTGTGAACCCGTATCCGTACCTCGCTCACAGTGCGATCGCCACGGCCGGTCCGGTTCACAAAGATTTCCCCTTCTAGCTCCCGCATTGATTTGAGCGGAGTTTGGTCCGGCGGCGGGCCTGCGGCGATAATGGTATCAGGCGTGGCGCTCCCGCAAAGGTGGCGCAGGACGCCTTCCTCTGGATGCACAGCCGCCGCGAGTTCTTACTGACCACTCTGATCGTTCCTGCATCGGCGGCGGCCGGCAGCGTGCTCCCATCCGAGCGCCGTGTGATCGTCGATCCGACGACGGAATTCCGGATGGTCCGGCTCACGGATCCCTCCCATGCCAGTTTCCTGCCGGCGCCGGCCAACCGCGCTGTAGCCCGGCGTGGTCAATTTCTGGTCTACTCGGCGGATCGCGAGGGCGCCATGCAGCCCTACCGCATGGAAACCGGCAGTGGGGTAGCCAAGCAGATCGTTCAAGCCGAGGGACTCAAGCCCGAGTCCCTTTTCCTCACCTCCGATGACAAGATGCTGTTTTTTGCCGACTCGGCCGGCATCCACCGCACGCCGTTCTCCGGACGGGAGCGGGAAATCTACCATTGGGCGGAGGGTTACGAAGGCGGTTCGGGACTCGGCCTCTCGCTCGATGGAATGTACGCCGCGGCGGTGGAAACGAGACCGAAGCACTGGCGGCTGCGCCTGGTGAGCGTAAGAAACGGTCCGGTCACGCTGGTTGATAGCGAGGAGCCGATTTCCTTCCCATCGATTCGCCCGAGACGGGATAGCGTCGCCTACCTCCGAGGGGACTCGTCGCTATGGCTGGTGAACTTCGACGGGAGTCAAAATCGCAAACTCGCGCTCACCGCCGGCGGACTCGGCCCTGTTTTCTGGTCCCCCGACGGACGATCCGTCTTGTATCTCAGTGTCCCGGAAGATCCGGCCCACGCCGTCGCCATCCGTGAGTTCTTTCCGGACACCAACCAGGACCGCTGGGTCACCGATACGAGCAAGTACGCTACTTTCGCACCCAACGGCGATGCGAGCGTCTTCGCCGGGGCCAGCGCGAGCAAGGCCTCGCCGTATTTGAGCCTCCTGGTTCGCCGCGCTCACCGGGAGCTCACCATCGCCGAGCACCGCGCTTCGGACCCGCGCCTGGTGACGGCGATGTTCAGTCCCAACAGCCAGCGCCTTTTCTTTCAAACCGACCGCGAAGGGAAGATGTGCCTCTACATGATGAACACAGAGCGTCTCGTGGCGGAAACGGAAGACTGACTTACTCGCCGGCTTTTTCGAAGCTTTCGAGCGAGATGGCCCGCAAGTATTCCCCGCGAGGCGTCTGCGCCCACCAGTTCCCCGTCGCGCGCCGCTCGGCCGGTGTCGTGAATCGATACTCGAAGGCGAGCGCGCGCACGTACCTTGGCGGCGCCTTGGGGAAGGGGTTCTGCTCGAACAGCGCCAGCACGGGCTTCTGTCCGTCAAGGATTCTTTTCATCAAGCTCATGAACCACGGGTTTTCCCGCCAGTTTCCCAGCGCCGCGAACCACATTTGCCAATCGAGCCGCGGCTGATACGGCGCCACCCAGGCGGGCCTCCGTCCGAGCGGCCCCGGCTTGTATGGCAGGACATAATCCTTCCAGGAGACGCCGTCGTCGGAGCCCTGAATCTGGATCTCGATTCTCTCGGTCGTCATGTCGGCGAACAGTCCGTAGGTGTTCGCAATCTCGAACGGCCCGACGAGCCGCTCCACCGCGCCCAATCCTGCCGGCTCAGCGTGCAGGAATGTCTCGTACATCCCGCCCAGACCCAGCAGAACAATCGCCGCCGCCGCAAACCGCAGCGCCGCGGGGCTCCCGCGGAGCGTGACGGAACGCTCAAGCCCGAAGATTGCATCATCGAAACAGAATAGGCAGAGCGAGAGCGTCAACAGATTGAAAAATGCGTAGTTACCGGAAATCAGGATGAGAAGCTGCAGCGCGGCTAGAAATCCTGCCCCGATCCATCGCAGCCTTCGCGGCGCGAAGATCAGGAACGGGACGGCTAACTCGATGAAGAAAAGGCTTGCGGTGGAGATCTTCTGCATCATCTCGGGCAACTTCGCCAGATACCACGCCACCGGCGTGGGCAGCGGCTGCGTCCAGTAGTGGTAAGAGAGGGCGGTCAAATTGCGCCAATTCGGGTCATGGCTGAGCAACTTCACAGACCCCGAGAGAAACATCAGGCGGAACAGCAACCAACGGTACATCCAGACGGCCAACGGTGTACGGCCGAACACGAGCGCGAGAAAGCCGGCCTCGAGCAATAGAGCGTCCCACTGAAACGAAAGGAAGTCCTGTCCGATGCCGCTGAGGGAAAGGTACAACACATAAAGCGCCGCCAGTGCGGCCCGATGCCGCATGCCTGCGATCACCGCCACGGCCACTGATGCGCCCAGCCAGCATGCCGCTTCGAGCGCTGTGTCCGAGCAGTTCAGCCAGAATAGCGTCGGCAGGCGCCACAACGCGGCGTGGCCGAGCGCCTGCGATGCAGCTTCAAGCAGCCGCCGCGCCGGGCTGATCCCTTCCTCGCCGACGAGACCCCGAATCTGCACGCCCAACGAGGCAAAGGCGCAGAAGTAGCAAAAACCCAGGAGCCGCAAGAATGCACCGTGAATCCGGTCGTAGGAGAGCGGTACGACCCGCGCGCCAAACGCCACCCGTGTCAGCCATGAGAAGAAATTCCGGTGGGCTGCAATCAGCCGGTAGGCGGCCTCGGCGACCGGGGCGAAGCCCGGCAGCGATTCGTAAAGCCGGAGGAGCCAGCCCTTGCCCGGCGCCAGTGCGAGCAGGGTGAACGCCGCCCGCGCTCCCTCCAGGCGTTCTCCGCCGGGCAGAAGCAGTTGGACGCTGCGCGCGTAGGCCTCTTCGGGGATCGAAGGAAAATCCTGCGCTCGTTCCGCCGCGGGCGCATAGTCCGCGGAGTTTTGGGTCAATCGGCGCGCGTACTCCACCCAGATCTTACAGAAGCCGCAGCGGCCATCGAAAAGCACCAGCGGCCGCTCCAGGCGTGTGTCCATGTCAATCCCAGCATAGGCCAGAGGATCGGCTAGTGCCCGGCGACTTCTTGCCCCAACTTCGCTTCGACCGGCATCTAGCGGGACTTTACCACGCTGAGAGCGAGGAAGCTGGGAACCGGCCTAGGATCAGGGGCATAGCGGGGGGCTCCGTATATACGACGATCAGGAGATGT
>JAJYCN010000226.1 GCA_021778335.1 Acidobacteriota bacterium | reverse complement strand
AAAGGAAGCGAAGCGATAGCTGCCGTCGAAGCGGTTGAGGACGCTTACTTCGGAGATGATGAACTGGGTGTCGGCGAGAGTGGAGGCGGCGCCGCGGAGGATGTCCAGTTCGGCGCCTTCTGCGTCGATCTTCAGGCCAAAGGGGCGGGGGCAGGACACGGAAGCGATGACGCGATCCAGGGTTTCGACGGGGACGCGGCGGAGGATGGGTGCGTCGCCGGATTGTTCGAGAGGGTGGCGGGTGTAGAAGGAACTGCGCGGGGTGCGGCGCGGTTCGATGCGGATTTCGCGTTCGCCGGGTTCGCAGCCGAGGGCGACGGGGAAGTGGGCGCCGGGGCGGGCGGCGAGGAGCGAGGCGATATCGGCGGTGAATTCCTGAAGGGGCTCGATGAGGAGTAAGTAAGCGTTGGGGAAGGCGGCATACAGTTCGGGCGTGCCGCGGGCGACGCCGACGTCGATGAGGGTGGCGGGTTGGAAGCCGAGCCGCTTCACGTACTCGGGTTGCCAGTAAGCACGATCGGAGAGCCATCCGCCGGCGCTGGGATAGACGCGCTGGACGAACCATCCGAGGGAGATGAGCTTGCGGTGGATGAGGTTTTCGAATTGCCGGAGGTTCATCGTTGGGTGGAGGGTAGTTGCGAAGCGATCCAGGAGTAGGTCTGCTCCAGTCCGGACCGTAGCGGGAGGCTGGGCGCCCAACCAAGACGAGCCTTGATGAGCCGGTTGTCCGAATTACGTCCCCGGACACCCGCCGGGCCCGCGACGTGGCGAACCGTTAGCTGCTTGCCCGCGATCTCCATGATCATCCGGGCGAGGCTGTTGATCGTCACCATCTCTTCCGAGCCCAGATTCACGGGCCCGGGGAAATCGGAATCCATCAGCCGGCGAATGCCTTCGAGGCATTCGCCGATATAAAGAAAAGAACGGGTCTGTTCGCCGTCGCCCCAGATCTCAATTTCGCCGCCGTCGGCCGCTTCGGCCACTTTGCGGCACAGCGCCGCCGGCGATTTCTCGCGGCCGCCTCTCCAGGCGCCTTCCGGTCCGAAAACATTGTGAAGGCGGGCGATGCGGACTTGAGCGCCGTGGTTTCGCATGTAGGCGAGATACAGCCGTTCGCTGAAAAGCTTCTCCCAACCATATTCGCTGTCGGGGGACGCGGGATATGCGGAATCTTCCGAACAGATGGGATGCGCGGGATCAAGCTGGTGGTGTTTCGGATAGACGCAGGCGGAGGAGGAAAAGAAGTAGCGCCGGATCCGCGCCTGCACGCCGCATTCGAGGATGTTCAGATTGATCGCCGCGGAGTTGTGCATCACGGCCGCATCATTTTCGCCGGTGAAGATGTAGCCCGCGCCGCCCATGTCGGCCGCGAGTTGGTAGACCTCTTCTACGCCGGCGAGGACCTCACGGACGACGTTTGGATCGCGCAGATCGCCAATCGAGAACTCGTCGGCGCAGGAAGCGGAAAACTCGTGCGCCTTGCGGTCCGCCTCCCGGACCCAATGCCCCTCCTGCTTGAGCTGTTTGACGAGATACCCTCCGATGAATCCGCCGGCGCCTGTCACAAGGATTCGTTTGCTTGTTGTCATTTGGAGCCGCGCCGAAACGAGTCCAGTCCGCATTTCCTCATAAGGTACAGGATACGGTTTGGAGTGTCCGCCGCTCGATCTGCCATGCCTTACCCGCGCCGGATCATTTCACCAACTTCCGCGCGGATTCCGGCGACGAAGGCATCGGGGGAGAAGAGGGACTTTCGCAGGCTGAGTTTTGCGCGGAGCTCGGACTGCACGCCGGCGTTTGCCAGCACAGTCATGATCTTTTCCGCGGCCTCTTCCACGGATTCGTACAGCAGGCGCGCGTCGTAACCGACGATCTCCGGCGGCCCGCCGCTGTTGTGGACGAACGGCAGGCAGCCTGCGCGGACCATCTCCGCGACGGCCATTCCGAAGGGTTCCTCCACCATGGCGTGCATACCGTATCTCTGGTGCGCGATGATCTCCTCTAAACGGCGGCGCGAGATGTTTTCGTGAAGCGTCACCCAGGAAGAATTTGCGGCGACGAGGGGCATCAGTTCTTTGTAGTACGCGACCTCGTCTTCGAAATCGCTTTTGCCGCCCACTATGTGCAACTTGACCCCGGGGAACGACTGCCGCACGATTTGAAGGGCGCGCAGGCAAAGGTCCGGGCGCTTAAGCGGATTCAGCCGTCCCAGGACGACGAAGCCAACCTGACGGGCTTCCCACGGGATGTCCGGAAAATCGCCCGCGGCCGGCGGATAGAGCGTTACAGTCTCGATTTTGTATAGCCGCCGCACCCAATTGCCCGTCCAGCCGGAGTTGACGATGGTTCGATTTTGTTTCATCCGGTCGAAGGAAAAATCCGCCAAAGCCATCCACGGCCGGACCTTGCCCTCGCGCCAGGCGGAGAACTTGCGCGAAAACGAAAGGTCGAGGTTGGGAGTCACCTTACCATACAAATGCTCGAAGCTTGGCGCATGCACGTACTGAACGGCGCGCAGGCCTAGGTCAGCCTCATTGTTGGTGGTCACGGCGCAATCGAAGTCCGGACGCAGGCGTTTCGCGTTGCGCATCAGGTAGCAATATGGCTGAATGCTCCCGGCATCGGGGTCCAGCGCGAGGATTTTGCGAATCGCTGCCGGGATGAACCGCGCGTGCATGTCAATCGGATCGAGCGAGGTTCCGAAGAAGCGATTCAGCGCGGGGAGATCGAATGGCTTCGTGGTGAGCAGAGTGACTTCGTAATCCCGGCGCAGAGCCTGGAGGGTCCACGCCAGGACACCGCAAGCGCCGCCATGGGGCTGGATGTCATTGTGCACTACCAGAACGCGAGGACGTTTAGACACCGAACCACCGGAGGTATTTGAGTTTGTTGATCAGCACGTTTCCTAAGTCGCCGGCTTCGCCGGTGCGGACCTTGTGAAGAAGGTAACGGCAGCGGTGTTTCCAGCGGTGGGAGCGATAGCCGGGAATAAGGACTTCGCGCTTCGCAACGGCGGTCGGCGGCTCAAGCTGAATGATGTCGGAGAGAAACGGGAAGAGTTGGTACTTCTCGAGCACGAGGCGGCGGGCCGCTTCGAGTGCCGGGAGGCGGCGCTCCCATTCGTCGCGCGCCAGGAGCTCGCGGATGCGCTCGATGACCGAGGCGGGATCGGCGGCGTTGACTCGAATGAATGACTCTTCCGGAAAATATTCTTCGAGATTCGTGCAGCCGTAATACAGCGGGACGGTCCAGGCGAGGAAGCAGTCGGCAATTTTCTCGGTCCAGAGGTCGGGTCCCGGGCAGTTCTCGATGGCGAGCGAGTATCGATACGGCGCCAGCGCGTCCCACTTGCGGGGAATCCAGCGGATGCCGCGTCCGAAGAGGTCGACGGGCGGCGCCTGCGGAGCTTGGAGAGCGTCCCGGAGGACGGTTCGAATGCGGTGGCCGGGAAGGAAGGTGAGGTTGCTCGCGATCCAGGAAACGCCCGCATCCTTGGAAGGGATTCGGGCGGCGGTCAATTCGTCGTAGGTCAGGCCGGCTTCCCAGGGCATGGCGGGTTGCGAGGCGATGTACTTTGAATCGGACAAAGGCGGAAAATGCGTGTAGACCCGCGCGTAAGGCTCGTGCCCTTCGATCAGCCAGTCGTAGAGCCCCGGCACGTAGGGCTCCTGCATGATCGCCCAGACCCGGCGCGGATCGCAACGTGCTGTGACGGGTTCGAGTTTCCGGTTATTCAGCATGACGAGGTAATCGCAGTCGTGGACTGGGTCCGTCGTGAAGCGGATTCCGTTCCAGACTCCCGCGCCGCCCGGCGTCTGCCTCAGCAGGCGTGAGCAATCCCAATCGGAGATGATGCGGACCAACGGTGCTTCGGCGGCCATGTTCGGTCAGCTTCCTTCCGAGTACGAGGCCGACGAACGTCGTGGAGAAGCCTCGCGGGTAAGATCGCCGTAGAGATTGAGCAGGCGTTGAGCGATGGCTCTCCAGTCATAGCGCGTCTCGACGAGCTCGCGTGCGGCCGCGGCGAGGCGTTGGCGGAGGGCTGGCTCGCGGAGCAGACGGGTCACGCAGCCCGCAAATTCCACGGGCCGGTCCGAAATGAGGAGGTGATGATCGTGCTCGACATCGAGCCCTTCGCATCCGATTGTGGTGGAGACAACGGGCCGCCCGAGCGCCATCGATTCGAGGATTTTCAGGCGCGTGCCTCCGCCGGCGCGGAGGGGAACGACGTTGACTGCGGCTCGTTCATAGTAGGGACGCAGATCGGCGACGGAGCCGGTGACTTCAATATCCGGATCGGCGGCGAGGCCCCGGACACAGCGCAAAGGCGAGTGGCCGGCGACGATGAATTTCACATCGGGAACTTCGGCGCGAATGCGCGGGAGGATGGAGCGGGTGAAGAAGACGGCCGCGTCTGCGTTGGGCGGATAGTTCATCACGCCGGTGAAGAGCAGCGCGGCGCCGCCCGGCGGGAGCGGTCGCAAAGTTTCGCAGTCAACCCCGTTTTCGACAACGGTGGGATGAAGCGGCGCAACCAGCGTGGTGAGGAGTTCGCTCTCGCGGGCCGAGACCGCCACGATTCCGTCGTATCGCCGCAGGTAGTGGGCTTCGGCGCGGCGCATGAGCCGGGCTTTCAGGCGGTAGGCTGCGCGAGTGGCGGGATTCAAGGCCAGGCTCGCCATGCGGCGGTATTGCTGGAAGGCGACGTTGTGGAGAGAAAGAACGGTGCGGGCGCGGAGCGAGGGAGGCAAGGCGTCGCGGTAGGCGGCCAGCAGCGAATGCTCGATCTGGACGATCTCCGGTTGTTCGGCGTGGACCAGTGCGGCGAGCCGCGCGGCGGCCTCGGGATAAAAATTGCGCCAGGCGCCGGCCGGGATGCGCGCGAGACCGCCAGGCGGAGGCAGCCGGCGGGGCATTTGCCAGGTTTCGATGCGCGCGCAGAAGCGGGCAAGTTCGCCGGGATCGGTTACGCCGCCTGGCGGGATAAGGCTGAACAGGACGATCTCAGCGTGGCGGGAAACCTCGCGGATCAGGTGAAAATCGCGCTGGCGGAAGCCGGTGTCCGGCGGGTAAGGCAACCCGAAGGTCACCCAGAGAACTTTCATGCGTCGATGACCCGGGCGGCGGGCCGAAAGAGGGCGCGGGTGCGCGAAAAGCCGTGCGAGAGGGCACCGGCCGCGACCCCGAGTCCGCTGTAGAGATAGCTGAACCAGCACATCAGCGACGAAGCCAGAGCAAAGCGCGGACCGCCTTCCCGGTACGTAAGCGAGAGGAATTTCGCGTTGAGCGCGAGGAAGACGATCGACAGAGCGGCGGCGGCCCAGGCGTGGCGGAAGAAGACAGGGCACAGGAGCAGGAGGAACGCGACGGGGACGCTGAGCACGTTGTTCCAGCGGGTATTGAGGTCGTTGCGGAAGACGCCGCGGGCGAGCATGAGGCGGGTCCACGGGATGGCGCGGCCGGCAACGTCCGAGCGGATGAGGCTCGAGAAGGAGTAGCGCTTGCAGTGCGTGAACTGCAGGTCCTTGCGGAGCCGAATTCGAATGCCGGCGCGCATCATGCGGTAGCCCAGTTCGATGTCTTCCAGGTAGCGGAAGTCCGGGTCGAAGCCCCGCATTCCTTCGAAGGCTTCCCGGCGGATCGCTCCGAAGCCGCTGCAGAAGGTCGAGGCTTCCACGCTCGAATTTTGATGCGTGAAGTGGTGGACGAGGTTTTTGTAGCGGGAGAAGAAGTTCGCGGGAACGGTGTGGGTTCCGTAGGAACCGAAGAGAGCGGAAACCGCGGGGTCGTTAGCGAATTCGGCGGCGATGGCGCGCAGCGTGCCGGGCTGGATGAGAATATCGGCGTCCAGGAAGAAGAGAATGTCGCCGCGGGCAGTTTCGGCGCCGGTGTTCCGCGCGGCGGCGGCGCCGCGGCGGTGAGTGGAGGAGATGAGCCGCACGGGAAACTGAGCGGCGACGGAAGCGCTCCCGTCGGTGGAGGCATCGTCTACGACGATAACTTCAAACTCGGGATAGTCCGAAGCGAAGACCGATTCCAGGCACGCGCCCAGGAACTCCGCGCCGTTGTGAACCGGCGTGACAACGGAGACTTTCGGCGCGCGGGATGAGTCGATGGCCGGCATGGATTCCTACGTGTCGCGAGACCCGCGCCGCGTCAACGACTGCGCCGCCAGTTGCACGGGGAGGCGGTTGGCCAGACGAATGCCGAACCTGTGGCGGATGGATTCGGTCGCATCGAGCAGCCACTGGTAGATCCACGCGCGCCGGGAACGGTAGTGATAGACAACCGCGTCGAGGAAGACTTCGCTGCGCAGGGCCCCGTCGCGCTGCATTTGCATCGCCCAGTCGATGTCTTCCGAGTAGCTGACATCGGGGAATCGGTAGCGGGCGGCGATCTCGCGGCGGATGGGATTGAGGTGATAAGGCGGGCGGAAGTAAGTGTGGCGGACGCTGAAGTAATCCGGATAGCGGACCGAGTGGATGAATTCGCGCGGGTGGCGGCCGCGGAACGTGATCTGCCCGCGAATGCCGATGCAGTCGATATCCGGATTTTCCCGGATGGTGGTCGAAATACGCGAAACGTAGTCTGCGCTCACCGTGTCGTCGTCGTCGATAAAGGCAACGAACAGGCCGGAGGCGCGCGCGATCAATTGATTCCGCTTCCATCCAACGGAGTGATCGCCCGAGTCGGTGAGCGAGAGGATTTCAACTTCGGAATCCCAGCCGCCTTCGCGGATTTGTTCGGTCAAGGCGGCGTGGAGTGCGGCGAAGAGACCGCGGCGGGCATCGAGAGTAGGGATGAGCAGGCTCAGAATCATGCCGCGCGTGTCAGTTCGGGATTCAGTCTAGCATTGGCGCGAAGGAAGCCGCTGCGCCCCGGCACTCGCTCCTCGCGAACCCGTCCTCCGCCCCGTAAAATAAAATCTTATGTCCTCACTGCCAGACAAGTTCTATCGCATCGAGAAACTGCCGCCCTACGTCTTCGCCGTCATCAACGAGATGAAGGCAAAAGCGCGCGCGGCACAACTCGACGTGATCGACATGGGCATGGGGAACCCCGACGGCCCATCCCCCCGCGCCGTCGTCAACAAGTTGATCGAAGCCGCCCAGAACCCGCGCAACCATCGCTACTCGCTGTCGAAGGGCATCCCCCAGCTTCGCAACGAAATCGTCAAGCGCTACCGCGCCAACTACAACGTCGAACTCGACCCCGACACCGAAGCCATCGTCACCATCGGAGCCAAGGACGCCGTCGCCCATCTCCTGTTCGCCGTCATCGGGCCCGGCGACACGGTCGTCAGCCCCAACCCCGCCTACCCCATCCACCAGTACGGCGTCATTATGGCCGAAGGCCACGCCTGCATGCTCCCCATGCCCAACCCCGCCGAGTTCCTCAACGGCCTCGAGTCGCTCTACCGCGCCTCTACTCATCCGCCGAAGATGATCCTCGTCTCGTTCCCCCACAACCCGACCACCCAAACCGTCGACATCGATTTCTTCCGCAACCTCGTCGCCCTCGCCGCCCGCCACGGCACCATGATCGTCCACGACTTCGCCTACGCCGACCTGGGCTTCGACGGCTACCGCGCCCCCAGCATTCTCGAAGTCGATGGCGCCAAGGAAATCGCAGTCGAAATCTACTCGCTCTCGAAAAGCTTCAACATGGCCGGCTGGCGCGTCGGCTTCTGCCTCGGCAATCGTAAGTTGATCGGAGCCCTCGCCCGCATCAAGAGCTATCTCGACTACGGCGTCTTCCAGCCCATCCAGATCGCCTCCATCATCGCCCTCCGCGAATGCGCCGGCGATACGGAAAAGATCCGCGCTACCTATCGGGCCCGCCGCGACGAACTTATCACCGGCCTCAACCGCGCCGGCTGGCCCGTCGAACCGCCGCGCGGCTCCATGTTCGTCTGGGCGCCGCTCCCCGAGCGCTACCTCGCCATCGGCTCGCTCGAGTTCTCGAAACTCCTCATGCAGAAAGCCCTCGTCGCCGTCAGCCCCGGCATCGGCTTCGGCCCCCTCGGCGAAGGCCACGTCCGCTTCGCACTCATCGAAAATAACCAGCGCATCCGCCAGGCCACCAAGGGCATCCAGCAGTTCCTCCTGGCAGACTAACTCCCATGCCCGTCCCGAAGCGGGCCCTGTTACTCGCCGCCGCGGCACTTACTCTTCCCGCCGCCCGCGCCCAATCGAGTAACTCGCCCGCTTCAGTCTCTTGCCCGCGCTCCCCCTCGAGCCCATCTCCGTCTTCAACAAAGAAGGCGGCCGCGTTTACGACCTCGCCCCCGGCGTCACCAAACCACTGCCCGCCCCCATCCGCACCCGCACCCAAACCCTCCCCAAATCCCCCCGCCAACCCTCCACCATGTCCTGCCGCTATCCCCCGCTGCCTTTGCGTTGTCGATGGCAGCCATCGTCAAGCCAGAAGTGAAATGTGTAGAACTCGTCAGGAGCATCTCCTACGATCAAGGTCACGAGATTTCTGAATGTATCCGTGAATCCGCCGTCTAGGCAGAATGTAGCGCCGCCCGGACAGTTCCAAATTGTCTTTTCGATCGCGAGATACTCGCCCTCCAGCGCTAATCTCCGCTTCGCACGCGCGTGACGCTCGAACCGCGTGTAAACCGGGGTGAAGTCGGAGAACGGTAAGGAAAACCCATCCACCGGCGCGCCAACTGACATCCGCTCCGCGTCACACAGAAATCACCGCCGCCGCATCGCGGCCGAATAGGAGATCGCGCCCCCGGCGGGGCACGTAAGGAAAAGGTAGCCCAAGCCCTCCTCGCCGTTCGAGGTCGGCCAAAAGAGCGGAACCAGGCTCCCATCCCGGCTCGCCAATTCCGATATGCAGGCGACTATCAGCACGAACCCCGGCAACAACCACACCCACTTGCCGCTGGCCCTTGCCGAAGGGATCAGACGCCGAACCGCCGCGCCTAGCGCGTACCCAACCGCAACCGTCGCCACCAGCGCCACCCGGTCCACAACTAGAGACGTGTAGTAGTGGAAGCCGTAGCCAATCTCTCTTGACACATCGTCGAGGACCCCGCCGGCCACCAGCGTAATCAGCGTCGGCACAAGCGGCGCCGCAAATTGCTGCACGAAGTATCCAAGCGCAGACGGATCGGAGGGAATGTTCTCGTCAACCAAGCCCCCATGATACATCCCAGTAACGCGTTGGCATCCCGCCGGCGCACGCCCGTAACTCGCTTACCGTAACCGGCAAACGCAAGAGCCTGATCTCTCCCTGGGCTTCATGAATGGAGTCGGCGCGACCGCAGCACCGCAAGCCATCCTCCCACCGCCCTCACGGCCACGCCTCAGTCGGTGGCTACTCCCAGGACGGCGGATTCCATGGCTGCTGGTGACTCGCGATAACAGCCTCCAGATCCTTTCCAAAGTCAGGATCGAGCGTAACAGTCGAGTTACGTTCCTTCGCCTGCCGAAGGATCTCCGAGATCGGCCGCCCGCTCCGATTTGGCGTCCGGATAACAGCCACGGGACGATGGTCCTGCTCCACGATTACCTCAATGCCCTCTTGAACCTTGGCCAGGACGCCGTGTATATCGCGCGCGAGTTCAGCTTCCGTAATGCGAACTGTCGCCATCTCTTCGATCATAGCCTCCTCGCCCGCTCACCCGCTATCCCCCGCCACATCCCCACCGCCCCGGTGATATCCTGGCCTCCGGTTCCATGACCACCAAACTCGCCCTTCTCCCCGTCTTTCTCGCCGCCGCCGCCCTCGCCCAAACCCCTCCACCGCACCAGCGCAAACCCCAGGCCCCCTCGCCCGACGGCAACCCCTACTACCGCCTCTCCGTCGACGCCACCCCCATGGACGGCGTCCCCAAAGGCGTAATCCGCGGCCCCTTCACACTTCCCAGCCAGGCCTACCCCGGCGCCCAGCACACTTACTGGGTCTACGTCCCCGCGCAATACGATCCCTCCACCCCCGCCAGCCTCATGATCTACAACGACGGCCAGGCCTTCATGAACCCCGACGGC